>JAEYPL010000247.1 GCA_023410905.1 Pseudomonadota bacterium
GTCATGATCTTCGTCGAATTCGGTCGCGGAAACCCAGCGCAGTTCATGCCCCGTCTTCCCCCAGCCGAAGCGGCCGACGGGCGGCGATGAGGCTGGCTCGCGTGGCATCGTCCAGCCAGCGGCATCGAGAGCCGCCACCTGATGGCCCGGCGCATCGGCCCGCCGTTCCTCGAGCGCTTCTGCAGCGAGGCTCGCGATGGTCGGCGGCCGCGCGGCCGGCTTCGGCGGGGCGAGAAGGCGCGGCTCGGGCATCATGCTGGCATGGCGCACGAGATTGTGGAGCTGCCCACGATCCGGAGCACTCGGGCCCGCGGAGGCAAGGCGCAGTTCGTCGGCAAGCGTGCGCGTTGGCGGCGAAGGCCGCTTGGATGGCATTGGCGGCGGCTCAGGTGCAGCGGCCTGCTGCCAGGCAGATTGCGCGGGGGGCCGCGCTTCCGCGACCACTGTCTGAGAGCGTGGTCCGCGCCGCCGCAGGTCCAGGAAAGCACCGATCTCGCCACCGGCACTCGCGAGCCGCGTCCGGGCTGCGCGCGCGTCCTCGGCCGTCAGCGGACCGCCGTCGGCGGGCATATGCTGCGTGTGCCCGCTCGGGAAGAGCAATGCCAGCTCTTGTCGCGGCAGTCGTGGCCACGCGCGCACCCGGGCGGTGTCCACATGCACGAACGGAATGGCGGAGAGCGGATAATAGCCGACGCCGCCGCGCTCGCGTATGAGCGCTGAATAGCGCAGGCGCTGAATGGGGACGTCGGGGAAGTGGACGTCGGCCGCCTTGCCGTTGATGTGCTGGCTCTTCTCGGCCTGCCCGCCGCGCGTCTGCCGGAGCATGTTGTTCGTGCCGCGCGAGCGATAGCCGGAGATGATATGAATCGGAACCTTCGAGCCGAGCTCGTTGTGGATCTCCCAGAGGAGATCTACGAGCTCGGGGTCCATGGTCGTCGGCTCGTTCTTGCGCCAGTCGCGCAAGACCCAATTGACGCGCTCCATGGCCGCGGGAACGAACTTGCCGTCCCGCTTGTATGTAACGGTGACCGTTTCCTTCGTGTGGATGTTGTAGAGCGAGATCGTGCGGTCGCCGTCGCGGTTCGCTCCGACCATGCTCGCGCCAAGGGCGGCGGCAGCCGAACAGAGGACAAGGCCCGTCAGAAGCCGTGCAAGCGTACTGCGCAAGAAACTTCCCCCGAATGTGCGGCCCCTTCTCCCGGCCCTCCCGCGACTGCGGCGGCCGATCCCCCGGGATCACACCATCCTTCACGAAGTCGACATCTGCCCCGATGCCGGCACATCGGATTCAGAGCCATAGCCCAACCCGATTAACCAACCATGATGAGCTGACCCGGCATTCCGACGGCGCTGGTGCGGCGAATTCGTGACGGAACGGGCCTAAGGGCTTCAATTTGCTCGATCGAGGAAGCCGTCGAGGGCCGAAAGCACCGCGTCCGGCGCCTCCTCGGCGAGATAGTGCCCGCTCGGGACGGCTTGGCCGCTGACACTTCCCGTCACGTATTGGCGCCAGATGGCGAGCGGATCGTACCAGACGCCGATCTTGCCCCGCTCACCCCACAGCACGAGCAGGTCGCAGGTCACCTTCTGGCCGGCAGCGCGGCTTTCGCGATCGTGCACGAGATCGACGGTCGTCGCGGCGCGATAGTCCTCGCACATGCCGCGGATCATCTCGGGGTCACGCGCGTGGGCGAGATAATCGGCCAGCGCATCCGGTGCAAAGAAGTCCCGCCCCTTGGGTTCGCGCGCCGTGTGCGAGAAGAACCACTCGTCCGGCGCCGCATTGATCAGCGTCTCGGGGAATGGATGCGGCTGGGCGAACCAGAACCAGTGATAGTAGCCGAGACCGAAGGCCATATCGGCGCGCTCGAAGTGCTCGATGGTCGGTATGATATCGAGAAGCGCCAAACGCTGAACGGCTTGCGGATGATCGATGGCAAGACGATGGGCGACGCGCGCACCGCGATCGTGCGCGACGACCTGAAATTTATCGAAGCCGAGCGCCGTCATGAGCTCGATCATGTCGCGTGCCATCTCACGTTTGGCATGGGGCGCGTGGTCCGAGGTGGCAGGTGGCTTGTGTGATCCGCCATAGCCCCGAAGATCTGGGCAGACGACGGTAAATCGCTGCGCGAGCACGGGCGCCACCTTGTGCCACATGGCGTGCGTCTGCGGATTGCCGTGCAGAAGCAGCAAGGGCGGGCCGCTACCGCCATGGCGCACGCGCATGTCGCCATCGCGCACACGAATTTTGGTCAGCGTGAAACCGTCGAAGAACATGGAAACTCCCGGAAGGCTGAAGCCGGCGCTCAGCTCACGCGATGCTGTCGGATTTGAATGCCGGCTCGACCAGAGCCGTCATGCTCGCGAGCGCACAGGCAAAGAGCGGATCGGATTTTGAAAGCGGTGCCAGCAGCCGCACTGCCTCGACACTGAGCGCGGATCGGATTTCACTCCGCACAGGCCATGGACCACGTCCCGCCGCACGCGCAATCTCTTTTGTGATCGGAGCGGCGTGCACTTTCTGTATGGCTTGCAACGTGGCAGCCGTCTCCTGCGCCACGGCTTCCACGATGGCCTGTTCGGCGGCCGTAAGCGCCTGCCACTGCGCCAAAGGAATTCTCAGCGAGATCACCCGGCTTGTCCCCGCGAGACTCCCCGATGCCCAACTGATCGTACCCTTCCATCGGCGCGCCATCTCCAACGAGACGGCATAGTCGTGGGTCTCAAAAGCATCGATGTCGCCAGCTTCGAATGCCGCAACCAGTTTCCCGGTCGGCAGCAATGTCGGCTCTGCCCCGAGCATGCGCAGCGGCTCGTGAATAGCCATCGGCGCAGAGATGCGCACGCCGCTGAAGTCCCGCGGCAGACTGAAAGACTGGTGCGCCCAGACATGCGCGTCCGCCCGATTGAGGCGGGCGATCAGCAGGGGCTTATAACCCGAGCTTGCGGCGGATTGATCCCATAGCGCTTGGCCGCCCATACCTCTGAGCCACGTCGTTGCATCGAAGGCGCCGGCGCTCGCGCAGAACGGACTCCCGCCGAGCAGAAGCGACATCGGATCCCGATCGGCGAACGCGTCCTCGCAGGCGAGTATCAGGCTGCTGCCGGCCTCCGCATCCTCATGACCCGCGGATGCTATCTGCAAAACGAGCCTGCCGCCGCTCGCGAGCTGCAACCGCTCGCTCAATATGACCAGCGGATCGGCGAGCGATGTCGCGGTACCATCGCGGGCGAGCACGAGCCCCAGAGCATCGCCGTTCGCTGCCGCGCTTGCGCGAGCGCTCGTGATTGGCGAGAGCGCTGCAGCACCAGCCGCTGCGCCGCCCGTGAGCTGAAGAAAAATGCGGCGATCGATCATGGCCATCCCCCGGGTGGATCCCCAGGAAGATGACCACACTCGACCGCCGCACTCAAGGCCTCGTGCAGGTTGGCAGAGCCGCGCTTACTTCACGTCGGCCGCAACCTTCATGGACGTGATCTTGTCGGGGTTCTGGACGGGCTCGCCGCGCTTGATCTTGTCGACGTTGTCCATGCCCTCGATGACCTGGCCCCAGACCGTGTACTGGCGGTCGAGGAAGCTCGCATCGTCGAACACGATGAAGAACTGGCTGTTGGCGCTGTCCGGGTTCTGGGCGCGCGCCATGGAGCAGATGCCGCGCACGTGCGGCTCGGCGTTGAACTCCTGCTTGAGGTTCGGGTGCTTCGAGCCGCCGGTGCCGGTGCCGTGCGGGCAACCGACCTGCGCCATGAAGCCGTCGATCACGCGATGGAAGACGATGCCGTCATAGAAGCCCTCCCGCGCCAGCGTCTTGATGCGCTCGACATGCTTCGGCGCGAGATCGGGACGCAGCTGGATGACGATCTGACCTTTGGTCGTATCCATGATGATGGTGTTCTCGGGATCTTTGATATCGGCCATGACTGGCTCCTTTGTACTCGGTTTCTAGATTGCGGGAGGCGGCGCGCGCTCAGCGCTTCACGTCGCCGAGGATATAGACCTTCTGCATAACGTCGGGCTTGGCCGGCGGTTCGCCCTTGGCGATCTTGTCGACGTTCTCCATGCCCTCCACGACTTCGCCCCAGAGCGTGTACTGCCCGGTCAGGCTGCGGCAGCCCGCGCCGAAGCAGATGAAGAACTGGCTATTCGCCGTGTTGGGATCGTTCGTGCGCGCCGCGCCGACGCTGCCCCGCTTGTAGACTTCCTGGGTGAACTCCGCGGGCAGATTGCCGAGCTTCGAGCCGCCCATGCCCGTACCGGTCGGATCGCCGGTCTGAGCCATGAAGCCCGCGATCACGCGGTGGAATTTCTGATTGTTGTAGAAGCCCTGCCGCGCGAGGGTCTTCACGCGCTCGACGTGCTTCGGCGCCAGATCGGGGCGCAACTTGATCACCACCGGACCGTCCTTGAGCTCGATGACCAGCGTATTCTGCGGATCGAGCTTGCCGCCCTGCGCGTGCACCGGACCGACGGCCGCGATCAGGGTCATGATAAAGCTTGCAATGAGCGTTCTCACGAACGTGAACTCCTTAGAGCTGCTTCTATTGGATGGCGTGCGGCTGAATTCGCTACTTGCTCGCCGCCTTGGCCTTGAGCGCACGGGCCACATCGCGCGAAACGAACGGCTTGACGTCGCCACCCATGAGCGCGATCTGGCGCACCAGCGTGGCCGTGATGTGGCGTACATCCGGGCTTGCAGGCAGGAACACCGTATCGATGTCCTCCGCGATTGCCCCATTCATGCCCGACATCTGCATCTCGTAGTCGAAGTCGGTGGCGTCGCGCAGACCGCGGAAGATCGCCCGCGCGCCAGCCTCGCGCGCAGCATCGACGACGAGGCCGTCGAAGGTCACGACCTCGATGGTGGCACCGAATTCCTTA
>JAEYPL010000220.1 GCA_023410905.1 Pseudomonadota bacterium
TGATTCTGCGTGGCCCGGATGATGGACTGGAGTGACCGGTATTGCCGGTACTTCCACCGTCTGCTGTCCAAGCAGGCGCGGCTCTATACCGAGATGGTGACGGTGTCGGCGGTGATCCACGGCAAGCGGGATCAGTTGCTCGGCTTCGATCCGTCGGAGCATCCGATTGCTCTACAACTTGGCGGCTCGGATCCGGCGGGGCTCGCTCAGGCCGCCCGGATCGGCGAGGACTGGGGCTACGACGAGATCAATCTGAATGTGGGCTGCCCGTCGGATCGCGTGCAGGTCGGCAGCTTCGGCGCCTGTCTCATGGCCGAGCCGGATCTCGTCGCGGACTGCGTCGCGGCCATGCGGGCGGCTGTACGCGTGCCGGTCACCGTGAAGTGCCGCATCGGTATCGACGACCAGGACAGCGAGGCCGATCTCGACCGGTTCATCAATACGGTGGCAGCAGCGAGCTGCGATACGTTCATCGTGCACGCGCGCAAGGCCTGGCTGAAGGGGCTCTCACCGAAAGAGAACCGCGAGGTGCCGCCACTCGACTATGGCCGCGTCGCCCGGCTCAAGGCGCGCAGACCCGAACTGACCATCGTGCTGAATGGCGGGATCGGGTCGATCGAGGAGGCTGAGGCTCACCTGCAGACCTTCGATGGCGTCATGCTCGGACGGGCCGCTTATCAGACGCCCTATATCCTTGCCGAGGTCGATCGGCGCCTGTTCGGGGATACGAACTCGGATATCAGCCGCGGGGACGCCTTGCGCGCGCTCATTCCCTATATGGAGCGCCATGTCGCCGAGGGCGGGCGGCCCTACGCCATTCTTCGTCATATCCTCGGGCTCTATCACGGTCAGCCGCGGGCCCGGGCTTTCCGGCGGCTGCTCTCCGAGCAGGGGCCGCGCGCGACGGCTGGCAATGATCTGCTGCGGGCGGCCGTTGCCCTCGTCGAGGGGCAGGAATTCCCTGCCGCTGCCGAGTAATGCAGGCCAGAACTGCCGTGCGCTGCGGCAGATCAGCCCTCGCCTCATAGCATTGAGGCTGATAGAACGGGTCCAGATTCCAGGGGGCCCCTATGCCGGGCTCCCGTCGAAGACGCATGGGGACATGATGCTCGCTGACAAGGACCGCATCTTTACGAACCTCTACGGCTTCCACGACTGGCGGCTCGCCGGTGCGAAGGCCCGCGGCGCCTGGGATAACACCAAGGCCCTGATCGATATGGGCCAGGACGCAATCATCAACGAGATGAAGGCCTCGGGCCTGCGCGGGCGCGGTGGCGCCGGCTTCCCGACCGGCCTCAAGTGGTCGTTCATGCCGAAGAACGATCCGCGGCCGTCCTACCTCGTCGTGAACGCGGACGAATCGGAGCCCGGCTCGTGCAAGGACCGCGAGATCATGCGGCACGACCCGCACCTGCTGATCGAGGGCTGCCTCGTCGCCTCGTTCGCGATGCGCGCGCACGCCTGCTACATCTACGTGCGCGGTGAGTTCATCCGCGAGCGCGAGCGTCTGCAGGCGGCGATCGACGAGGCCTATGAGGCCAAGCTGATCGGGAAGAACAACATCCACGGCTGGGATTTCGACTGCTACGTCCACCACGGCGCGGGTGCCTACATCTGCGGCGAGGAGACGGCGCTGCTCGAAAGCCTCGAGGGCAAGAAGGGCCAGCCGCGCCTGAAGCCGCCGTTCCCGGCGAATTCCGGCCTCTATGGCGCACCGACCACGGTGAACAACGTCGAATCCATTGCGGTCGCGCCGACGATCCTGCGGCGTGGCGCGACGTGGTTCGCCGGTCTCGGCAAGCCGAACAACACCGGCACCAAGCTCTTCCAGATTTCAGGTCACGTCGAGAAGCCGTGCGTGGTTGAGGAGGAGATGGGCATTCCGCTGCGCGAGCTGCTGGATAAGCACGCCGGTGGAGTGCGCGGTGGCTGGGACAACCTGCTGGCGGTGATCCCGGGCGGCTCGTCCATGCCCTGCCTGCCCAAAGAGATTTGCGACGACCTGACCATGGACTTCGACACGCTGTCGAAGCTGAAGAGCGGTATGGGTACGGCCGCCATCATCGTCATGGACAAGTCGACGGACATCATCGCCGCGATCCGCCGCATTGCCTATTTCTACAAGCATGAGAGCTGCGGCCAGTGTACGCCGTGCCGTGAGGGCACGGGCTGGATGTGGCGTGTGCTCGAACGCATGGAGCGCGGCGACGCCGAGATCGAGGAAATCGATCTGCTGTTCGACGTCTCGAAGCAGGTCGAGGGACACACCATCTGCGCGCTGGGCGATGCCGCGGCTTGGCCCGTGCAGGGGCTGCTGCGCAACTTCCGCCCCGTGATCGAGCAGCGCATCAAGGATCGCAAGCGCGGTCTCGCGGTGGCGGCAGAGTAAAGCGCGCCGCCGGAAATTTCCGGCGGCGGTGATGAATTCAGCAAATGCGGTCGGATCGAAGCGAGCTGGCGCTAGCGCCGCTTGGATGACTTGTCGTCGTCGTCATCCTCATCTTCGTCCTCGTCGTCATCCTCATCTTCGTCGTCTTCCTCCTCGCCATCCTCATCGCTGGCGCCGAGCTCGCGGACGGCTTCGAGGAGTTGCTCCTCGCCCTCTTCCTGCGTTTCGACAAGCCACTCGGCGACGATCTCGTCGCCGCGCATAAAGACGACTTTGAAGGGCTGCTCTTCATCGTCGCTCGGAATAACGTCTGCGGTAATGAATGCCATGGCCGGTCTCCTGCTGGACTGAGAAGCGGGCGCGTGACGTGCGCCTTCCCGCGCTGGAAGTCAATCCCGCGGGAAATTGAAGCTGTGATGACAGCAGGCCATCAACCCTCGGCGACGCGCGCAAGTTCCTGGACGAGGCCGCGCACACCCTTGAGACGCGCGGACGGCTGCTCCCAGTCGGCCTTGAAGACGAGCTTTTGATCCGGCATGAGCCTAAGCAGGCCCTTGGATGCCTGGATGAAGGCGACGAGGCCCTGGGCGTTGGCGAACTGGCCCTTGCGGAAGAGGACGGAGGCACCTTTCGGTCCGGCGTCGATCTCGGCGATGCCGGCACGGCGGCAGAGCGCCTTGATCTCCATGACATCGAGAAGGTGTTCGACCTCGTCGGGGAGGGGACCGAAGCGATCTACCAGTTCCTCGGCAAGAGCATCGATGTCTTCGCGCGTTTTCAGGTTCGCGAGGCGGCGATAGAGGCCGAGACGGACCTGCAGATCCGCGACGTAGCTCTCGGGCAGCAGCATGGGCGTGCCGAGTGTGATCTGCGGGCTCCACTGCTCGTCGATGTCGCCGAGATCACCGCCCTTGATGGCTTCGATCGCCTCTTCGAGCATGGACTGATACAACTCGAAGCCGACCTCGCGAATATGGCCGGACTGTTCGTCGCCGAGCAGGTTGCCCGCGCCGCGGATGTCGAGATCGTGCGAGGCAAGCGAGAAGCCGGCGCCGAGCGTGTCGAGCGAGTGCAGGACCTTGAGGCGCTTCTCCGCAGCTTCGGTAAGGCGCTTGCCCGGCGGCGTCGTGAGGTAGGCATAGGCGCGCGTCTTGGAGCGCCCCACGCGACCGCGGAGCTGATAGAGGGCGGCGAGGCCGAACATATCCGCGCGGTGGACGATGAGCGTGTTTGCGTTCGGGATGTCGAGGCCGGATTCGACGATCGCGGTCGAGAGCAGCACATCGTACTGCCCATCGTAGAAAGCGCTCATGACATCTTCGAGCTGCGCGGGTGACATCTGCCCGTGCGCGCGGATGATGCGCAGCTCCAGCACTTCCTCGGTCAGGAACTCCGCGACGTCGTCGAGATCGGCAATGCGGGGGACGACGTAGAAGGATTGTCCGCCGCGATGACGCTCGCGGCGCAAGGCCTCGCGGATGATGATGGGGTCGAAGGGCGAGATGTAGGTTCGCACTGCGAGGCGGTCGATCGGCGGCGTCGTGATGAGCGAGAGCTCGCGCACGCCGGAGAGGGCGAGCTGCAAGGTGCGCGGAATGGGCGTCGCAGTGAGCGTGAGGACGTGCACGTCCTCCTTGAGCTGCTTCAGCCGCTCCTTGTGACCGACGCCGAAATGCTGCTCCTCGTCGACGATCAGCAGGCCGAGGCGTGCGAACTGGATCTGCTTGCCGAGCAACGCGTGCGTGCCGACGACGATATCGATGGTGCCGTCCTTGAGACCGGCCTTCACCTCTGAAAGCTCCTTCGCACTCACGAGTCGTGAGGCGCGGCCAATGCGGATAGGCAAGCCTTTGAAGCGCTCGACGAAGGTCTTGTAGTGCTGGCGGGCGAGCAGGGTCGTCGGGACGACGACGGCAACCTGCAGTCCGGCCATGGCGGCAATGAATGCGGCGCGCAGGCCGACTTCGGTTTTGCCAAAGCCGACGTCGCCGCACACGAGCCGATCCATGGGGCGACCCGAGGAGAGATCGCCGAGTACGGCGTCGATGCTCTGGGCTTGGTCCTCGGTTTCCTGATGCGGAAAGCGGGCGACGAACTCGCCGTATGCGCCATCGGGGGCTTCGAGCACGGGGGCGGACTTGAGCTGGCGCAGAGCCGCGATCTTGATCAGCTCACCGGCAATCTCGCGCAGGCGCTGGCGGAGCTTGGCTTTGCGCGTCTGCCAGCCGACACCGCCGAGCCGGTCGAGCTGGGCGTTCGTCTCGTCGGAGCCGTAGCGGGACAGAAGTTCGATGTTCTGCACGGGCAGATAGAGCTTGTCGCCGCCCGCATAGTCGATCTCGAGGCAGTCGTAGGGTGCGCCCAGTGCCTCGATGGTCTTGAGGCCGATGAAGCGGCCGATGCCGTGATCCGAATGCACGACGAGATCGCCCGCCGTGAGGCTGGTCGCTTCGGTGATGACGTCGGTGGCGCGGCGCGAGCGTTTCTTGGGGCGCACGAGGCGGTCGCCGAGAATGTCCTGCTCGGCGATGACGGCGAGATCGGAAGTCTCGAAGCCGCGTTCGAGGCCGAGCGTCGCGAGGAGCGGCGTCGTCTGCGGCAGCACGAGGCCTTCGGCGAGATTGGCAATGCGCGTCGGCTTGGCGAGACCATGCTCGGTGAGGAGCGCTGCGAGGCGCTCGCCCGCACCCGTCGTCCAGGCAGCGAGAACGACGCGCTTGCCGGCGTGCTGAAGTGATTTCACATGCCCGACGACGGCCTCGAAGATATTGACGTTCTCGCTGTTGCGCTCGGTGGCGAACGTGCGGCCGGGACGCCCGCCGAAGTCACGCTGGCGCGTATCCTCGGAAGGTGGCGCATCGAATGCGGAGAGGCGCAGGAGGAAACGCTTGGCGAGGACGCCGCGCCATTCGGTATCGCTCAAGTATGTGCGGTCGGGCGGAAGGGGCTTATAGGGCGCCGCGCCGAAGGCCGTTGTTTCGAGACCGTTGACGCGCGCCTCGTAGTGATCGCGGACCTGCTCCAGGCGATCGGCGATCGTCTCGTCCATCATGGGATCGAAACTCAGCAGCGCGTCCGGCGCGTAGTCGAACAGCGTCTCCATGTGATCATGGAAGAGAGCGATCCAGTGCTCCATGCCTGGATAGCGCTGGCCTGCGCTGACGGACTCGTAGAGTGGATCGTCACCCTTCACGGCACCGAATGCGGCGACATAGCCCTGGCGAAAGCGGCTCTCGGCTTCGGGACCGTAGGCGAGCTCGCTCACGGGCATGAGGACGAGGCGCTGCACGATCTTGCCCGTGCGCTGGGTTTCGGGATCGAAGGCCTTGATGCTCTCGATGGTGTCGCCGAAGAAATCGAGGCGCACGGGCGTCTGCCGGCCGGGCGGAAAGAGATCGACGAGGCTGCCGCGCACCGCGAATTCGCCGGGCTCCATGACAGTGCCCGTGCGGACATAGCCGGCGCGCGTCAGTCGTTCGATGAGGCGCGTGCGATCGACGCGCTGGGCAGGCGCCAACGGGCGGAGTGCACGACGCAGAAACTCGCGCCCCGGTACGCGTTGAAGAATGGCATTGGCAGTCGTGAGGACGATGGTCGGGGCCTTGGTGGTACCAGCGACGAGGCGCGCGAGACCGGCCATGCGGCGCGCGACGATCTCGGGCTCGGGCCCCACGCGGTCATAGGGAACGGTGTCCCAGGCCGGAATGGTGATGATGCGGGTCTTGGGCGCAAAGAATGCAAGACCGGTTTCGAGCTGTTCGAGACGGCGATCATCGGCGGCGACATGCAGCAGCGTCTGGGGCGCGCCATGAACGGCGCTCGCTTCATCGGCAATGCGGGCGAGCACGGCCGCGTCATAGCCATCCGGTGCGCCGAGGACGATCTCCTCGCCGGGCATGAAGGTGGGGGCCGGTGTCGCCGGTTTGGTGGTCTGAGTTTGAGCCATCGAACTTGCTTAGTTGGCGCGGGCGCCAATGCCGTGGAAGACCTGAATGTCGCGCAGCAGATCGGCGAGCGCGCTGCCGTCGAACGACTGGCCCATCATGAGCCAAGCCTGAAGCTGCGGATCGGGGAGCGCCAACAGCTCCTCGAAGGCCGTGAGGTCGTCAGCAGCCATGCCGGCAAGCCGCGCCTCGGCATAACGCCCGAGCAGGAAATCCATTTCCTTGGTGCCGCGGTGCTGGGCGCGGTACAGCGCGCGGCGGCGGCGCGTTTCATCGGTTGTCATCTGAACAGGCGCTCCTCGGCTCGTCCGGCCAGCCAAATCGGCGGGCAATGCCGGCGGATTGTAAGTCGTTTGCGGAATCCCCTCCGACCCGCACGCCCGAAAGCAGCAGGTTCCGTGGATGGCTCGGACTGTCCGGGGACAGGGCCTCCGGACGATCTCCGGCTGTGATATAGCCCTTTGAGCGGACGGGTCCAAGGGGCCCGGCCATGCCATGACCAGATAGCGCAGCCGACGAGAGCGTATGCGGCCAGACCAGCTCGCCCCCCTTTTTGGCACGGCCCGTGGCCTGACGGGTGTCGGCCCGCGGCTCGAGACGCTGCTGAAGAAGGCCGTGCGCCTGCCGCCCGGTGTCGCGGCGCCGCGAATCGTGGATCTCCTTTGGCATCTACCGACTGGCGTGATCGACCGGCGCGCGGCGCCAACCATCGCGGCGGCCGTGCCGGGCACGAT
>JAEYPL010000222.1 GCA_023410905.1 Pseudomonadota bacterium
GATCACAATCGAGCCGACGATGACGGTCTTGGCGCCTACGCGATCATCGAGCAGGCCCCCGATGACGGCGCCGACCGCGCCGGTACCGGCCAGAATGATGCCGAAGAGACCAAGATCGAACGTGCGCCAGCCGAATACCGAGGCGCCATAGATGCCGCCGAAAACGAAGATCGCCGCGAGCCCGTCCGCATAGAGCATCCGCGCGATGAGCATCCAGAGGATGTTGCGATCGTCCTTCGGTAGGTTGCGGACTGTTTTCCAGAGCGATTGGAGCGCGTCGCGGATCGGGCTCTCGGATGTCGCATTCAAGGACTGCCGGTTGTCCGGCACGAACAGGAAGAAGGGAATGACAAACAGGATGAACCACGCCGCGCACAGCGGCCCGACCAGGCGATCACCTTCGCGGCTCACCTGATCGAGGCTCAGGATCGGATCCATGCCGAGCATGGTCTTGCCGCTTGCCGGATCCGTAACGATGAAGCCCGCAACGAGGGCGAGACTGACGAGGCCGCCCGCATAGCCGAGCCCCCAGGCGATGCCCGATAGCCGCCCGAGTTGGTCCTTGCGCACGAGCGTCGGCATGATGGCGTTGTTGAAGACAGCGGCGAACTCGGCGCCCGCGAAGGCCAGCGCGTATCCCGCGAGCACGAGGAAAAACATGGGGCCCTGCAGCTTCGGCGTCGCGAACCAGAGCAGGCAGAGGCCGGTCACCAGCATGAGGCCGAAGAGGGCGATCCACGGTTTGCGCCGGCCACCGCTGTCGGCGACGGCGCCGAGAAGCGGACTACCGATCGCAACGATCGCGCCGGCGAACGCTGCGGCATAGCCCCACGCTGCCTGACCCTGGCTCGGATCGGAGACGACCACGTTCGCGAAGTAGGGTGCGAACAGGAAGGTCTGCACGAGCGTGTAGAAGGGCTGGCCGGCCCAGTCGAACATCGCCCAGCCCGCGAGTGCGGAAGGCGGCGCCGTAGTTTCGGTCGCCGCGACATTGGTGGCCATGCGTGAGTTCCCCGCGGAGGCGCCGCCCCCTGCGGCCATCCAGGCGCACAGGATGCCTGCCGAAGACGGCAAGCTCAAGCCCCCTAGCCCGAAGGGCGGCAATCGCCAAAGGCGAAGGGCGGCAGTCCCGAAAGGCTCAGGCGGTCGTGCGTGCGAGATCGCCGAGGCGGGTGGCCGCGACCATGAGACGCGCCGGTGTCAACGGCCCGCCTGTCCCGAGATCGGCGAGCGCGGCCGCGACGCGGCCGATCTCACTCGCGTGCGTCTCGCTCCAGCGCGTGTGGGCATCGTCGCTCGATGAGGCAAGAATGCCGAGCGTGATCTGGCGGCGCGCTTCGAGCAAGGCCTGCTCGGCGCCCGCGACCGCCATCATGTCATAGGCGTCCGTGGCGCGAATGCGACGGCCCGCATCGATGAGATTGCGCAGGTGGAAACGCCTGTTGAGATTGAGCACCACGCGCGCAGCCGTCGCATAGGATGCGTTGGAGCGTGCGGCGGCTTCGGTGATCGCTGGAGCATCCACGAGCAAAGCGAGGCGCGCGAGATCTGCGGCGAGATCGACGGGCACCTGTTTGTCGACGAAATCCTGCTCGGTCGCGTGAAGCTGTGCTTCGACTTCGTCGCCGAGGCCGCTTGCGATGAGCGTTGTCAGCTCGGCCGATCCCTTGGTGTGGGTTGCGATCGCGGCTTCGAGATTGCTGGCGGCCTGACCATCACGGAGGAACCAGCGCGTGGTGTGCGCGAGCGCCTCCTGCGTGCGGGCGTAGAGATCGAGCTGGAGCGCGCCGCCGATGCGATTGTCGAGTGCGTCGATGCGCGGCCAGATCTCGTTGAGCCCGAGAACCGCGCGCGCGACCGTGAACGCATAGGCGATCTCGGCGATCGGCCGCGCCGTCTCATCGGCCATGCGCTGGGGCGACGCTGCACCGAGGCGATTGACCACCGCGTTCGTCACGGTCGTTGCGATGATCTCGCGGCGAAGCTGATGGCGACGCAGATCATCGGGATAGCGTTCGGCGAGCTCGGGCGGGAAGTACTCGATGAGACGTGGCTCGAGTGCCGACGCATCGGGAACAGTGCTCGCGAGAAGATCGCTGCGGAGCGCGATCTTGGCGTAGCTGAGCAGCACCGCCAGCTCAGGCCGCGTGAGGCCGCGACCCGACGAGGATCTGACGGATATCTCCGGCAGCGAGGGCAGGAACTCGATCTCGCGCTCCAGTATGCCGCGCTGCTCCAGCGCCTCGATGAGGCGCGCGTGGGCACTGAGATCGGCAACGGCATTGCGCTCTGAGAGGCTGAGCGCCAGCGACTGCTGGTAGTTGTTGCGCAGGACGGCGGCAGCGACCTCGTCGGTCATGCTGGCGAGCAGCGTGTTGCGCGTCTCGTAGGTGAGGCGGCCTGATTTCACGACCGGCACGAGCGCGATCTTGATGTTCACCTCCTGGTCGGAGGAATTCACGCCCGCCGAATTGTCGATGAAGTCCGTATTGAGCCGCACGCCGCGCGCAGAAAGCTCCATGCGCGCGCGCTGCGTCACGCCGAGGTTGGCACCCTCGCCGATGACCTTCGCCCGCAGCTCCGGCGCCGTGACGCGAATGGCGTCGTTCGCGCGATCGCCAGCGTCGGCATCGGTTTCGGTTGATGCGCGGATGTACGTTCCGATGCCGCCGAACCAGAGCAGATCCGTCTCGGCCTTGAGAATGGCGTTGATCAGCTCGGCGGGCGTCAGATGCTCGGCCTTGAGGCCCAGCAGGGTGCGCACCTCGGGCGAGAGCGGTACGGATTTCGATGCGCGCGGGAAAATGCCGCCGCCCTTGGAGATAAGGCTCTTGTTGTAGTCCTGCCAGCTCGAACGGGGCAACGCGAACAGCCGCGCACGCTCGGCGAGGCTCGCCGCGGCATCGGGATTAGGATCGATGAAGATATCGCGATGATCGAAGGCCGCGACGAGGCGGATTGCGGGCGAGAGCAGCATGCCATTACCGAACACGTCACCCGACATGTCGCCGACGCCGATGACCGTGAAAGGCTGCGTCTGGATGTCGACATCCATCTCGCGGAAGTGACGCTTGACGCACTCCCAGGCGCCGCGCGCCGTGATGCCCATTTTCTTGTGGTCGTAGCCGGCCGATCCGCCGGACGCGAAGGCATCACCGAGCCAGAAGTCGCGGCTCGTCGAAAGCTCGTTGGCGAGGTCGGAGAATGTCGCTGTACCCTTGTCGGCCGCGACCACGAGATAAGGATCATCGCCATCATAGCGCACGACGCGATCCGGCGGCACGATTCTGCCATCGACGAGATTGTCGGTGAGATCGAGCATGGCGGAGATGAAAATACGATAGGCCGCTGTGCCTTCGGCCTGCACGGCTTCGCGTGAGCCGCCGCGCGGCAGCAGCTTCGGCAGAAAGCCGCCTTTCGAGCCGGCGGGCACGATCACCGCATTCTTGACCTGCTGCGCCTTCACGAGGCCGAGCACTTCCGTGCGGAAATCCTGCGCGCGATCCGACCAGCGAATACCTCCGCGCGCGATCGGCGCGAAGCGCAAATGCACGCCCTCGACGCGCGGGCTTGCGACCCAGATCTCGCGATACGTGCGCGGGCGCGGCATGAACTCGATCTCGTGGCCGGCGAGCTTCACGGCGATCGTCTCAGGGTGCCGGCCCTTCTTGTCCTTCTGGTAGAAATTCGTGCGGACGGTTGCGTCGATGAGGCTCCGCAGGTGATTGAGGATGCGATCTTCATCGAGGCTCTGGACGTTCGACAGCGCGCCCGCAATGCGCTCGCGGATCGGCGCTTCGCTGGCAATTCGTTCGTCGAGCGATCCGCCTTGATCCGGATTGAAGCGGTGATGGAACAGCTCCATGAGGTCGCGCGCGATGCCGGCGTGCGTGATGAGCGTTGCCGCGATATAGGCCGGGCCGAACGGCAGGCCGAGCTGGCGCATGTACGCAGCATACGAGCGCATGAGCGCGGCCTCGCGCCAGTTCGCGCTGGCCGCGATGATCAGGCGGTTGAACGTATCGCTGTTCGTCGTACCCGCGATGACGGAGCGGAAGGCATCTTCCAGCCGCGTGTCATGTCGCTTGAGGTCGATCGCCGTGCCGTCGATCGCTTCCAGGACCATGTCGTGAAGCACGACCTTGCGGATCATGTCGCCGAAGCGCGGTGCGACCTCGTATGTGCGCTCGTCCACAACGGAAAAGCCGAGGTTCTCCAGCACGGGCACGCGCTCGGAAAGGCGGATCGGCTCGTCGAAACGATAGACGGCGGCGCGCAGGCGCTCCGTGCCAGCCGCCTTCTCCATATAGAAATCGATCGCGAGCGGACGGTCCGCTCCAAGCCGCTCGATGCGGCGAATATCTTCGAGCGCGCGCGCCGGCGAGAACGTCTCGGCGTAGCCCGCCGAGAAAGCTTCGCGATACTTCGCGTCGAGAGTTGCCGATTTGGCGCCTGCCTTTTCGAGCGTTTCGCTGAGGCGGTCCTGCCAGGTCTTGACGATCGTCGTGACGCCTTGCTCGAGCACTTCGGTCGAGACTTTCGGCGTCGTTCCCTCGCGTCGCCCGATGATGAAGTGGACGCGCGTGAGCTGACTTTCGGTGAAGTAGGGCGTGAAGGCCGAGACGTGGCCTCGGAAGGTCTCGGCGAAATAGCTGCCGATTTCCTCCCGCACGCGCGTCGAAAAGCGGTCCCTCGGCACGAAAACGAGCAAGGACACGAAACGGTCGAAGCGATCGACACGCGCGAACACGCGCACGCGGGGCCTGAGTTCGAGATCGAGAATGCCGGCCGACCACGTTGCGAGTTCGTCGGTGCTGATCTGGAAGAGCTCATCGCGCGGAAAGGTCTCAACGACATTGAGCAGTGACTTGCCGGCATGGCTTTCGGGCGGATAACCCGCACGAGAAAGCACGCTCTGGACTTTCTCCCTGAGGATCGGGATATCGCGCGGCGATTTCACATAGGCTTGCGACGTGAACAGCCCGACGATACGCAGCTCGCCCGCGAGCGTGCCGTCCGCCCGATAGGTCTTGACGCCGATGTAGTCCATGTAGGCGCGCCGGTGGACGCGGCTGCGCACATTAGCCTTGGTGATGATCAGCGGATCGGGCTGAAGATAGAAGTCGCGGATCTCGGGCGTGAGCGTCACGAACTCGGCGCCGCGACGCAGCACCAGCACCTTCGGATCCTGCAGCAGGCCGAGGCCGACGGCGTCGGTTGCCGACAGTGTGCCGCTCTGCATGTCGCCATCGAGGCGGTATTCGCGCATACCGAGCAGTGTGATGTTGCCCGCGTCGAGCCACTTCAGGAAGGCGATGGCCTCCTGGCGCATGGGGGCGGGTACGGTCGGTGGCGCTTTCTCGAGGTCGGCAATGGCCTTCTTGAGGCGCGCGAGCATGGCCTGCCAATCGCTGACCGCCGTGCGAACTTCCTTCAGAATTTCCGTGAGCGACGCAACGAGCGCATCGCGGTCCGCCGCCGCGAGCCCGCCGACATGCACGGCGATATAACTTTCCTGGCGCCCATCGTTCCAGCTCTGGTCGCCGCTGCCGAGGATGCGCACGAGCCGGCCATCCGGCGTACGCTCGCTCTTGATCAGCGGATGCAACACGAGGTCGATGGCAAGGCCGCGCGCGTGCAGCTCGGCCGCGATGCTGTCCATCAGGAAGGGCATGTCCTGATTGAGGATTTCGATGACGGCGCGGTCGCCGCCGAGCGATCTCACGGCGATCTTTGGCGCACCAACCGGCTTTTCCTGGAGGAAGGCCAATGCATCGTCGACGAGGGCGGCGAGCTCATGTGCTGGACGCTCGGCAAGGGCGGCCTCTTCAACAGAGCCGAGCACCGCGCGGGCGAGGGCGAGACGGCCCTGCGTGTCCGGTCCGCTCGCCTTCAAGGCGTCCATGGCGGCATGTATGGGAGGGGACTTCGCGTGGCGTGCCTCAGCCTGTGCGTTGCTCGCCATGGGCTGGTCCTTTCCGAATTCCGAGCGTTTCCGCCCTCAAGTAATGATGCGTTGCACGCGTATGCAACCTGCCTCGATCGGCTAGAAAGCATAATGCCCAGGAATCCAGCTTCGAGTATGACAATGCACGTAGCGCCCCGCGTGGGCGCACTCGAAACGGTAACCGGACAAGGCCTCACATGAGCTGGCGCGAGTACTGGAACCAGGATACGCCGATCTACGTCAATGCGCGCCACAAGGCTGTTCACTACGACTTGATCGCGCGCCAACTCGTCGAGGCCCTCCCGAAACGCCAGCCGGCCGTGCTCGACTTCGGCTGCGGCGAAGCACTTTCCGCCGATCGCGTCGCCAAGCAGTGTCAGGTATTGCACCTCTGTGATGGTGCGGAGCTTGTGCGTTCGCGGCTCGCGCAGAAGTTCGGCTTACTCGGTAACGTCGTCGTCATGTCGCCCGAGCAGCTCGGCGAGATCCCCGAGGGCAGCCTCGATCTGATCGTCGTGAACTCGGTGCTGCAGTATCTGAGCGAGCCGGATCTGGATGGACTGCTCGCGACATGGCGCCGTCTGCTGAAGCCCGATGGCCAGCTCCTCATTGCCGACGTGATCCCGCCCGATGTCGGCCCGCTCACCGATGTCGCCGCCCTGATGAAGCTCGCGGCGTCGAACGGCTTCTTCGTTGCGAGCTTCGTCGGCCTTGCCCGCACGTTCTTCTCGGACTATCGCAAAACGCGCGCCGCGCTCGGGCTCGCGCACTACAGCGAAGCGGACATGCTCGCGATCCTGCGTGCGGCCGGCTTCGATGCCCGCCGCCGCGAGAGCAACCTCGGCCACAACCAAGCGCGGATGGCGTTTACTGCGGTGCGGGGAAACGCGTCCTAGCGTTTGCTCCGCAGACGCTCCAGCAACTCGGACGTGGGAAAGGCGTCTGCGACAAGGCCGAGGCGGATCTGCTCCTTCTTCACGGCCGCGCGCGTACCAGCACCGATGATGCCGTCGATGCGGCCGACATCATGACCGCGCTGCGCGAGCAGGGTCTGCAGCTCCTTGGCCTGATCGAAACTCAATGAGGGAATGTCCTTGCCGACGTCACGCATTTCGGCGGCGCCGGCATAGCGCGTCGCGAGGTAGGCGACGGTCGTCGCGTAGTTCAGCGACTGGTTCCATTCGAGATAAATGCGGAAGTTCGGATAGGCGAGGAACAGCGGCCCGTCGCGGCCCATGAGCGCGAGCAATGAGGCCTGCTTGTCGTCGGCCGTCAGCGGTTTGCCGTCCGCGCGCGTCACGCCCCACTTGGCCCACTGGCTGCGCGGATGCTGGATGGCGAGGTCCGCCTCGGCCCAATCGAGATTGCGCGGTGCGCGCACTTCCTCGAGCCACATCTCGTTGGCGCGCCAGCCGAGGTGCTTGAGATAGGCGGCCGTCGAGCCGATCACATCAGCAGGACTGTTGAAGAGATCGCGGCGACCATCGCCGTCATAGTCGACAGCGTGCGCGAGATAATGCCCCGGCAGGAACTGCGTCTGACCGAGTTCACCCGCCCAT
The DNA here is from genome assembly GCA_023410905.1 of Pseudomonadota bacterium. Taxonomy (GTDB): domain Bacteria; phylum Pseudomonadota; class Alphaproteobacteria; order Rhizobiales; family Hyphomicrobiaceae. The sequence goes on from JAEYPL010000222.1 coordinate 7,507, forward strand.
GAGCCGATCATGTCGGAAGGCTTGAGATCGCCGCGGTCGATGATCTTCAGCGCGGAAATGAATTCGCGGGTGAACATCTCACCGCGGCGGCAGTCGTAGGCGAGCGTCGCGAGCGAGCGCAGCACGGAGAGCTTGCCCATGCCGGCGCCGAAATCGCTTTCGAGCGCCCAGAAGCCGGTGATGACTGGCGCGGGCACGCCGTACTCTCTTTCAGCGCGCGCGAAGGTCTCGCGATGGCGCTCCATCTGGCGCAGACCGTTCTGGATGCGATTGCGCGAGACGAGCTTGCCGCGGAAATCGACGAAGCTCTGGCCGAAGAAGGACTGGCGGCGGTCGCGCGCGATGATGTTCTGGTCGAGCGTCATGTCGTCGAGAACGGCGGCGATCGTCTTCTGCGTGACGCCTGCCGCTGCCGCCTCCTGGCGAAAACCGCGCAGCCAAGCATCGAAGCTACCGGTATTCTGGCAGTTCATCTTGCTGGGACTAGGCGGCGGCGGGGTCGCCAGAGCGCTGGTGCTGAGGACTATGGTCGCCGAAAGGGCGGTGAGTGCGGAAAGAACGCAGGCTCTGAGCTTGGCTGTGCGGCGCATGCAACTCCTCGAAGTTTCAGATGGAATTTGCGGCCATTGATAGCTGGTCCAATGCGGCGAAATCATGCGGCCACGTTCGTTCCGAGAACGGTCTGCGAGCCGGCGACGCTTGTGGCGCTTCTGCCGCGTCCCCAGCGGTATTGGCCACGGGGGCTGGCGGAGGCTTCGCACGCCCGCTAAAGACAGACAAGGTTAACGACAATCGTCAGCGCACAATCCAATGCGCCGTCCAGCGCACTGGCGATCCGCGAAAGGGGCAGCGATGCGCGCACTTTCTCTTTTTTCCGCAGCGGCAGGTCTCGCCGTTATTCTTGCTGCGTCACCGGCCAGGGCCGAGTGTGAGACGCTGGCGTTCGAAGTGAACGACTACGGCAAGGAGGGCCCGACACGGGATGCCCTCGCGCTGCTCGACAAGCATATTGTCGCGACCATGGACCGGCGCGGCATCAAGAACTACCGGGTCGGCGCCAAGACGGTGAACTGCAAGTTGTTCCTGGACTTCATTGTTTTCGATGAGCACACGTGCACGGCTCAGGCGCCGGTCTGCTGGGGCAAGGACCTCGGAAAAGCCAAGGCCAAGAAGAAGTAGCGCCCGGCGGCTCGGCCTGCGGCTGCACGACTGTGGATGAGTGCCGCTCGTTTTGTCTCTGCCACCCTGCGGTGCTGGACACCGGGCGAGTCGGCGCTTTAAACAAATGGAGAACGCACCGGCTGGAGCGGTGGGCCCTCCATTGAACTTCGTTCCCAAATATCCGATCGAGAGCGCGCTCGCCGAGATACTGGCTGACGTTAGCGCGCCCGCATGGATCATCGATGTGGAGCGCGGCACGATCGCGGGAGCCAACGGACGCGGCAGCGCCGTCTGGGGTATCCCCACGACTGCGCCTGTTCTCGACAGTGTCGTGCCCGTGCTGCGGGGGCTGCGCGCGCGCTTTGCCCAGGGCTCATTCCTCGAATCGACGACCAGCACGATCGAGCCGCTGAAGTTCTGGACGACGAACGGTATCCGCACGCTGTCCTGTGAGGTCCGCACGCTTGATGAGAGCGCCGGGCCGGGCCTGCTGCTGGTGATCGCGGGCGCGATGACGAAGCCTGCGCCCGAGCGCAGGTCCGAGCTCAGGGACGTGCAACGCAGGGAGGTTCCCCTTTCCGCGGAGGCCCTGCGCGCGAAGATGGTGCCGGTGCCGCGTGCGGAGCCTGAGCGCATTCGGCCCGCGCCACGTCCCGAGACTGGTCATTCGCACAGTTCTGCCCCAGGCCGCACGCCCAGTCCTGCTGCGCCTCCAGCGTCGGGCCCGCCGGTCAATGACATGGAGACGCTGCGCGAGATTGCGCGGCGCATCCGCCAGGGCTCTGCGCGCATCACGGCCGGTGTCGATGCGCCGGCGAACCAGGATGACGCGCCAGTCCCTGCAGCACCGCCGGCTCCTCCTGCGCGCACGCCCGAGCCCGTCCGCGCCTCCGAGCCGGCGCGCGAGCCGTCCGTCGACGAGCAGCGCGCCCATCTCGCGCACGAAATCCGGACGCCGCTTGCGGCCATCGTCTCCCTCGCGGAGGTCATCACGGAGGAGCGGCTCGGCGCCTGGCCTAACGAGCGTTACCGCGGTTATGTCCGCGACATCCTCGCGAGCGCGCGCCATGGTCTGGACGTGGTGGATGGCATTCTGCGGGATGCGCCGGCCCACGCCGGAGAGACGCGCGACTTCGCCGAGATCGATCTCAATGCCGAGGCCGAGGCGATCGCCACATCACTACAGCCGCTCGCCGAGAAGTCCGGCGCGCGGCTCGAGGCAGCGCTCGTCGGCGGCCTGCCGCGTGTCACTGCGGACCGGCGCAATGTCCGCCAGATGCTGCTCAATCTGGTCTCCAACAGTATCAAGCATGGCGGGCCGTCGGTGCGCATCAAGGTCACGACCGGCTACGAATTGAGTGGCGAGGTGTGGATCGAGGTCGAGGACAATGGCCCGGGTC
>JAEYPL010000292.1 GCA_023410905.1 Pseudomonadota bacterium
CCGAGCATGGCAGCCGCGAAAATGTCCATGCGGGCGCCGTTCTCGAGCAGGAACTCCGCGATCTCGCGGCGGCCGGTGTGCGCTGCGGCGCCAAGCGCGCTCTCGAAATCGCCGCCGCCCCAGTCCCAGCAGGCATTGACGAGCTTCGGCTCCTGGACCAGCAGCTCCTTGACGCGGTCGAGATCCTTGTGCGCCTTGAGAACGAATTCGTTGACGAGCTCGGGTGGGATGGGAGGCGGTCGTTCCATGTCGAGAACTCTTCTATTCTGTGCAGGTCAAGAATTTAGCTTAGCTGCCTTTTCGCTCGCCGTCAGCCGCTTGCGTCGGCGTGTTATAGACGGAGGCAACTTGTCCGCGGGGGGAAGGAAACCGATGACAATCACGCTGTATGGCATTCCAAACTGCGACACGGTGAAGAAGGCGCGGACGTGGCTCGACGGGCAGGGCATCGCGTACGCGTTCCACGACTACAAGAAGGCCGGAATCACGGCGGCGAAGCTGAAGGGGTGGTGCAAGGCGCTCGGCTGGGAGACGGTGCTCAATCGCGCCGGTACGACGTTCAAGAAGCTGCCGGATGCAGCTAAGTCGGATCTCGATCAGGCCAAGGCGATCGCGCTCATGATCGAGCAGCCGTCGATGATCAAGCGGCCGATCGTCGAGCATGATGGCGGGCTGCTGATCGGCTTCAAGCAGACGGAATGGGATGCCGCATTCGGAAAGTAAGGCTAGAGGACGCGTGTGAAGCGCGCCTTGGATCGCTCGCGTGCTTTCATGGCCTCGACCTCGCGATCCTTGGGTGGGGCGCTCGTTTCAAGTGAGGCGAGCAGGCGCGATGCGGCGGCGGTGACCTCGTCGACCGCGTGCGCGAACGCTGCGGCATTGGCTTGCGAGGGCGCGTTGAAGCCGCTGAGCTTGCGGACGAACTGCAGCGAGGCGGCGCGGATCTCGTCTTCCGTCGCGGGCGGGTCGAAGTTGAAGAGCGTTCTGATATTGCGGCACATGGGCAGCCTCCTTGTAACTTAAGTTAAGTGCGGTGCGTGGCAACGTCCAGGCCGCACGCTGAGGGCGAACGCTCCGCCCGCCTCGCGCGTTGAATGAGTAGCAACGCTGTCCGCGAGCATGCCCAATGGCCACCGCAAGCACCACATCCGAAACGACGTTTGGGCAGGCGCCCGAGCCGACAATTGCCCGCATCTGGCGCGGCCGCACAGTGCGCGCGCAGGCTGACGAGTATGAAGCCTATCTCTACGAGCACGGCATTCGCCCGCTGGAGGAGAAGGCGCTCGCGGTCCTGCAACTGCGGGAGGACCGCATGTGGGATACGGAGTTCATCACCATCTCATTCTGGGAGAGCATCGAGGCCATGTCGCGATTCGCGGGGCCTGATCCCAACCAGGTCCATCATCTGGAGCGCGACAAGGAATACCTGCTGGAGCTTCCCGAGAAGGTTCAGATTCTGAGTATCAGCTCGTCGAAGGGTCTGTTCGGGGGCTGATGCCGCATCTCAGACCTGCTCCTGCCAGTGACTTGTCAGGCAGTGGGTGGTTTGCCGAGCGGAGAACGTAGGCTATGCCTGACTCTCGATATCAGCAGAGAGGATGCCCGCTTTGGCCAAATCCGCAGCCAAATCCGCAGAAGGAAAAATCCGCATCGGCGTCGGTGGCTGGACCTTCGAGCCGTGGCGGGGCGCGTTCTATCCCGACAAGCTGCCGCAGAAGCGCGAGCTTGAATATGCCGCGAGCAAGCTGACCTCGATAGAGATCAACGGTACGTACTATGGATCGCAGAAGCCCGAGAGCTTCGCGCGCTGGCATGACGAGACGCCGGACGATTTCATCTTCGCGCTGAAGGGCTCGCGCTTCACGACGAACCGGCGCGTGCTGGCGGAGGCAGGCGAATCCATCGAGCGGTTCATGACGAGTGGATTGCTGGAGCTCAAGAAGAAGCTCGGGCCGATCAGCTGGCAGTTCATGCCGACGAAGAAATTCGATGCGGCGGACTTCGAGGGCTTCCTGAAGTTGCTGCCGAAGAGCGTCGAGGGGCACAAGATCCAGCACGCTGTCGAAGTGCGCCACGAGAGCTTCCGCGTGCCGGAGTTCGTCGATATGGCGCGCGAGTACGGCGTCGCGATCGTGATGGCGGGGGACAGCGAGTTCCCGCAGATTGCCGATGTGACGGCGCCCTTCGTCTATGCGCGCATCATGGGGACGGCGGAAGGCGAGAAGCTCGGATACGGCAAGAAGGCGCTCGATACCTGGGCTGCACGCGCGAAGGATTGGGCCGCGGGCAAGACACCCGCCGGGCTCGATAGTGTGAGCCCGCAGAAGGCCGATGGCAAAGGGCGCGACGTCTACCTCTATGTCATCAGCGGCTACAAGGCGCACAATCCGGCTGCTGCCATGGCGCTCATCGAGCGCGTGGCTTAGGGCGGCTATCGCAGGCGATCGTAGACACGGCCGATGAGCGAGCGTCCCGAGGCGGGGCGTTCCGCCTGTAGGGGCTGGGTCCCGGCATTTGGCGGCGTCGGGATGACTGGCGCGTCCTGCGCGGGCGCGGGGGCCGCCGACTGAGCCGCGACATAGTCCCGGATCGCGCGATGGACGAAGGCGAGCTTGTCGTAGGCGGCGGCGGGGATCACGAACGGGTAGAAGTCGTCGTGGCCCATGCCGCGGCTCATGTTGTTGAGCGCGATTGTCAGCGGAATCCAGCGCTCCATGAGCGCGTCGAATGATTCCTCGCGGAAGACGTCATAGGCCTTGAACGGCCATGCCGCGCCGAAGATCAGGCCGGATGCGCGCGGCTCCATGCCTTCGGCCTGCGCGGTGTCGATCGACGAGACCATGTGCAGGTAGTGGGCCCAGGTCTCGGCCCAGTCCTCCCAGGGATGGGCGCTCGCGTATGCGGAGACGTGCGATGTGGCCCAGTCCATCGGCGGTCCATCGCCGTGGTGGCGCCCGAGTGCGGCGCCGTAGTCCTCGCGCTCATCGCCAAAGACAGCGCGGAAGGCGTCGTGCTGGCCAGTCGCCGCTATGAGCACATTCCAGTAGAAGTGACCGCTCTCATGGCGGAGATGGCCGAGCAGTGAGCGGTAGGGCTCGCCGAATTGCTGGCGCTGGCGTTCGCGCTCGACGGCGTCGGCTTCGAGCACGTTGATGGTGATGACGCCATCGAGGTGGCCGGTGTTGGCGTTGACAAGAAAATCGAAGGCGAGGCGCTCGCCGCCCGTGGCCGTGGTGTCGAGCGGGAGGCCAAAACGCAGGAGGTCGTACACGAGGCGCTTCTTGGCGCGCTCCAGCTCCTGCCAGGCTTCGAGATTGCCGGCAATGGCGAGGTCGGGGATGGTGCGGTTGAGATCGCAGGCGCGACAGAAGCCGTCGCCAGCGTCGGCCGGTGTCAGCCAATTGCACGCGGCGTGGATGGTGTTGGCGCAATAGCGCACGTCGGCGCTGCCTTCGTGCCCGATTGGCCGGTAGGCGCCGGATGTGTCTACGATGGGATCGAGCGCGGCTATGGTGAGACGCTTGGGGTCGAAGCCGAGCGCGGAGCCGCATTTCACGCACTGGATGTTCTCGAAGTAGACCTTATTGCCGCACTTCGAGCAGGCATAGTTCTTCATGATGGAACGCCGCTTCGCTGAAGGCCGGTCCCCGGGGCGTCGTACCGGCCGTATGCTTGTCGCAGACTCTTTAGCCGGACGCCCGCGCCGCGTGCCAATTTTTTCGGCAATCAGCCGGCCATTTTACGGCAGTGTGCCCGTGCGCTGGACGCGGGAGGGACGCGAGGTGCGTTAACCACCCGATTGCGCTTGTCGCCCCGTGACGGACTCTGTATCGGAATCTGATCCTGTCCACCAACGCCCGGCCTCCCGGTTCGTTCCCGCTCCGGTGCTGTCGCGGCCTCGAAGTCAGCTCGAGGAAAGGCCCCGCCCTCCATGGCACTCCATGTCGCGCTGAAGCACGAGACGATCTACCGCTATGATCGGCGCATTGGCATGGGGAGTCAGGTCATCCGGCTGCGCCCCGCCCCGCACGCGCGGACGCCGATCCTCAGCTATTCCATGAAGATCGAACCGGCGCTGCACTTCCTCAACTGGCAGCAGGATCCGTTCGGCAACTACCTCGCGCGGGTGGTGATCCCGGAGGAGACAGAGATCTTCTCGGTGACGGTGGATCTCATCGCCGACATGGCGGTGATCAATCCGTTCGATTTCTTCGTCGAGGAGAGCGCTACCGAGTGGCCCTTCGAGTACGATCCGGCGCTCAAGAAGGAGCTGGCGCCCTATCTGGACATCGAGCCGTCGGGAAAGCGCTTTGCGAAGTATGTCGCGGGGATCGACAAGCGCAAACAGACGACGATCGACTTCCTGATCGATCTCAACCGCAATCTGCAGAACGATGTCCGCTATCTGATTCGCATGGAGCCCGGCGTGCAGGCGCCGGAGGAGACGCTGGAGCTCGCCTCGGGATCGTGCCGCGACAGTGCGTGGCTACTGGTCCAGATCCTGCGCAATCTCGGGCTCGCGGCGCGGTTCGTGTCGGGTTACCTGATCCAGCTCACGCCCGATGTGAAAGCGCTCGACGGGCCGACGGGTACGGATGTGGATTTCACGGACCTGCACGCATGGTGCGAGGTCTATGTGCCGGGCGCGGGTTGGATCGGGCTCGATGCGACGTCGGGTCTGCTGACGGGCGAAGGACACATCCCGCTCGCGGCGACACCGCACCCGATGAGTGCGGCGCCGATCACCGGCAGTCACGGGATCGCGAAGGTCGAGTTCGAGCACCACATGGGCGTGACGCGCGTGCGCGAGACGCCGCGCGTGACGAAGCCATACAGCGACGAGCAGTGGCAGGCCATTATCGATGCGGGCCATGCGGTGGACGAGCGCTTGAAGCGCGGTGATGTGCGCCTCAGCATGGGCGGCGAGCCAACATTCGTTGCGGCCGACGACATGGAAGGTGCGGAGTGGAACACGGCTGCCGTCGGTCCCAATAAGCGCCGCTATGCCGACGACCTCGTGCGCCGGTTGCGCGAGCGCTTCGCGCGGGGCGGAATGCTCCATTATGGGCAGGGCAAGTGGTATCCCGGCGAGCAGCTTCCGCGCTGGGCATTCGCGCTGTACTGGCGCGCGGACGGCGAACCCTTGTGGGAAGACCAGAGGCTGATCGCCGAGGAGACGACGGCACGCGCGCCATCGCCCGATGATCTTCAGGTCTTCATGCGTGGATTGTGCACGCAGCTCGGCTTGCCGGCGGAAAGCGGCATTGCCGCCTACGAAGATCCCATCCACTTCATGACGGTCGAGCAGAAGCTGCCGCTCAACGTGAGTGTGGAGAACAACAAGCTCGAGGATCCGGCGGAGCGCCAGCGCGTCATGCGCGCCTTCGAGCGTGGGCTCGGCAATCCCGTCGGCTATGTGCTGCCCGTGCAGGTCTGGCATACGCAGGATCGCGGGCGGCGGTGGGTGACCGAGCGCTGGGCGCTGCGTCGCGGCAAGCTGTTCCTGGTGCCGGGGGACTCGCCTGTCGGCTTCCGATTGCCGCTCGGTTCGGCGCCCATGCTGTCGCCGATCGACTATCCGCATGTGCTGCCGCGCGATCCCTTCGCGCCGGCGCCGCCCCTGCCGGAGCGTCGCGTGCTCATGCAGCGCCGCCGTACGGTCGCGCTGGAAGCGCCGCAGGCAGCCGCTGGATTGCCCGATGAGGTCGTGGGGTCGGTGCGAACGGCGCTCGCGGTCGAGGCGCGCGACGGACGCCTGTGCGTATTCATGCCGCCACTGGAAGATGCGGAAGATTATGCCGCGATGGTTGCGGCGATCGAAGAAACCGCGCGCGCGGCCGATCTCGCGATCCACATCGAGGGCTATTCACCGCCGCATGATCCGCGCTTCAACGTGATCAAAGTGACGCCCGATCCCGGCGTCATCGAGGTCAATGTGCATCCGGCCATGTCGTGGGACGAGGCGGTGAGCATCACGAGCGGTCTCTACGAAGACGCGCACTTCTGCCGCCTCAGCGCGGAGAAGTTCATGCTCGATGGCCGCCATTCGGGTACGGGTGGCGGCAACCACATCGTGCTCGGTGGTGCGACGCCGGCCGACAGCCCGTTCCTGCGGCGGCCGGACCTGCTCGCGTCGGTGGTCACGTACTGGCAGAACCATCCTTCGCTGTCGTACCTCTTCTCGGGGCTCTTCATCGGGCCGACCAGTCAGGCACCGCGCGCCGATGAAGGCCGCCATGAAGCGCTTTATGAGCTGGAGATCGCGCTCGCGGAAGTGCCCGATCCGAGCGTGGGCAGTATTCCGCCCTGGCTCGTCGATCGCCTGTTCCGCAATCTGCTGATCGACGTCACGGGCAATACGCATCGCGCCGAGATCTGCATCGACAAGCTCTATTCGCCGGATGGTCCGACGGGACGGCTTGGCCTGCTTGAGTTCCGCTCGTTCGAAATGCCGCCGCACGCGCGCATGAGCCTGGCGCAGCAATTGCTGCTGCGTGCGCTTGTCGTGATGTTCTGGGAGAAGCCGTACCGCCAGAAGCTCGTGCGCTGGGGGACGGCGCTGCATGACCGCTTCATGCTGCCGCACTTTCTCTGGTCGGATTTCGCCGATGTGGTCGGTGATCTGAAGGATGCCGGGCTGCCCGTGGAGCTCGACTGGTTCCTGCCGCACGCCGAATTCCGCTGTCCGGTACTCGGCAAGATTGCCGCGCACGATATCGAGATCGAGCTGCGGCAGGCACTGGAGCCCTGGCACGTGCTCGGCGAGGAAGGTGTGGTTGGCGGCACGGCGCGGTATGTGGACTCTTCGCTCGAACGGGTGCAGCTCGCCGTGCGCGGCCTCACGGGCGATCGCTATGTGATCACGTGCAACGGGCGCGCGCTGCCGCTGACGCCGACAGGAACATTCGGCGAGGCCGTCGCGGGCGTGCGCTATCGGGCGTGGTGGCCGCCTTCGGCATTGCATCCGACCGTTGCGCCGCACGTGCCGCTGACATTCGACGTCTTCGATAGCTGGACGGGCCGGTCCGTTGCCGGCTGCCGTTACCATGTCTCGCATCCGGGCGGGCGCAGCTTCGAGGTGTTCCCGGTGAATGCCTATGAGGCCGAAGGGCGGCGTCTCGCGCGTTTCGAGGCGCATGGCCATACGGCTGGGCGGATGGCGCCGCAGCCCGTGCGAATCAACCCGGACTACCCGGTGACGCTCGATCTTCGACGGAATGCATGAGTGAGGCGTGCTGTGTGTGGCCGGTGTCACAGGCGAGGGGGCAAAACCTGCAGGCGGCCGGTGGCCGTTGCAGGGAGAACGATTCGTCGTGCTAAACACGACGTGCTCGGCGCATTTACGCGACTGTGCTGCGGCGGGGGAAATTCAGGCAGGGTCCGCTACCGATGAACACGATCGCCTCCGCTGTCCGGGAAGGCGGACCGAGCCTTGTCGATCGGTATCTCGCATCGACCGATGGCGGCTACGACGAGCTGCGTGACGGCGCCGGTGGGATGCGCCGGCATTGGCGCGCGCTGATGGACAGCATTGCGGGGCTGCCGGCGGCCGATCTCGCGGTGCGGGCGGCTGGCATCGATCGGCGCGTGCGCGAGACGGGCATCGCCTACGACATGTTCGCCGATCCGAATGCGGCGATGCAGAAGTGGCAGCTCGACCTCATGCCGGTCGTGATTTCCAGTGCCGAGTGGCGCTGGCTCGCGACGGCGCTGACGCAGCGCGCGCGGCTGTTCGATGCACTGCTGACGGACCTCTATGGCGAGCAGAAGCTCATGCGGTCGGGGCTGGTTCCGCCGGAACTCGTGTTCTCCGACAATGCCTACCTCAATCCGTGCCGCGGTATTCTCGACAAGAGTGGTCCGCTGCGCTTCTACGCAGCCGATCTCGCGCGCGGCGCGGATGGGCAATGGCGCATCATCGACAATCACCTGGAGACGCTTGCCGGTCTCGGCTTCGTGCTCGCGAACCGGGTGGCGCACACGCATGTGACGGGTGACCTCTTCAAGCAGCTGAATGCGGTGCGGCTCGCTGCGCATTGCCAGCGCCTGCAGAATGCGCTCGCGGCGCACGCGGGGCGCGCCAATGCGTCCATTGCGCTGCTGACGCCGGGGCCGCACCACGAGGACTATTTCTCGCACGCTTATCTCGCGCGCTATCTCGGCCTCCTGCTGGTCGAGGGATCGGATCTGCGCACGCGCGGCAACAGCGTCTATCTGAAGACGCTGGAAGGTCTCAAGGAGATCGACGTCATCGTCCGTTGCGTGGACGGGCGCCAGATCGATCCGCTGGAGCTCGATCCTGGCGGCTTCATGGGGCCTGCGGGATTTCTGCGCGTCAATCGCGAGGCGCCGCGCCTCGTCGTGAATGCGATCGGCAGTGCGGTCGCGCAGAACCGTGGGCTCGGTCAGTATCTGCCAGCACTTGCGAAAAGCCTGCTCGGCGAGGAGCTGTTGCTCTCCGATGCGCCGCGCTGGTGGCTCGGCGATCCGGAAGCGCGGCGGCACGTGCTCGACAATCTCGACGGGCTCGTGATCCGTACCGCGCAGGAGGGTACGGGCCGTCCAGGACAAGCGGCGCTCGGTCAGGCACCGCGCGAGATATCAGCGACCGAACGCGAGCGGCTCAAGGCCGAGATCGCGCTGCACGGTTCGCGGCTCGTCGCGGAAGAGAAGATCGGCTTCAGCACGTCGCCGGCATTCGAGGGCGATAGCCTCACCGCGCGGCCGTTCGCGGTGCGCCTCTTCGTGGCTCACACTGGCAGCGACTTCGAGGCCATGCCGGGTGGTCTGGCCATGACGGTCGATCCGAAGCGGGCGGTGGCGCTCAGCGCGCCCGATGGCCATACGCGCGATGTGTGGGTGCTCTCGGAGGCGCAGCAGGCGCCGCATGTCAGCCTGTGGCGGCCGAAGCTGGAGACGGCGCGCGTCGAGCGCTCGCAGCGTGTGGTGCAGAGCCGCGTCGCGGATGATCTCTACTGGCTCGGGCGCTACGCCGAGCGCGCCGACTGGACCATGCGGATGCTGCGCGGCGCGCTCCGCCGCATTGGCGAGGACGGCGGCGCGGTCGGTGGCCTCGGTGCGGTCCGGCGCTGCCTCGATATGCGGCTGACCGATCCCGAGACGGCAGAGGCAGGCGCGCATGGCGTGTCGGATCTCGGCGATATCGAAGGGCGCTGCCTCGATCTGGTATCGCGTGCACGTAGCCCGCGCACGCTCGCACGCACGCTCGAAGGTCTCTATCAGGTGTCCTATCTCGTTCGCGATCGCCTGTCGCACGAGGCATGGCAGACGCTGAGCCGCTTCCGTCCGGGCGAAGCGTGGATGCGGGCGCTGAACAGGGCGGGGCCCGGCGCTTTGCTCGATCAGCTCGACGAGGGGCTGGCGGCGCTGTCGTCGTTCAACGGTCTCACGCACGAGAACATGACGCGGAATTTCGGCTGGTCGTTCCTCGATATGGGACGGCGGCTCGAACGCGCGTACAACCTGAGCGAGGCGATCCTCACTCTGTTCATTCCGCCGCCCGATCCGGAGGAGGAGACGAGCAGTCTTCTTCTGCTACTGGAACTCGCGGACAGTTTCATCACGTATCGCTCGCGCTATCGTCTCGATCCCATGCTGGCGCTGGTGCTCGATCTGCTGCTGCTGGACGAGGCCAATCCGCGTGCTCTCGCCTATCAGCTCGCGGCGATCTCGAAGCATCTCGAGACGCTCCCCGATGCGCGCCAGGGTGTCAGTCTCGCCGAGGATCGGCGGCTCATTCTCGGGCTGCTCACTGCCGTCCGGCTGGCCGATGTCATGGCTATTGCCGAGGAGGAGGATCGGGCTACACTCGAAAATCTCATGCGCGAGCAGCTCCAGACCTTGCCGGAGCTGTCCAACGCCGTCGCGCGACATTACTTCAATCTGACCGAAGAGACCCCGCACCGAGCCCTGACGCGTATCGAGCCGCGGCCATGATTTTCGAGGTCAGTCACCGGACGCACTACCGCTACGCGACGCCGGTCGCGCAGTCGCAGCACCTCGTGCATATGACGCCGCGCGCGGTGGCGCACCAGACGACGTTCCGGCACAACCTCATGGTCGAGCCTGCGCCCGCCATGCGCCACGAAGGCGTCGACAGCTTCGGCAATCCGTTCGCAGTGCTCGAGGTGGAGGTGCCGCACAGGGAACTGGTGCTGCTCGCACGCAGTGCCGTCGAGACGCGGGCGCCAGCGGCCGTCGATCTCGCGGCGACTACGGCTTGGGATCGTCTCGACGATAGGTTCGGCCGGCATCCGGGCGGTCTCGATGTCGACGTGATCCAGTATCGGTGCAGCACGCGCATCACGGACGCGTCGCAGGGCATCGCGGATTATGCGCGCGCCTCCTTCGGGCAGGGACGACCCGTGCTCGATGGCGCCATGGACTTCACGCGGCGCATATATGCCGACTTCCGCTTCGACCCGGGCGCGACGGACGTCTCGACGCCTGTCGAGCAGGTCTTCGCGAAGCGACGCGGCGTCTGCCAGGACTTCGCGCACCTCGCGCTCGCGGGCCTGAGGGCGCTGCGCGTGCCGGCGCGCTATGTCAGCGGCTATATTCTGACGCATCCGCCGCCTGGGCAGCCGAAGCTATCCGGTGCCGATGCCTCGCATGCCTGGATCTCGGTGTGGTCGCCCGAGACTGGCTGGCGCGACTTCGATCCGACGAACGGCATTGCCGTCGGCGAGGAGCACATCACCATCGCTCATGGTCGGGACTACAATGACGTGAGCCCGATCAGCGGCGTGCTGATCGGGGGCGGCGAGCATGTTGTGACGGTCGGCGTCGATGTCGTGCCACTGGCGGCAGCGCCCACCCAATGAGGCAGGCGCCACCGCTCACTTCAGTACGGCGATCTGCTTTCGCTTGATGAGATCGAAGTCGATCTCGGCGCCGATGCCCGGTGTCTCGGGACAATGCGCCATGCCATCCTTGTCGATGGTCACATCGTTCAGCAGGCCATACTTGTGCGCGCCGTGCGGCAGCAGCACCTCGAAGTAGGTCGTGTTGCGCAGCGAGCAGGCGAAGTGGAGCTGCGCCATGTTGTTCAGCGAATTGCCGCCATGGTGCACCTCGTAGTTCATGTGGAAGGCTTCGGCGAGGTGCGCGGTCTTGATCATGGTCGAGAGACCGCCTTTGACCGGGATGTCGCCGCGCAGATAGTCGGTGGCCTTTTCGGTGAGCCAGATGGCGTACGTGCCGATGTCGCCCGGCGGGTATTCGGTGGCGAGGATCGGGATCGAGAGTTTGTCACGCAGCTTCACGTAGGAATAGATGTCTTCCTCGTTGAGCGGATCCTCGTACCAGTGAAAGCCCATCTCCTCGATGGCGCGGCCGACCTTGAGAGCTTCGGGATAGCGGTAGCTCCAGGTTGAATCGAGCATCAGCGTGTAGT
>JAEYPL010000327.1 GCA_023410905.1 Pseudomonadota bacterium
GCATACCTGACGACGGCCGTGGTCGTGCTGGCGGTCGGAGCCCGTTACTTGCTCGCCGGTCGCCACCCGGAGGAAAGCCGCACCATGCTGCGCATGGCAGTCGGTATGATCGCTGTCACGGCGCCGCTACAACTATTCATCGGCGATATGCACGGCCTGAATACGCTCAAGCATCAGCCGGCGAAGGTCGCGGCGATGGAAGGGCATTGGGATGGTTCGAAGCCCGGTTCGCTGGTGCTCTTTGGTATTCCGGATGAGAAGGCACGGAAAAACCACTTCGAGATCGCGCTCCCCAATGTGGGCTCGCTCATTTTGACGCATAGCTGGGACGGCAAGTATCCGGGCCTCACGAGTTTTCCTGAAAGCGATTGGCCGCCGGTTGCCAATGTCTTCTGGGCCTTCCGCATTATGGTCGGGATCGGGATGCTGCTGATCGCCGTTGGCTTCTGGGGCATGTATCTGTGGTGGCGTGGGCGCTTGTTCGAAAGCCGGTTGTTCCTCAGATCTGTATCGCCCATGTGGCCACTCGGCTTCATCGCCATTCTCGCCGGATGGTTCGTGACGGAGCAGGGCCGCCAACCCTGGCTGGTGCACGGCCTCATGCGCACCGTTGACGGCATATCGCCGGTACCGGGAGCGAGCGTTGCGGGTACGCTCGTGCTTTTCGTGGTGATCTACGGCGTCGTCTTCTCGATGGGCGTCTACTACATCAACCGTCTCATTCACGCGGGACCGAAGGGGCAGGCGACGGCAGCCTCCGAGGGCTTGCCGAACCGGCCGCTCTCTGCCGCCGAGGAGGCTGCACGCGAGGCCACCGGCCGGATGCGCGGCGAGGGCCCTGGCTTCTCACTCGGCGGACCGAAGGAGTGACGGCGATGGAACCATATCTCCCGCTGATCTGGGCCATTCTCATCGGCACCGCCGTCGCGATGTACGTCATTCTGGACGGCTTCGATCTCGGCATCGGCATTCTCTTTCCTTTCGTACGCAAGGAGGAAGAGCGCGACGTGATGATGAACTCCGTCGCGCCCTTCTGGGACGGCAACGAGACGTGGCTCGTGCTTGGCGGAGGTGGCCTCTGGGTCGCCTTCCCGACGGCCTACGCCGTGATCATGCCCGCGTTCTATCTGCCGGTGATCGGGATGCTCTTGGCGCTCGTCCTGCGTGGCGTTTCGTTCGAGTTCCGCTGGATCTCGAAGCCATCGCATCGCATATGGGATGTCGCCTTTGCCGGCGGCTCGATCGTCGCAGCGTTTCTGCAGGGCGTGATCCTCGGCGGACTCCTGCAGGGTGTCGAGGTCGTCGACCGCCAGTATGCCGGCGGCGCATTCGACTGGCTGACGCCGTTCTCGATCTTCGTCGGCTTCGCTGTAGTTGCAGGCTATGCGCTGCTCGGTGCGACGTGGCTCGTGATGCGCACTTTCGGATCGGCGCAGGAATTCGGCCGCCGTGTTGCGGTGCCGCTGCTCTTCGCGGTGCTCGGATCCATGGCGGTCGTGAGTCTGTGGACACCGCTGAGCATCGACCGCATTGCCGAGCGTTGGTTCAGTCTGCCCAATCTCTTTTATCTCTGGCCGATCCCGCTCGTCACGGCGCTCGTCGGCTATCTCGTGTTCGTCTGGCTCAATCGCGGCGACGAGGTGAAGCCGTTTCTCGGCAGCGTCGTGCTCTTCCTGCTCGGCTATCTCGGGCTCGTGATCTCGACCTATCCTTATCTCGTGCCGCCGCATCTGACGTTCTGGGATACGGCTGCGGCGCCGGCCTCGCAGATGTTCCTTCTCGTCGGGACGGTGTTCCTGCTACCGCTCGTGCTTGCGTACACGGCCTTCGTGTACTGGATGTTCCGCGGCAAGATCGGTCCAGGCGAGGGCTATCATTAGGTGAATGGTGGAACGCGCCTCGATTTCTGACGTTCAGTTGAAGTGATCAGATCGGGAAGCCCATCCATTGACGCAAACGTACAACGACCCCACGCGCTGCGCCGAGGCGATCATAGATCAGGTCGGGCGTAACCTGGTGATGGCCATTCCGGTCGGTATCGGCAAACCGAACCTGATGGTGAATGCGCTTTATGCTCTGGTCGAGGCCGATCGCCGGCTGAGCCTGCGCATTCTCACCGGCCTGACGCTGGTGCGCCCTCAGTACAAGAGCGATCTCGAGCGCCGCTTTGCCGAGCCGTTCGTCGAGCGACTGTTCGGAAGCTAGCCCGATCTCGCCTATGCCGAGGCCATGCGCCGGGGAAAGCTCGCGCCAAATGTCACCGTGCACGAGTTCTTCCTGCAGGCGGGCCAATGGCTTTCCAATCCGACCATGCAGCAGAACTACGCGAGCCTGAACTACAGCCATGTGCACACGCACGTGCAGCGCGAAGGCGTGAACGTCATTGCCCAGCTCGTCGCGCCGCCGCGTGATGGCGCATCGCACTACAGCCTGTCGTCGAACACGGATGTCTCTCTCGATCTGACTGACTATATCGAGGCGCGACGAAAGAGTGGCGCGCCGATTGCGGTTGTCGGTGAGGTCAATGCCAATCTGCCCTTCATGGGCGGCGCGGCAGCCGTCCCGCGCGACAGCTTCGATCATATGTTCGATCCGCCCGCGCCGCACTTCGCTCTCTTCGCACCGCCCAAGGAACCGGTATCGATCACCGACTACGCCATGGCTCTGCACGCGGCGACGCTGATCAAGGATGGCGGCACGCTGCAGATCGGCATTGGTTCATTCGCGGATGCGCTGGCGCACGCGCTCATCCTGCGGCACACGCAGAATGCGCGCTTTCGTGAGCTGATCGGGCGTCTTGGCGAGCCGCCTGCTGCGGGCGCCGAGTATGAGCCGTTCCAGCGGGGGCTCTATGGATGCAGTGAGATGCTCGTCGACGGCTTTCTCGCGCTAAGGCGTGCGGGGATACTCAAGAGACGCGTCGAGGATGCAGGGCGCAGCGTGCTCGTGCACGCGGGTTTCTTTCTCGGCAGCAGCGCCTTCTATGACGAGCTTCGATCCCTTCCCGACGAGGCGCGCGACGAGATCGCCATGACATCGATCTCGTTCACCAACACGCTCGCGGGGGATGCCGCTGCGAAGATTGCGCAGCGCCGCGATGCACGCTTCATCAATACGGCACTCGCCGCGACGCTGCTCGGTGCCGTGTCATCCGATCAGACCGAGGATGGCCGCGTGATCAGCGGGATTGGCGGTCAGGGCGATTTTGTTACCATGGCTCACAAGCTACCCGATGCGCGCTCGATCATCGCGGTGCGCAGCACGCGCGCGCAGGGAAGCACGGCGACCTCCAACATTCATTGGCGCCACGGCAACACGAGCATTCCGCGTCAGCTCCGCGATATCATCGTCACCGAGTACGGCATCGCCGATATCCGCGGCCGAACGGATGAGGAAGTCGTTTCGGCCATGCTCGCCATCACGGATGCGCGCTTTCAGTCGCAGCTACGGCAGTCGGCCGTAGCCGCTGGAAAGCTGCCTACGGATTTCAAGCTGTCATCGACTGCAACTGACAACACGGCCTCACGCATCGAGGCGGCTCTGTCGTCGGCGCGGCGTGAGGGGCTGCTGCCGTCATTCCCCCTGGGCACGGAGATGACGGAGGTCGAGCAGGCACTGCTTTCGGCACTCGGCAAGCTGCGGCGCGCGTCGATGCCCCGCTTGCTCGGCTATGTTCTGCAAGGCGCCATGCCCGGAGACCTGCCGCGCGGTGCCAAGGAAAAATTGGAGCGACTCGATCTCGCTCAAGTATCGAGCATGAAGGACAGAGCGATGCGTGCTCTCGTGATCGGCGCATTGCGTGCGGGCTAGAGGCTTGCGCTGCGCGGATGCGACATGTCCCGCACGGCTGCCCGGCGCGCAAACACCCTGCCGATGCCGATGAGTATGGGGCCTGTCTCGGATCGCAGCAGGTCCGCATTCGCGAATGTACCGAGCGTCCCCTGCCAGCGAGCCTCGCCCACGCGCGATAAGTTCGCAACGGCGACGACCGGCGTTTCGGGAGAAAGTCCCTGCTCGATAATTCGCGCAGCCAGCGCGGCAGATGTGCGCCCGCCCATGTAGACGATCAGCGTGGTGTGGCGATCGGCGAGACCGCGCCAGTCGAGGGTGTCCGGCAGTCCGCCGGCGCGCGAATGGCCGGTGACGAAGCGCACGGATTGCGCATCATTGCGGTGGGTCAACGAGATGCCGAGGACCGACGCCATCGCGCTTGCGGCCGTGATGCCCGGGACGACCTCGCAGGGAATGTCGGCGCGTTCGAGCTGATCGATCTCCTCGCCGGCGCGACCGAAGATCATGGGGTCTCCGGATTTGAGGCGCACGACATGGCGTCCTTGTCGCGCGAGCTTCACCATCAGCGCGTTGATATCGTCCTGGCGGCAGCTCTCGCGACCACCGCGCTTGCCGACGAGCATTCGCTTCGCCTCGCGGCGCGCAAGCTCCAGCACTTCATCGGATACGAGGTCGTCGTAGAGAATGACATCCGCGGCCTGCAGTGCGCGGACGGCTTTGAGCGTGAGTAGATCCGCATCGCCTGGACCTGCACCGACGAGCGTGACACGACCGCCTGTGGGCGCGCCGCGCGTTGCCATCGCATCAACGAGCTTGTCGAAATCGCGCAGCTCGTTCCCGGAGGGCGCTGGGCCGAATGCGCGATCGACGAATTTCTCCCAGAAGACGCGTCGCGCGGCTCCCGCTGACAGCTGCGCGCCAACCTGCTCGCGGATAGTGGCAGCAAGCTCTCCCCAGCGTGCGAGTGCGGGTGGCAGCAGCGTCTCGATGCGGCGGCGAATAGCCTGTCCGAGAATGGGGGCCGCGCCCGTCGTCGATATGCCGACGACGACCGGCGAGCGATTGACGATGGCGCCAAACTGGAACTGGCAGTAGGCCGGCTTGTCGATGACATTCACGGGAACGCCGGCAGCGCGTGCGGCAGCGTAGAAGGCCGATGCTTCTTCCTCATCCTCCGCATCGGCAATGGCAACAGCCGCACCGGCGAGGTCGTCAGGCTTCCACGCCCGGGTGACAAGTGCCAGTGTCCCTGCTGCGGCGCCGCGCGCGAGGAGGCCGTCCATCTCCGACGAGACGTGTGCGGCGAGGACGTGCACATCGGCACCGGCAGCCGCGAGAAGCTCCGCTTTCCACGCGGCGGCAGCGCTGCCGCCGGCCACGATCGCGGGCCGGCCCTGAAGGCCGAGGAACACGGGCAGTGTCGCGAGGGCTGCCATGCGTGGCGGCGCCTGCTCAGACGGCTTCCGGGACGCGAGTTGCATCGAGAATCCTTTTGATCTCCGCGCGGCAGGAGCCGCAGTTCGTTCCGGCTTTCACGCACGCGCCGACAGCTGCGACGGTGGTCGCGCCTTGCTCGGCTATGGCATCGATGATCTCGTTGCGGCCCACTTCGAAGCACGCACAGACCGTCAGGCCGCGATCTTTGCTCTCGGCACCCGGGCGTCCGGCGAGCAGGCGCAGGCGTGCGGCTTGTGGCATAGGGGTGCGCAGTTGGGCCGCGATCCAATCGCGTGCGCAGGTGAGCGATCCGCGCGCCGCAAAGAACGCGCCGAGAAGTTGTTCGCCTGAGAATGCCGCGTAGCGGTACTGCCCCGCAGCGACATCGTGATACGCGAGCAGCTCGACGTCCGCGCGATCGCTGTCGACGAGCAGAGCTTGCGTCAGCGCATCCCAGCTCTCAGGCGCCTCGTGCAAGCCGAGTTCCATGCGATAGCCACCATTCACGGCCGCGATTGCAGTGTAGGCAGCCTGGATCTGCGGCGTGCGGCGCGTGACGGCATAGGCTTGCCAGGCAACGTTGAAAGGCCGAATGGCGACGGGCGTCCCTTTGAGCTCGGGCTGCCCTGATATGGGATCGGTGATAGCCGAAACGAGCGCACCCATTCGTGCGCGATTGGCGAGCTGGCTCGTCCAATGCATGGGGACGAATACTGATCCCGTCGTTTGCCGGTCGGTGACGACGGCACGGCAGACTATGGTGCCGTTGTGGCTCGTGACATCCGCAAGCGCGCCGTGCGCGATGCCGAAGGCTTCAGCATCCGAGGGATGTATCTCGACGAACGGCTGAGGTGCGGATCCCATGAGGCGCGGGGATTTCGCCGTTCGCGTCATGGTGTGCCACTGATCGCGAATGCGCCCGGTATTGAGCGTCAGCGGGGCGTCGGCCGTCGGCGTTTGCGCGAGTAGGCGGAATGGCGTCGGCACGAAGCGTGCACGGCGATCGGGCGTGTAGAATTCGCCATTGGCGAAGAAACGCGTCGTCGTCGGCTTTCTGGCGGTTGCACGCGGCCACTGGAAGGGTTCCATCGCATTGTATTCGGCACGGGTCATTTCCGACGCACCGCTGATATCGAGATCGCGCGAGCCCTCATTCTCGAGGCCGGTCAGTCGCGCGTGTTCGGCAAAGATCTCCGCATGATGCCTGTAGTCGAAGGCGGCGCGATGCCCGAGGCGCTTTGCGACCTCCACCATCTGCCACCAGTCGGGCCGTGCCTCACCGGGCAGGGGCAGAAACGCGCGCTGGCGTGATATGCGCCGCTCGGAGTTGGTGACCGTCCCGTCCTTCTCGCCCCAGCCCGCCGAAGGAAGCAGCACATGGGCGAGCGCAGTCGTATCCGTCTTGCGATTGATGTCGGAAACGACAACAAAGGGGCACGTCGCGAGAGCCGCGCGCACGCGATCGGCCTCGGGCATGCTCACGACGGGATTCGTCGCCATGATCCAAAGTGCTTTGATGCGTCCCTCTTCGACGGCGCGAAAGAGATCGACAGCTTTGAGGCCGGGCTTGTCCGCGATCGTCGGTGCATTCCAGAAGTCGCGAACGGTGCGGCGATGGTCCGGGTTATCGAGCTCCATGTGCGCGGCAAGCATGTTCGCGAGGCCGCCGACCTCGCGCCCGCCCATGGCATTCGGCTGACCCGTGACCGAGAATGGCCCCATCCCGGGACGACCGATGCGCCCCGTCGCGAGGTGGCAGTTGATGATCGCGTTGACCTTGTCAGTGCCGGCAGAGGACTGGTTCACGCCTTGGCTGTAGACAGTGACGGTGCGTTCCGTCTCAGCGAAAAGCTCGTAGAAATCGGCGACCTGCGATGTGGAGAGTGCCGTCGCGGCCGCGACCTCCGCGATGCCGAGCGCGGATGCTTCGGCAAGCGCTGCCGGCAAGCCGCGCGTGTGTTGTGCAACATATGCCTCATCCAGCTGGCCGCTTGCGGTGAGATGCGCGAGGAGGCCATTGAACAACGCGACGTCCGTTCCCGGTGCGACTGCCAGATGGAGATCGGCGATATCGCACGTCGCGGTTTCGCGGGGATCGATGACGACGACCTTGGTGCCGCGCGTCTCGCGTGCTGCCGCAAGGCGCTGGTACAGGACAGGATGGCACCACGCGAGGTTGGACCCGACGAGCACGACTAGGTCGGCAAGCTCCAGGTCCTCGTATGTGCCGGGCACCGTATCGGTCCCGAACGCGCGCTTGTGTCCTGCGACGGACGAGGCCATGCACAGCCGCGAGTTCGTGTCGATGTTTGCCGAGCCAATAAAGCCCTTCATGAGCTTGTTGGCGACGTAGTAGTCCTCCGTGAGGATCTGCCCGGACAGATAGAACGCGACGCTGTCCGGTCCGTGCTCGGCAATGGCGGAGGCGAATTGCTGCGCAACCAGGTCGAGGGCATTCGTCCAGCTCGCGCGCTCGCCGTGGACGACGGGATAAAGCAGGCGGCCATCGAGCAAGAGTGTCTCGCCGAGGGCCGCACCCTTCGAGCACAGGCGCCCGAAGTTCGCCGGATGCTCGGGATCGCCTGCGATCTCGGCCGTACCGTCGTCGAGAGGACGCGCCAGTATTCCGCAGCCGACACCGCAGTAGGGGCAGGTCGTTCGCGTTGCGTCGCCGCTCATGGGTCTGCCTCAATCGGGGCGCGCGAGCAACGCATCGGCATCGATGATAATGCGCCCGTTGTCGACGCGCACGCCGAATGTTCTGACCTGGCCTTCGTCAGCGCCTTCGGCACCACCGCTTTCGAGCGAGATGACCCAGTTGTGCAGCGGGCAGGTGACAGTGCGGCCGTGCACGATCCCCTGGCTGAGTGGCCCGCCTTTGTGTGGGCAGCGGTCGTCGAGCGCGAAGACATCATCGTTCTCGGTACGAAATACGGCGACGCAGCCGAGGGGAGTCTTCAGCACGCGGGCGCCGAGACGCGGAATGTCGTCGATCGCGCCGATATCGATCCAGGCTTTGTCCATGAGCGTCATTCTGCGGCCTCCGCGCGCGTGAGATCGGCAATCGGGCGGAATTCGTGTGCGTCCTTGCCTTGAGTGCGCTCGGCCCAGGGATCGATCTGAGCGAACTTCTGCGAGAAAACGAACCGATCATGGAGCGCGCGGCGGCGCTCGGGATCATCGAGCACATGCTGGCGGATGGACTCTATGCCGACACGCTTCGTCCATTTGTAGATGCGTTCGAGATAGCGACCCTGTTCGCGATAGAGCTGGACGAGGGCGGCAATCACCTCGACGGTTTCGTCTTCGGTGTCGACGTGGCCGAGCAACTCCGTCTGCTTCACATCGAGGCCGGCGGCGCCGGCAAAGTGGATATCGAAGCCCGAATCGACACAAATCACGCCGACATCCTTGCACGTCGCCTCGGCGCAATTGCGCGGGCAACCCGAGACGCCCATCTTGACCTTGGCAGGTGTCCACGAGCCCCACATGAACCGCTCGATGCGAATGCCGAGCCCCGTCGAGTCCTGCGTGCCGAAGCGGCACCAATCCGTTCCGACGCATGTCTTCACCGTACGCAGGCCCTTAGCGTACGCCGCGCCCGAGATCATGCCGGCATCACTGAGATCGCGCCATACGGCCGGCAGGTCTTCCTTGCGCACGCCGAGCAGGTCGATGCGCTGGCCTCCGGTCACCTTCACCGATGGAATGGCGAATTTGTCGACGACATCGGCGATTGCACGCAACTCATTGGCGCTCGTCATGCCGCCCCACATGCGCGGCACGACGGAGTAAGTGCCGTCCTTTTGAATGTTGGCGTGCACGCGTTCGTTGATGAAGCGCGACTGGCCGTCGTCCTTGTATTCCCCGGGCCAAGTGGCGAGAAGGTAGTAGTTCAGAGCGGGCCGGCACTTGGCGCAACCGCACGACGTCTTCCATTCGAGCGCCTGCATGAGTGCGGGAATGGACTTCAGCTCTTGCGCGACGATGAGGCGGCGAACGTCGTCGTGGCCGAGGTGCGTGCAGCCGCACA
>JAEYPL010000339.1 GCA_023410905.1 Pseudomonadota bacterium
TAAGCGCGGGTGCCGGGGCGGGAACTTGCGCCGACGTCGGCGTTTGCCGCCGCCCCTCACCCAAACCCTCTCCCCGAAAGGACGGGGAGAGGGGATCAAGTGCATCAAGCCTTGTTGCGGTTGAAGACGTACGACGCGAGCATCCCGGCGCCGACCGCGATGAGCACAGTCAGCACGCCGTAGAAGAACGGATGATCGAAGGCGAAGCGGTGGACGAAATGCTCGAGGCCCTCGCGTTCGAGGTCGAGCTTCGTCGTGTAGGTGCTGAGCAGCTCACCATCCCGGAAGAGATAGACGCGCGTCTCGAAGGCGCCGACCGTGACGGTCGCCGGCATGTCGAAGGCCGAGCGGAAGAGGCTGCGGCCGACGAACGCCACGCCGTATTCGTCCTGCTGATACAGGCGATCGCGCCGCTTGAGCCGCACCACCGCGTCGCGCCACTCGCGGATCTCGTCGGCCGTCAGGCTGCGGGCCGAGCGATGAAAGGTCATGGGCACGAAGTCGAAGCCGATGCCGCTCGACTTGAGCACGTCGTCCGAGGCGACCTCGTCGAGCGGACGCGTCGAGCTGATCGCGTAGTAGCTCGGCACGCTCGTGAATGTCGTCGATGAGGTGTTGATCCAAAGGCCGCCGACGTTGCTCTTCTTGCGGGCGACGAGCCGCGAGGGCGCGCCCGAGATAACAATGACGACATCGTAGAGGCCGGATTCCGCGCTCGCCTGACGGCTGTTGTCGACAGCACCGAAGACGATGATGCCCGTGCCGGAGAAGGTGGAGGTCACGGCAATGCGGCGGGTGGAAACATCCGCGTGAACGGATTCGCGGGGGAGCGGCGGCGCTTCCGGCGCGCGGACTTCGGGCGCCACGGGCGTCGGCGGTGCGATCTGCGGCGATGGAACCGGCTGGAGCGGCACTGTCGGCGGGGCTGGTGGCGGCGGTGTCTGGCCGACTGCAGGCCACAATAGCGCGGACGCGGTCAGCAGACCCGCGGCGAGCCCCGCGATCGTGCCTCTATGTCTGGCGCGCGCACGCATCACGGTCTCCCGAGTGGCGTGAGCGAGAAAAGCTCACCCGGATGCACGACGAGGCTCCAGGCGAGTCGCAGCGAGACCAGCAGCACGATGCCCGCCAGAAGAAAGCGGAGCTGCTCGCCCCTCAGGCGCTGCCCCGCGACGGCACCGAACTGGGCACCGATGATGCCGCCGACGATCAGCAGCAGCGCGAGCGTGGCGTCCACCGTCTGGTTCTGCGTCGCATGAAGGATGGTGGTCGCGGCGGTCACGAACGTGATCTGGAAGAGCGAGGTGCCAACGACCACATTGGTCGGCACCTTGAGCAGGTAGATCATGGCAGGGACCATGATGAAGCCGCCGCCCACGCCCATGATGGCTGCCAGAAAACCGACGAAGACGCCGAGCGCGAGGGGCGGGAGTGCGCTGATGTAGAGCTTCGAGCGGTGAAACCGCATCTTGAACGGCAGGCGGTGCACCCAATTGTGCTGGCCGCGCTGGCGGCTGGCGGGCACGACGCCCGATTGCGCCTGCCGGAGCGCGTTGATGCTCTCGATCATCATGAGCGTGCCGATGACGCCGAGCATCGTGACGTAGCTGATGATCACGAACAGATCGAACTGGCCCGCGCGGCGGAGCGCCTTCACGGCCTCGACGCCGAAAACCGACCCTACGATGCCGCCCGCGAGCAGGATCGTGCCCATCTTGAAGTCGATATTGCGCCGCCGGTACTGGGCGAGCGCCCCCGAGACGGACGACGCCACGATCTGTGCGGCTTCGGTGCCGACGGCCACGGCCGAGGGAACGCCGGTAAAAATCAGTAGCGGTGTCATCAGGAACCCGCCGCCGACCCCGAACATCCCCGACAGAAAGCCGACCGACGCCCCCATCCCGATGAACAGGAAGAGGTTGGCGGACATCTCGGCGATCGGGAGATAGATGTTCACTTTGCGGCGCTGGATACGGATGCTGCGGGGTTGCAGATTGGGCGAGGAGCATACCAACGACGACAACATTGCCCAGGTCGGAGCCTGAAGCCTCGTGTCGGCCGGACGCATTCTCGGGACTAGATACCGGGTGCTATAAGCCCTGAGGACGCGCGGCGCGTCAATGCGTTGTTGAGATCGATTGTTCCGTTTTTCAACGGAGTCATCCGCTGGCTGCGCAGCTTGCGCACCGGCGCCGCTTGCATCCTAGAGGCGCCACGGTTTTTCGCGATTGCGATGCGGCAGCGCAGTGCTCGCTAGTGGCGCACGGACTGCCAGCCTTGGCCCGGGACCCGGGTGTCGTTGGCGTCCCCTTCGACGGCTTTTGCGCGCCACTGGATGACCAGCACATCCGCCGATTTCACACTGGCGCTATCGAGCTTTGCGCGGACGGCGTCGCGGCGTCGCGTTGCATCCTTGTCACCGCTGCGTGCGGCGAGCGCATACCACTTGTAGGCCTCGATGTTGTTGGCCGGCACCCCGAGTCCGCTCTCGTAGAGAATGCCAAGATTGTACTGGCTGTCGGCGAGACCGCGGCTCGCGGCTTCCGTGAACCATTGCACCGCCGAGGGATAGTCGGGGCTCATGCCGGGCCGGCCGGCACTGAGCACGGCGAGATTGTGCATCGCGCGGACGTTGCCTTGCTCGGCAGCGCGATTGTACCACACGCGTGCGCGCGCTGGATCGGCGGTGACGCCGAGACCGCGCTCGTAAAGGGCGCCGAGACGGTATTGCGCGGCAGCGAGGCCCTGGGTTGCGGCGCGCTGGTACCAGGTCGCGGCCTGGCCGAAGTCCTGCGGAATGCCTTTGCCCTCGGCGAAGCGTGCAGCCACCTCGAACTGGGCCCTCGGGTCGCCCTTCGATGCAGCATGGCGGAGCGAGAGTGGGCCGAGCAGGGCCGGCGGCATTTCAACTGATCGCGACATCGTCGGGGTGTCGCCCGTGGGGGCGGCGGACGCACTGACCGGCGCCGGCGTCCCTTGGCCGATGGTGGTTATGAGATCGGCGGTCGTGGTGGTGACCAGACTCGTCGGCACGGATGACGGAGCGACCGGCGTCGCGAGGTTTGCCTTCTGGATGGGCTCGACTGGAGCGGCCTTCTCCGACACCGCGTCGTCACTCGGCTCGTCGACTCCAGCCTGAGCGGGGGATCCGATCAGGTGGGAGGCGTCGCCGGTCCGCGTCGCACCAGCGCCGAAACCGGGGAGGTAGCCTCGCAAGCTCGAGCTCGCAACGAGCCAGAAGCCGGCGAGCAGGAACGCCGCGAAGCTTGCAACCAGCAAAATGCTGGGACGAGGCAGAGATCGGCCTGCGGCGGGGCGCGGCGGCGGTGCATCGCTCGAGGCTTTGTCGGCGGCGCGGCGCGCCATGGCAATGAGCGCCTGACGGTCGACGTCGCCAGCGGCGGTCATGCGAGATGGGTGTGTGCCCTGCGCTGCGGGGCGCGGACCGCGTGATGCGGGAGGACTATCGGCAGGCGTGACCGGCTGCTCGGCGCTCTCCGGAAGATCGACAGCCATTCCCTGAGGCTCGGGGAAATCGACGGGCTGCGCGCGGGCAGGCTCGGGCGTCCGGACCGTGAAGACGGGTTGCGCCTCCGGCTGGGCGGGGGCGCGTGCACGCATGAGAGCGTCGTGATTGTTCGCCTGAGCGTTCTCGATGGCTTCGACACGGTCGATCAGATGCTGCATGGCCTGCTGCATCGTATCGAGGGCTTCGGCGTTCTGGGCATCTCCCTGCCGCTGCTCGCCGATGAAGGCGTCGAGCATTGCAGTGAGTTCGATGAGGCGGGGATCGCTGCCCATGGCGTGAGCGGCGTGTGCTACGGGTGCCTCGCTGCGGATCGTGTCGGCAACACGCTCGGCGGCGGCGGTGGCGATCGCGCTGAGTTTTTCGTCCGTCGGCGCGAGGGTGCCGATCAGCCGTGTCATCTGCTCGTCGGAAAGGCTCTGGCGCAGATCCATGATCCGGCTCTCGATAACATCGAGACGCCCGAGCTGGCGTTGGGCACGATCGAGCTGGACCACAAGATCACTGACCTGCTGTTCGACGCTCTTCAAGGCCTCGGGATCGGTACCGGGCCGGGCACTGATTTCGGTCAGTGCGTGATCGAAGCGCTGCTCGAACTGGTCGAAGCGCGTGCCGATGGCGACGAGAGCATTATGCGGGTTGTGAGCGGCCAGCGACTGCTCGACGCGATCGGCAATATCGGCAAACCGCGCCTCGAGCCAGGAAGGATCGATGGTCCTCTCTGGATGCGGCGCCGAATGTGGCATCACCGGTGCGACAGCAGATGGAGATGAAAGGACTTCCTCGCCGGATTCGCCAAAAGAGGACTGGCTCGTCGTGGGCACGGGCGCCTGGGCGTACGCGGGCCCTGCAAAACTCCCAACTGCCGAACGCAGTGCAGGCGGCGCATCGTCCGACGGTCGCTGCGCACCCTTGATCGCATTCCGCAGCTCGGCGCGGACAGTCTGCGGAAGGATGTCATCGGCTTCGTCGCTGGGGCGCGCCGCGTGCGCGCGCGGCTCGGCGTCGGTCAGCCGCTCGGAGAAGGACGACATTGCCGCTTCGATCCGGTCGATCGCCGCGCTGTATTCGTGGGGCAAGCTCGGCTTGACGGTGTTGGCGCGCTCGGAGAGAGCTGCAACGCGTCCCTGCATGTCGTGGAGCGCTTCGGTGTGCCGCGAGCCCGCGTCCGTGAGTTCGTGCGCGAGGCTGTCGAGCAGGCTTTTCAGATCGACGGGAGGACCGTCGGCGTCGAAGCCGTTTGCCCTTGGCTTTGTAGTGTCCTCGTCGCCGGCCATTTCCATTCCCCTTGCCGCACGTGCGTCAACAGCACCGATCTGTCGCGCCGTATTCCCGAGTGGGCCTAGGGAAGAAGCCGGACTGCAGCGTCAGCGGCTTTCGTGCGTCGGCAGTGATGCAATTTCGGGCCCCGACGCGGGACGAATCCATGGAGCATTGAGAACGACGCTCGCAAGGCACCGTAAACTTTTGGTTAAGCTCACGCTGACAACGGAAAAAACCGCAGCCCTCACTCGGCACGCTCCACCGGCCGCGATGCGAATCACGCAACACTTGATCATCGTAGGTCCGGAAGCTTGCGCGAGCCAGAAATATCAATCAGAGGTGGTGGCTCGCGCGGCTCTCGCCAGCTTCATTCGGCAGCAGCTTTCGGCGCAGGTGGCCGCCACCTCAGGCGGGGCTCGCGCGCGGCCTTCGTCTCGTCCAGGCGGCGGCGGGGCGCGAGCATGGGCGCCTCCTTGAAGCGGCTCTTGTCGTTGCCGTGCCGGGCTTCGTTGGCGAGGAAGCGAAGCGTGCCGATGAACTGGTCGAGGCTTTGCTTCGATTCCGATTCCGTCGGCTCGATGAGCATGGCGCCGTGCACGACCAGCGGGAAATACATGGTCATGGGGTGATAGCCCTCGTCGATCATCGCCTTGGCGAAATCGAGCGTGGTGACGCCGGTGTCCTTCAACCAGCTATCGTCGAACAGCACCTCGTGCATGCAGGGTCGGTCGCCGGTCGGGCCGCCGAAGGGCTGGCTCATGAGATCCTTGAGGCTCGCGCGGATGTAGTTGGCGGAGAGCACGGCATCCTCCGACGCCTGACGCATGCCGTCAGCGCCATGCGAGAGCATGTAGGTCAGCGCGCGTACGTACATGCCCATCTGGCCGTGGAAGGCCGTGAGGCGCCCAAAGGGCTTGGCGTCGCCCGCCGCACCTTCGTCCTCGACGAGGGTGAGCTTGTCGCCGTCCTTGCGGATGAAGGGGAGCGGCGCGAAAGGCGCGAGCGCGGCCGAGAGCACGACAGGGCCAGCGCCAGGACCGCCACCACCGTGCGGTGTTGAGAACGTCTTGTGCAGGTTGATGTGCATGGCGTCGACGCCGAGATCGCCGGGCCGCACCTTGCCGACAATGGCATTGAAGTTCGCGCCATCGCAGTAGAAGTACGCGCCGGCCTCGTGCACGGCCTTGGCGATCTCCACGATCTCGCGCTCGAAGAGCCCGCAGGTATTGGGGTTCGTCAGCATGATCGCGGCGACGTCGGGGCCGAGCGCCGCGCGCACGGCTTCGGCCGAGACGGTGCCATCGGCCATGGCGGGGATGGGCTTCAC
This sequence comes from Pseudomonadota bacterium, assembly GCA_023410905.1. GTDB lineage: Bacteria > Pseudomonadota > Alphaproteobacteria > Rhizobiales > Hyphomicrobiaceae. The sequence continues at coordinate 6,117 of JAEYPL010000339.1, forward strand.
GCGATAGCCCATGAAGGCGGCCGTCGCGGGGTTCGTGCCGTGCGCGCTATCGGGTACGAGCACGACGTCGCGCTTCGATCCCTTCGCTTCGTGCGCCGCCTTGATCGCGAGCATCCCGCAGAGTTCGGCGTGCGCGCCCGCCTTCGGCGAGAGTGCGACGGCCGGCATTCCCGTCAGCTCCATGAGGTAGTGCGCGAGCGTTTCCATGAGTTGGATGGCGCCCTGCACGGTGCTCTGCGGTTGCAGTGGGTGAATGTCACCGATGCCGGGGAGGCGCGCCATTTTCTCGTTGAGACGCGGGTTGTGCTTCATCGTGCACGAGCCGAGCGGATACAACCCGCTGTCGATCGCGTAGTTCTTGCGCGAGAGCCTGACGTAGTGGCGCATGGTCTCCGGCTCGGTGAGGCCGGGAAGTCCGATCGCGCCGCCGCGATCCAGCCCGCCGAGGCGTGACTTCGCATTTGGCGCAGCTGGAAGATCGACGCCCGTGCGGCCGGTGTCGCCGATCTCGAAGATCAATGCCTCTTCATGATCGAGCCCGCGATTGCCGGTAAAGGTCGTGATCTCGGCGGATGAGACAGTGCCCGGTGCGGTCGGGCGACCCTGGGTGTTCATGGCCATCACAGAACCTCCTTCAGCGCTGCGGCAAAGGCCGCGCGGTCGTCGTCGGTATTGATTTCGGTGGATGCGACGAGGATCAGATCGGCGAGATCGGGCTTGTCGGGTTCGAGGCGCGACACAGGCACACCGCCGAGAACACCCTTGCCGACGAGCTTTTCGATCACGTCGGCGGCCTTACCCGGCACCTTGACCGTGAACTCATTGAAGAACGTGTCATTGAGCACGCTCACGCCCGGCACCTTGGCGAGACGTTCCGCGAGATCGCAGGCATTGGCGTGATTGAGCGCCGCAAGTTTGCGCAGTCCCGCTTCGCCGAGCAGGGTCATGTGAATGGTGAAGGCGAGCGCGCACAGGCCCGAGTTCGTGCAGATGTTGCTCGTCGCCTTCTCGCGGCGAATGTGCTGCTCGCGCGTCGAGAGCGTGAGCACATAGCCACGCTTGCCTTCGGCATCGACCGTCTCGCCGGCGAGGCGGCCGGGCATCTGGCGCACGAACTTCTCGCGGGTCGCGAAAAGGCCGACATAGGGTCCGCCGAAGTTCAGGCCGTTACCGATCGACTGTCCCTCGGCGACGACGATATCGGCACCCATCTCGCCGGGTGACTTCAGCGCGCCAAGGGCGACGACTTCCGTCACGACGACGATGAGCAGTGCACCTTTGGCGTGCGCGGCGCCAGCGATGGAATTGAGGTCGCGGATCGTGCCGTAGACGCTGGGATACTGCACGACGACGCAGCTCGTCTCGCCGTCGATGGCGCCGGCCGTATCCTCTTTGCCGAGCGGATCGGGCGCGAGTGCCGTCACTTCCGAGCCGCCATACTTGGCGAGCGTCTCCGTCACGGCGCGGTAGTGCGGATGCAGTCCGCCGGAGAGCACAGCTTTCTTCCGGCGTGTGATCCGGTGCGCCATCAGCACGGCTTCCCCGCACGCTGTCGAGCCGTCGTACATGGAGGCATTAGCCACATCCATGCCGGTCAGCAGCGCGACCTGCGACTGGAATTCGAACAGCACTTGCAGCGTGCCCTGCGTGATCTCGGGCTGATAAGGCGTGTAGCTCGTCAGGAATTCAGAGCGCTGGATGAGATGATCGACGCTCGCCGGCACATGATGACGATAGGCGCCCGCACCGACGAAGAACGGCACCGATCCCGCCGCGATGTTCTTCGCGGAAAGACGGCCGATCTCGCGCTCGACAGCGATCTCGCTTTGCGTCTTGGCGAGGGCCGGGGGTGACTTCAGCAGTTTGCCATTGGGCACATCGGCGAACAGGTCGTCGATGGCCTTGACGCCGATCTTCGCGAGCATGTCCGCCCGGTCGGCCTCGTCGAGGGGAAGATAGCGCATGGTCGGACTCTCTGCTGCGTATGGTCAGTGGTGTGCGGACATCCCGGCGATGGTGACTGTCGCGCGGATGGAATTGGCGATGTAGCACTCGGCGTGCGCGCGCTCGTGAAGCGCCGCGATGTCGGCATCCGTCGGTTGCTTCTCGCCGGCCCACGCGATCTTCGGATCGAGTGTGATCACGGAGATGTAGAGCTTGCCCGCCTCGTTCGGCGTCATCACGCCGGTGGCGGTGTCGCTGTAGCTGTCGACGACGAAGCCCTGCCGCCCCGCGAATGCGAGAAAGAAAAGCATGTGGCAGGACGAGCAGGCCGCGACGAGCGCCTCCTCGGGATCGACGGCATCGGCGCGCGACATGGGTGGCTTGACGGACGACGGCGCGGGCGAGGCCGGCACGACGACACCTTCATCGAAGCGCCACTCGTGCGCGCGGCTGTACTTGTTGTCCGTGAAGACAGCGCCGACGGGGCGCTGCCAATGCACGGTCGCCTGATAGGTGTGCGACATGGCGCGTCTCAGCCGTTCTTGGCGAAGTCGTCGTAGGCCGCGCGGTCCATGAGCGCGTCGAGCTCGGCTGGGTTCGAGAGCTTGACCTTGAAGAACCACGCCTTGCCCTCGGCATCCTCGTTGACGAGACCCGGTGTGCTCGCGAGATCGCCATTGGCCTCGATCACCTCGCCCGTGAGCGGCGAATAGACATCGCTGGCTGCCTTGACGCTTTCGACGACGGCGACGGCTTCCTCGGCCGCGACCATGCGGCCGACCTCGGGTACTTCGACGAACACGACATCGCCGAGCTGATCCTGGGCGTGAACCGTGATGCCGATCGTGGCGATGTCGCCCTCGACGCGGATCCACTCGTGATCCTTGCTGAACTTCTCGATGGCCATGAATTGCTCCTGATTGCAGGTGTTCGGGGAAAGATTCAGCGGACGTAGCGGTGTGGTGTGAAGGGCATGTTGGCGATCGTTGCCGGCAGCAGCTTTCCGCGAACGACAAGCTGGACGGCCGTGCCGAGCTCGGCGTGCGCACTCTCGACGTAGCCCATGGCAACAGGGCCATTCACGGACGGCCCGAAGCCGCCCGATGTAATGGTGCCGATCGGCTTGCCGCTCATGTCCTGGATCTCGGTGCCTTCGCGCGCGGGCGCGCGGCCTTCGGGCTTGATGCCGACGCGGCGACGGCTGGGGCCGTTCGCGAGCTCGGCCTTGATGCGATCCGCACCGGGGAAGCCGCCCTCATCGCGGCGGCGCTTTTGAATGGACCACTGCAGGCGCGCCTCGATGGGCGAGGTGGTGGTGTCGATGTCGTGGCCATAGAGGCAGAGGCCCGCCTCGAGACGCAGCGAGTCACGCGCGCCGAGGCCGATGGCTTCGACCTCAGGTGTGGCCGTCAGCAGGCTCCAGACCTTGGCGACATGCGCATTCGGCACCGCGATCTCGTAGCCATCTTCGCCTGTGTAACCGGAGCGCGTGAGGTGCACGGTCTGGCCGTCGAGCGTCGCGAAGCGGCCGCTCATGAAAGTCATGCTTTCGACGCCGGGAATGAGCTTGGAGAGCACGGCGACCGCGCGTGGTCCCTGCAGCGCAATGAGTGCGTGGGCGTCGTCCACCTCGAGGCGCACACCTGCAGGCAGGTTCGCTGCGATATGCGCGTAGTCGGCATCCTTGCAGCCGGCATTGACGACCAGCAACAGCGATCCATCGTTCTCCGCGCCCTCGGGACGCGTGATCATGAGATCGTCGAGAATGCCGCTGTCCGCCGCGAGGAGCTGCGAGTAGCGCTGCTGACCAGGCTTGAGGTTCAGAATGTCGGCTGGAAGAAGCGCTTCGAGCGCGCGCGCCGTCGTCGCGTGATCGGGTCCACGCAGCCAGCAGATACCCATGTGGCTCACGTCGAAAAGGCCGGCCTTCTCACGCGTCCACAGATGCTCCTTGAGCACGCCGAGCGGGTACTGCACGGGCATGTCGTAGCCTGCGAACGGCACCATTTTGGCGCCGGCGGCGACGTGCAGATCATAAAGGGGAGTCCGCCGGAGCGGGGCGCTGGAAGTCGGATCGGCGCTCATCGTGACGAGGTCCACGCGGCTCTGAGCCCGCGCGACCATTCGCGCGAACCGGAGCCCCCTCTGTCACGGAACCTGAGAGATTCCGGTCTTTCGTCACGCTGTGACGATCGACCTTACTCCTTCGGTGAGCCGGCCTTGCCACCGGCTGCTTTCCAGAGCGCCATCAATCTGCGGTCCTTTTGCCTGAGAGTTTCCGGGGCGGTTGCTCCTTCGGCGCCCGCACGCAGCTCAACGTGAGCCACGAGCCGATCTCTTCCGCAGATTTCGACTGGCAGGTTGAGCATAGGCGACCCGCCGATGCTGTCAATCGGTGCACGCCGCCATGATGCGGGAAAAACAGACAGGTGCTGCCGGTCAGCCGGCGCCCGGGGCGGTCTGCTCGAAGCCGACGAAGACATCGATATCGCCGGGACGTGCGCCTTCGGGAATGTCGAATGTCACTGTCCGAACTTGCGAGAAATAGCCGATCGGATTGTCGATCGTGACTTGTGCCTCGACGCTTGTCCGGTCGCCGCCGATGGATGCGCGCTTGGAATCGCGCACGGCGACCTGGACGGGCAGATGGACTACGCCGGGACGGCCGCGCGGTCCGAGCAGGATACGTCCCGAGAAGCCATATTTCACGGTAACGCGGCCACCTTCGATGCTGCACTCGCGCGCGGTCCGCGTGATCTCGCCGCGATGCACGACGCCGAGGCTGTCGCCGGCGCGGCCGGGCTCGTAGATGGTGACGTGGTGGTCGCGCGAAGCCACCTGGAAGCGCGGACAGCCGTGGGCAACCCCGCCGCCGGAGCTCGCGCCATCGGTTTTGGCGGAGGAGAGCAGACTCTGCTCGGTGACCCGCCCGGACGACCCTGTCGAGCCCGTACCGCCGAACATGCCACCGCCCATGCCGGACGTGAGCGTGGACATGCCGCAGCCTGATAGCATCAGCCCTACGGCCGAGATTGCAAGAAGGCGCACGCCAGCAAGCCGGCTCGCCGAGCGAAAAGTACGCGAATTCCCCGTCACGCGGTCCCCATTCCCATAGGATGACAGTGCCCCTGCCATCGCATTCGTCACTACCGGCGCCCGCGCTCCGGCCGCAAGAGAGCGAGCCCCATTGCTCTTGATTTTATTCGACAACTGTAGCACCTCGCTCAAACCCGTGCCAAGCTGCGATCCAGGCGGAACGCCCTGCTGCTCGCGCGGCTCGCTCCAACGTCGGCTCGACATCACCATGCCCGAACGCCCGCCGCTGACCATCCTGCTTGCCGCTCCGCGCGGTTTCTGTGCTGGCGTCGACCGAGCCATCCAGATCGTCGAGCTAGCGCTCGCCCGATTCGGCGCCCCGGTCTACGTGCGCCATGAGATCGTTCACAACCAATTCGTGGTCGAGAACCTCCGGCGGAAAGGCGCCATATTTGTGGAGGAGCTCAACGAAATTCCGGAAACGGATGCCCCTGTGATATTTTCGGCGCATGGCGTGCCGAAGGCCGTTCCAGCCGCCGCCCGGCTCAGGAACCTCTTTTACCTTGATGCGACCTGCCCGTTGGTCTCGAAGGTCCACGTCGAGGCCGAGCGCCATTACGCCGCAGGCAACGAAATCCTCCTGATCGGCCACGCCGGCCACCCCGAGGTCATCGGGACCATGGGGCAGCTCCCCGAGGGGGCGGTGCGCCTCATCGAGACGGCCGAGGACGCGCGCACGATCG
>JAEYPL010000017.1 GCA_023410905.1 Pseudomonadota bacterium
ACAGCTCGGTGTCCATTTCGCCGAGCTTCGGGCGCGTGAAGATCACATCCCATACCAGATAGGGCCGGCCAGAAACGTCGATCGCAACGCGGGTCATGGCCTCATCCATGGGGAGGTGCACGCTTGCGTAGCGCGTGATGCCGCGCTTGTCGCCGAGCGCCTTGGCCAACGCCTGCCCGAGCGCGATGCCGCAATCCTCGACCGTGTGATGGAAGTCGATGTGGAGGTCGCCCTCAGCCTTGAGCTGGATGTCGATCAGGGAGTGGCGGGCAAGCTGCTCCAGCATGTGATCGAGGAAGCCGACGCCCGTGGCGATGTCGAACGCGCCCGTCCCGTCGAGGTCGATGCTCGCCGAAATGCGCGTCTCGTTGGTGTGGCGGTCGATCGTGGCCTTGCGGCCCCCTGGCATCGTCATCGGAGTATCCTGGTTCATCGCCGCCCGCGAGTTGCAGAACCCTGCGAAGCAGCCGCGATGCCACGCAAATGCGTCAAGCGAGGCTCGTCGTCAAGGGCGACACCCCGCCTTTTCTTTTACTTCCAAAAATTACAACAATTTGTAACGCACTCTCTCTTAAGCATTTTTTGATGCCCTGATTTCGGCAGAGCACCAGTTGGTCGTACTATCGCAAAGGTCGGCCCCTACCAGCTCGAAAGGCAATAGCCATGAGACATCTATTTTCAATCGGATTGGTAAGCGCAGCGATGGTCGGCATTGGAGCAGCGGGCGCTTCCGCGGCACCGCTTTCACCGCCGGCAGCTTCGCTTGCAGCGAAAAACTACGCGCAACAAGTGCAATACGAGCTCCGCTATCGTGACCGGAACTACCGCAACCGCGGCGGAAGCAACCGCTATCGTGGCCGGAACTACGGCTATAGTGCCCCAAGCTACAGCTATCGCGGCAGCGTCTACGGCTTTGCTGGCGAGCGCTACGGTGACCGCGTTTGGAGCTACGACAATTTTGGGGGAAGTTACGGCTATCTCGGAAGCTACGGCTACAGTCACCAATACTATGGCTCGCGACCCTAGGCGGCTGTTAGCCCGTTAACTTGCTGAAGTTGATCAGCCGCTGCCGCCGACAACGCTGATCGTCGGGCGATGCTCGTCGTAGCTGGCCAGATACTCGCCGACCGCCGCCCAGGATTGATAGGTGTCGCGGTCCTGCTTCCTGAGGAACATCTCGAGCGCCCGCATCTGGCGTTGCATGAGATGATCGACATCGCGGTGGCCATTATCGGACGCACCGGCCGCATCGATCTCGTCGAGGCATTGGCGCAGCACGCGCTCGAAAACACCGCCCGGCAAGAGCAGGAGCATCGGGAGTGCCTGATGAACCTTGTCGGCCGCCTCTTCGACGATTTCCGCCCCGGCATCGTCAGCACTACCGAGTTCGCGCGTGAGGCGCGCGGTCTCGCTCTGGAGCTGAAGCCGGCTCGCGCGCTCCTGCTCTTTCATGCGGCTGCCCAGGATCGACTGGCCGCGCATCAATTCATCTAGCGCCTCGCCTGCGCTGCGTGGCCGGTCGTCGTGCTCCGTCAGCAGCCAATCGAGCTGTCTGGCGTTGGCGTCGAAGTCGAGGCGCTCGAGCAGCGTGTCGATATGCTGGCAGAGCACGACGCCACGCGGCGGGTGCTTGCTCTGAGCGAGATCGCCGATCCGCTCGCGCAGGCTCTGATGCGTGATACCGCGCGGTGACGGATCGCCGCTCGTGAGACGGAGCCGGTCCTCGTGCAGCACACCGCCGGCCTGCGCTCGCCGGCCGTCATGGATCGCAGCAGGCGACGGGCCGCGAGAGCCGCCGAAGTCGCCAGCCCGCATGAGCAGCAGCGTGCGATAGAAGTCGCTGCTGACATAGTATCGGCCTTCGTAGCGGTCATCGCGCTTCACGGCGCCCGCGACGGTCGCGCCGGCACCGATCACCCCGCGCACGAGACGCAACCGCGAGGGCTCGGCCAGATCATTCACATTCACCTCGGCCGCGTAACCGGCAAGGTCGGAGATCGGGTGCAGTTCCTCGATGACCGCTTCCGCAGCCGCCTTCGTATCTGGCAACAACGCCACGCCGATTACCTTGAGCAGGTCGCGCCGCGCAGCTTCCTCGCTTTTCTTCGGCCACTTCTTCTTTTGCGCGACGGCGATGTAGCGCGAGAGGCCCGTCTTGATCTGGAACTGCGTGCGGCCATCGCCGAATGGACGTACGGCACCGATCGACGCACCCGCCGTCAGCACCGCGCGCATATCGTCGGCGAGCGGATCGCGATCGTCGATCCAGATCTCGGACGTATAGCCTTGCGTACCCGCAATCGGTCGCTGCGCCTGCAGGAGCGCTGAAAGCGTGCGCGCGGGCTCGGCCGTCTGCATGAGCGTCGCGTCGATGGCGGCTTCGAGCTGCTCGGGCGTCAGATCGTTGACGCCATCGAGGTCGGTCAGCGGCGAGCGCACGGCACCGGCACCGAACAGCGCCGCCATCAGAATGAGCGAGTCGATACCGATCGCGATAGCCAACGCCAGATAGGCGAGGCGATTGCCATCGGTGAAGGCATTGGCGCTGACGACGAACTTATGGGCCTTGTCGTCACGCGAAAGATCGAGCGCGGAGAAGCGAGCGGCGAGCGGCGCGGCGTCCCGCGATGCGAGGCCCGAGTCCTGCAGGCACTTGCGGCCGAATGTGAGCAGACTGTCCGTGCCGCCCGTTTGCGGCAGGCTATCACCGCCCACGCAATGCTTCTCGTAGGCCGCGAGGCCGGCATTGAGCGCGAACACTGGCGCGGCCACTTCCGTCGCCTGCTTCGGATCACAATCGATGGCCGCGGCCTGATCACGGAGCGCCGCGACCTTCAGGCTCACACCCTGCAGGGTCGTGCAGATGGACTGAAGGCTGGCAAGCGCCGCCTGTTCGGGCTTCTGACGGAAGCTCTGGCGCTCTCTTTCTAGCGCCGCCGCTGTCGCTGAGGGATCAGACATCTGCTGGCGATCGGCCATGCCTGTAGACTTGGCCACCGCGATCATGCGCTGTGCGGTCTCCGCCTCGCCGATCAGCTTGGCGAGATCGCCGTCGATCTGCGCGATCTCGGCCCGCGCCGTCGCAATCCGCTTGTCGATGCCGCTGAGCCGCGACTCATGGCCCTTGAGCCGCTCGCGCGCGACCTGCAGCTCGGCCTGGATCTTGCCCTCTTCCTCACGCGCCGCACGCCAGAACTGGCCACGGCCCGACTTGCCCGAACCCTCGACGCCCTTCTCCTCGGCGAGCACCTTCGCGCGCTGCTCATCGAGGCGCCTCTCGATGCCACTGACGACGGTCTTCTGCTCCTGCACGGCAACGGCGACTTCAGGACGCTCACCCGTTACGCGCGTAAGCTCCTCGTTGAGTGCCGTCTTGCGTTGTGCGAGGCCTGCCTGCCCGCCCGCGGCATTGGCGCGCTGCTCTTCGAGACGGGCGATGCGGCTCTCCTGATCGCGAAGCTCTCGCACCATTTCCTCGCGGATCTTCTCCGGAGCACTCGATGCGAGGCGCGAGGCCTTGTCGAGCTCACGCTCATACGCCGCCCACGCCTCGGACTTGAAGAGTGCATCGGCCTCCGCGATACGCCGCCGCGTCGCCGTCTCGCCGATATCCGAGACGATGCCCGAGACTTGATTGATCGCGCGAATATCGGCGGCGCGCACGCGCTCATCGGCTGGAAAGATCGAGTCGAACAGGGAGATATAGGAGAAGAAGACGCTCGTTCCGGCAGTGGCGAAGAACATCACCCACAGCACGGCATTGCTGAGCACGATGCGCAGGCCGTTGGCATAGTCGCCGATAATGCCGCCGCTGCGCGTCATGAACAGCGGGCCGATGAGCATGACCGCCACAGCGACGAACGCGACCTGCTGCACGAACTTGTCCTGGGCCGCAAATCCCCAGACTGGACGCGCGGGATCGACGAGCCCGAGATAGAGCGCTGCGAGAACGGCTGCCGCCGCAAAAATTATTCCGCCAACGACGAGCCCTGCGATGCCGCCCGATACGCGCCGGATGACACCGTGCGCCGCCTTCGCGCGCCCGGCAGCGAGGCCCGCAGCGAAGCTCTCGCCGATCAGCCATGCGATGATCAGCATCACGCCCTGGATGCCGAACGTAATGAGCGCCGACATCACGGAGTCGCCCGTGAACTGGCTCATGCCGTCCCAGGTGCGATGGCCGGAGGCAACAGAAAGCAGGAAGGCGCTCGTCGCGAGGACGGTGAGCTGCCAGTTGGTCGTGAACGCGCTCTTGATGGTCTCGGCGAGGCCACCCTGCAGCATCTGCGCGGCAATCCTCAGCGCGACGAGGACGGCGATCAGGACGAGAGCGTTCCAGAGAAAATCGGACGAGGACAGCCACCGCGTGACCGCGACCAGATCAACGTCCGCCATCCGCCTCTCCGCTCAGACTTCTCGGCGCACACGCGCACGTTGCCCTCAGGGCGATGTTAACCATGTCTTGAGGCGCTTTCACGCCCAGAATGCGGCCCGGCGGTGACCGGGACAGCGGATCAAACGTGGTCAATACAGGACTTCCGTCGCCATGCGTGCGGAATTTCGGGCTGACGGGGGGAGTTCGGTCAGCGCCGTTCGAACATCGCAGCGAGGCCGAGCCCGCCGTTGGCACCGAGCGCCGCGACGCCGTAGCGAGGACCACGCGCTTTCTGCCCATTGCGCACGAGCCGCGAGAACAGGCGCGTGACCAGCACCGCGCCCGATGCCCCGAGCGGATGGCCGCGGACCACGGCACCGCCGTCCGGATTGACTTTCGCCTCGTCGAGCCCGAGCTCGCGGCAGAGCGCGATAGCCTGAACAGCCGAAGCCTCGCTCAGCTCGAAAGCCGAGATGGTGCTGCGGTCGAAGCCGTTGAGCCGTCCGTAAAGCTTCTGCACGGCGGCGATCGGCGCCGCTCCTTCCTCTCCGGGCTCGACGCCAAGCGCCGCATTGACGACCGGGCTCAGCGCGGGCGGGCGACCGCGCTTCTCCCACTCGGCTTCCGAAACCAGCACGACAAACGCCGCGCCATCGTGCAGCGCGCTGATATTGCCGGTTGTGAGCGTTCCATCTTCGCCGGCAATCGGCTCCAGATCGGCGAGGTCCTCGGCATCGGGATCGACAGCGCTCTGATCGCGCGCCTCCTCCGTGGTCGACCTCAAGGGCACGATCTCACCGACGAAGCGGCGGGCCTCACGGGCCTCCGTCGCTTTCGCGTGCGACGCGACCGCCCAGGCATCCTGCTCGGCGCGCGAAATGCCGAGCCGACCGGCCAACCCCTCGAGCGAGGTATGCGGCACATGCTCGGCCATGGCGGGCGCCCCCATGGGATCAGGCCGGATAAAGTGTGGCGTCTGGAAGAGGCTGCGCGGCTTGGCGATACGCCAGGGCGCCGTCGACAGCGCCTCGACGCCACCCGCGACGATGATCTCGGCCTCGCCGGCTGCAATCCGCCGGGCCGCTGAGAGGATAGCCTCGAGCCCCGATGCACACTGCTGGTCGACCGTCGTCGCCATGGCCGCAACGGGTAGGCCCGAGACGAGCGCGATCAGGCGCGCCGGATTGTCGCCAGCCGTACAGTTCCCGACGATGATCTCGTCGACCTGCTCGACGCCGACGCTCGCATCCTTGAGCACAGCCTCGACGACAGGCGCCGCGAGATCCTCGACGCGCCGGAGCTTGTGCAGCCCGCCGATCCGCCCGATGGCCGTACGACGCGCCGCAATGATGTACACGGGTAGACTGCGCATCTCCCAAACACACTCACAAATGACGGGCTGCCGCCTGTGGCCCGGACGGCACCCGTGTCCCACGCAATGAACGCTTTATGATGAGCACAATCGGGCGTCATCACGGCAGAACGAGAAGAGATTTTGACCGACGGCGCCTCTTGTACCCGGGACGCCACAATGGACTCCCGGCACGACGGCTTGAGGCGCAGGCCAAAGGGTGTCAAAAGTCGCCCCCGGGCCAACTCGACAGCGAGGGGGCGATAAATCCGGAGAGGAACTCATGGATCGCGAGTTGTGGGAGAAGGGCCTCAAGGCACGCAAGTCGACGCTCGGCGCCGAGTACGTCGAGAAGAGCCTGTCGACGGCAGACGAGTTCAATGCCGATTTCCAGGACATGCTGAACGAGTTCTGCTGGGGCAAGATCTGGGGCGACTCGACGATCCCCCCGAAGACCCGCTCCATGATGAACCTCACCATGCTGGCCTCGCTCGGGCGCATGCATGAGTGGGAACTCCACCTGAACGGCGCGCTCAACAATGGCGTGACGCAGGACGAGCTGAAGTCCATCCTTCATCAGATCGCGATCTATGCGGGCTTCCCCGCAGGCGTCGAATGCTTCCGCATTGCCCGGAAGGTGCTGGCCGAGCGCGCTGCCAAGAAGTAAGCCTTC
>JAEYPL010000271.1 GCA_023410905.1 Pseudomonadota bacterium
GCTTCGATGATGGAGCTGCGTCCGGCCATGCTCATCTCCTGCGTCTGGTATGGGCTTTGCTGCCGCACCCCGCTGGGGGCGGGGCACGGAAAACCTCTCTACGCACTGTTTTGGCTTGTTGGACGGACAGCATGTACCAGATGCGACAGGCTTGGGAAAGTCTTGGGGAAAGTCTTGCCGCGCGGACGCGGGGAATGCTGGGATCACCGGCCCGACTAGGCTGTGGGCGGGTGGCCTCCGAGGGGGTGACTTGCACCATTGATGCCACTATTCCCGCATAGGAAGTCGAATCGAGGTGGGGACTCGCAAGTTTTGTACGGCGTCGGCAGCCATACCTGCGGGCAGTGGAGGGTTTGCAGATGTCCAGTCCTGAGAAGCGTGACGAGCGGAGCATGAGCGATATCCTCGCTTCGATCCGCAAGATCATGGCTCAGGAGCCGGCCTTGGCGGTTCCGCCGGGCCCGACGCGCACGTCACTGAACGGCGTATCGGGTGCCGCGCTCGACCTCCCACGAACGCCGGAGCTCAAGCTGCCGGCCCAGAAGAGCGCGGCCGACACGGCCGAGCCCGTCAGCCTGGACGAGCTGCTGGCTGAGACACCGCGCGCGGCGCCACCGCCGCCTGCAGCGCCCCCCGCCAAACCCATCGTCGAGGCCAAGCCGCCGGCGCCCGTGCTGGAAATGCCTGCGCCGTCAAAGGAAATTGCGGCAGCGCCAGCCAGTCCGGCTACCGCGATGCCTACGGCAAAGGCGCTGTCTCCGGAAGCGCCGGCACCGACCAAGGAATCGATGGCGACCGCGGTCGTCGGGCCGCCGGCTCCCAAGCTCAAAGATCTCGGCAGTGTCGTGCCGGGCAAGTTCGACCCGGTCGGGCCGGTGCCAACTGGCGCGGGTGCGCCTTCGCCGGACATGAAGGACGAGCGCCATGTGCTCGGCCCACCGCTGGCCGGCCCGTTGCTCGGCGAGCCGACGCGCGCGCCTCTGACGGCCGACGCAATACCGGAAGTGCCGGGAGCGGACGCCCTGCGGCGCCTGATCGCAGGTGTCATCCCGCCGAGCGCGCATCCAAGTCTGGCGCCCGCGCCGAAGAGCCCCGAAGCCGCGTCCGCGCCCGCCCGCGCAGAGACCCGCCCGCCGGAGAGCCCCAAGGCCGACCTGAAGACCGAGATCAAGCCCGACGCGGCTCAGAAGCCGGCACTGGAGGCCAAGGTCGAGGCGAAACCGGCACCGGCACCCGTTGTTTCGCCTGTGGCCGAGAAGAAGCCCGAGCCGATCGCGGTGCCGCTGCCTGCCCCCGCGCCGACTCCCGCTGCCGTGACGGCGCCTGCCGCTGTGGCTCCGACACCGATCGTGACACCGGCTCCGGCTCCAAAGCCTGCCGCACCCGTTACCGCAGCGCCGACAGCACCTCAGGTCGTGTCGCCCGTCGCCAAGTCGGACACCCCGACCAGTGCCAAGAGCATGGACGAGACCGTGGTCGAACTGCTGCGTCCGCTGCTGCGCGAGTGGCTGAACACCAACATGCCACGCCTCATCGAGCCCGCGCTCAAGGCCGAGCTCGAGGCGCTGCGGGATGCGATGGCGAAAGAGAAGAAGGACTGATCGGGATCACCAGTTCTCGATCCACGGCCTGACATCCATTTCGAAGGTCCAGGCATCCCGCGGCTGCGTGTGCAGCATCCAGTACATATCCGCGATGTGCGCCGGATCGAGAATGCCGTCGCGTTCCTTGAGCGCGTAGCGCTGCGGGAAATTATCGCGGATGAAGGCCGTGTCGATCGCGCCATCGACCACGACATGGCCGACGTGAATTCCTTTCGGCCCGAGTTCGCGCGCCATGCTCTGCGCGACCATCCTGAGACCGGATTTGCCGGCGGAGAAACCTGCAAAGCCGGCGCCGCCACGCAGCGACGCCGTCGCGCCCGTGAAGAGGATCGTGCCCCGGCCGCGCGGGACCATGCGGCGCGCGGCTTCACGCCCGGTGAGGAAGCCGGCCATGCAGGCCATTTCCCAGGTCTTGAAGAATTTCTGCGCGCTCATATCGAGGATCGACTCGCGCACGTTGCCGCCGATGTTGTGGGCCAGCACGTCAATGGCGCCGTGCGCCGCCTCGACCTGATCGAAGAGGGCGATGACCTGATCCTCGTGCCGGGCATCGCAACCATAGGCCGTCGCGGTGCCGCCGGCCGCCTCGATGGAGGCGACGAGATCGGCGAGCTTGTCGGCCGTGCGCCGCGCGACGCAGACGTGAAATCCCTCTCGGGCGAAGCGCCGGGCAATGGCACCGCCGAGCGCGTCTCCGGCGCCGACGACGAGGCACACAGGCTTTCCGGTCATGAGCGAGGCTCCTTTCGATTGCCGAATGCGCTAGCATAGGCGCGACACCCGACCATGGGGAATGCGCATGAACGTGAACGGCAAGCCCTGTCGGACCATCTGGCTCGGTGATGACGGCTGGTCCGTCGAGATCATCGACCAGACACAGCTCCCACACAGGCTCGCGGTCGAGCGCCTGACTTCACTCGATGATGCCGCGCGCGCCATCCGCGACATGCACGTGCGTGGTGCGCCGCTGATCGGTGTGACGGCGGCCTACGGTCTCGCACTGGCCATGCGTGCGGATCCATCCGACGTGCATCTCGTGCACGCCTACGCAGTGCTCGCCGCGACACGCCCAACCGCGGTCAATCTGCGCTGGGCGCTCGATCGCATGCGCGCCGTTCTCCTGCAACGCGCTGCGCCCGCACGCGCCGTTGCGGCCTATGCCGAGGCTTCCCGCATGGCCGACGGGGATGTCGAGACCAACAAGGCCATCGGCAAGTTCGGCTTCGATCTGATCCGCCAGATCGCGCGCCTCAAGGCAGGAATGCCGGTGCACATTCTCACGCACTGCAATGCCGGCTGGCTCGCGACCGTCGACTGGGGCACGGCCACGGCACCGATCTACCTGGCGCATGACGAGGGTGTTCCCGTGCATGTGTGGGTGGACGAGACACGCCCGCGCAATCAAGGCGCCGCGCTGACCGCCTGGGAACTCGGCCACCATGGCGTGCCGCACACGGTCATCGTGGACAATGCTGGCGGCCATCTCATGCAGCACGACCGCGTCGACATGGTCATCGTCGGTAGCGACCGGACGACGGCGACGGGCGATGTCTGCAACAAGATCGGCACGTACCTGAAGGCACTCGCGGCGCGCGACAATGGCGTGCCGTTCTATGCCGCACTTCCTTCATCGACCATCGATTTCACGATGAGCGATGGTGTGAAAGAGATCCCGATCGAGGAGCGCGCCGGCGACGAAGTCGCATGGATTAGCGGCGCGACCGAGCAGGGCGACATCGCGCGCGTTCGCCTCGTGCCCGAGAACACGTACGTCGCTAATTACGCCTTCGACGTCACACCTGCGCGCCTCGTGAGCGGCCTCATTACCGAGCGCGGCGTCCTCCCGGCAACGCGTGACGCCATAGCCCGCGCGTTTCCCGAGCGCATTGCCGCGATCTGAGAGCCTACTCGCCGTAGCACTCGAACATGAGGCCCGTCATGTCGCGGCCCTCTTCGCTCGACAGATGCAGCGCGAGGCTCGCCATATCCGGTTCGCCGGTCAGTGCGCCGAACGGCTTCATCGTGCTCATTGCGGCCGGGGCAATGGCATTGATGGCGATTCCGTGAGGTGCCCATTCGCGCGCTTCGTTGCGAGTGAGGTTCGTGAGCGCCGAGCGTGCCAGCGCGCCGACAATGCGGTGCGCCGAGGTCGGCTTCTTCGGCAGGCGCAGGACCGTGAGCACGAGACCCTCGGTCATCGTGAGACGCATCCGGTTCGTCGCGATCTTCGTGATGAGGCACGCCGCGCCGAGCGCTTCGCTGACGGCCTCCTCGATGGCGCTCTCGCTGGCGGCAGCGCCACCCTTCGGCGCCGGCACGGTCGCGAGATTGATGACGATGTCGACGCCGCCGAAGGCCTGCACAGCCTGGCGCGCGAGTTTCACCGCGGCGTCCGTCGCGCCGATCGGCCCATCGAACAGGCGCACATCGAGCGCACCCTGCGAAACGATCTCGCCGAGCACTTCCATCTCGGGGGTCATTTCAGTCACGTGAAGCACAAGGCGCGTGCGCTGCTCGGCGAACGCACGAGCGATATCGATGCCCTGAGCATTGTCTATGCCCGTGATCAGAACGCGCTTTCCGAGGAGATCGGGATAGGTGCTCGCAAACTCGATACCATCGAGCGTCGTCATCAACATCTGTCATTCTCCCCGTGAACTGGACGCCTTGTGGGCGTCGACGCAACTGAGCCGATTCGGTCCTAACGGTTTCCTAAAGGGACCTCGATTCGGGGTGGCCGCACGGCGCGATTGCGGCGATGTACAGACTAAGGTGTGGCACCGTTGATACTCAAGGAATCTCTTTTTTGGTGGGCTTCGGTGCGCCCTCCGGCACGCCGAGGGCCTCCGCGAGGCGGGTTCGGGCCGAGCCGGGGCGCAGGGGTTTTGGTTGCGAGGGATCCGGTGCCCAGGCGGTGAGCGTCACAATCTCGAAGGTTGCTGGCACCCGCCCGTCGCTCGTGCTGTGCCGCTCGATATAGGCCTCGGCAGCGCGCGCGAGCAGGCGCCGCGTCATAGGCCGCCGGGAGCGCTCGGCGAGCACATTCCCCGCGCCCATGGCCTTGAGTTCGGCCATAAGAGCCAGCGGGTGCGCGTAGGTCACGGTCAGCGTATCGACATCGGCGACCGGCAGCGCGAAGCCTGCCCGCTGCAGCAGCCCCCCGAGTGTCCGGACATCGGCAAATGGTGCGACGCGTGGGGTGGCGCCGCCATGGATCTCCGTCTCCGCAATGAGAAAGGCCTCACGCAGCTCGCTGAGCGTCCCCGCGCCGAGCACGGCGGCCAGGAACAGGCCGTCGCCCTTGAGCGCCTGACGCGCCTGGACGAGTGTGCCCGGCAGATCGTTCACAAGTTGCAGCGCTAGGCCGCTGACTACGATGTCGAGCGTGCCCGGGCCAAACGGGAGCAACTCCTCATCGGCCACGAGCCGAGGGCCGTCACAGTGGCCCACCATGGCGCCACTTGCATCGGCGTCGATCAGCAGCCCGATCTTACCGAGCGGGCGAAGTTGCCGGCTCAGTGCGCCCGTGTGGGCGCCGAGGTTCAGTCCGACCGGAAATGCCCGGGGGATGAGCGAGAGGCGGTCCGCGATATCCTCGCTCACGTGGCGCAGGAGAAAATCGTGGTCCGGCGCGGCCGCGGCGACCCGCGACCGGCGGCGGGTCAGCAGGCTCCGGTCGAAGATGTTCGGCTGCGCGGTCATGCCGTGTCGGGGTTCCTGCTCGAAGTTGGCCGCAGTATAGCCATTTGGCTGCGGCAATGCGGGGCGACCACGCCCTCGGCAATGATTGGTTTAACATCAAGCCTGAGACTTGGCCGCTAAGTGATTTGATTCGCCTCGCTCTTCCTCCCCTCCGCAACTCGTCTCCGATCGCGCCGCAGGAATCCCAAGGCCATGGACTTCGAAATTATCCTGATCGCCGCGCTCATCTGGATCTATGTGCAGTTCAGGAAGCGCTTCAAGGGCTTGGAAGATCGGCTGGCGACCAGCGAGGCGCAGATCGCGGCGCTGAGAGCAGGCGGCCCGCCGCCGATCAACGAAGCCCCGGCCACGGACGCGACGACACCGATCGCCTTGCCGCCGCCGGCCGACGCCTCGGTGCCGCCAACAGGCGAGGGCACAACCGGCGAGCCCGAAGCGGCTGATGCAACTCCTGCAAGCTCGGCGCCGCCGGCTGCGCCGCCCAAACCTGGAAAATCGCTCGAGGAACGGCTCGGCACCCGCTGGGCGGTGTGGGTCGGCGGCTTGGCGCTGGCGCTCGGCGGCATCCTCATGGTGCGCTATTCCATCGAGCAGGGCATTTTCGGCCCCGGCGCCCGCATCTTCTTCGGCGCCTTGCTGGCGTTAGCGCTCGTCGGGGCGGGCGAATGGCTACGGCGCGGCTCCCGCGGGATCGTCGTGCCCGGCCTCGAAGCCGCACATATCCCGAGCATCCTGACCGCCGCCGGCACAGTCACGGCCTTCGGCACGGTCTACGCCGCGCACGCCCTCTACGGCTTCATCGGCCCGGCCTTTGCCTTCCTCCTGCTCGGCGCGATCGGCGTCGCGACCATGTTCGCGGCCGCGCTCCACGGGCCCATGCTCGCAGGTCTCGGCCTCGCGGGCGCCTATGCCGGGCCACTGCTCATTTCCTCCGACAAGCCGAGCCCATGGCCGGTCGTGCTCTATCTGGCCGTTGTCGCGGCTTCTGCGCATGGCCTCGCGCGGCTCAGGCGCTGGCTATGGCTCGCCGCTTTTGCGGTGGGTGGCGCCTTCCTCTGGGGGCTGCCGTATCTCGATCAGGCAGCGGCCGGCAGCTACGAGTGGGCGCGGGCAGGCTTTGCTCACGTGCTCCTGCAACTCGCACTCGCCGCGATATTCATGGCGCTGGAGCCGCATCTCGGGGTGAAGGACGAGGAGGCGCAGGTCGATCAGGTCGCGACCGGCGCGCTGCTTGCCATGGCAGTGCTCGCCTCGGCCATGCTCTCCGACAGCCGCTTCGAGGCCGTGGGCTGGGTGCCATTCGCCGCCGCCGCTGCCGGCCTGCTCGCCGTAACGGCGTGGCTGAGCCCGCCTGCCGCCGCTGGTGCGGCGCTCGCCGGCTTGCCGGTCATGGCGGTGGCTGCCTTCTGGCCAGGGCTCAAGGAAGTCCCCGACGCGAGCCTCCTAGCTCCGTTCGCGGCGCAGGTCCTCCGCCTGCCCGAGAACGTCTCCGCCTATCTCATGACGTTGGCTCTTCTGGGCGTGGGCACGGCGGTCGTTGCCGGCTATCGCGTGTGGCGCGGTCCCACGCTGAGCGCTCCGGTTACGGGCTTGTACCTGCTCGGCGCGACTGTCCCACCACTGCTGGCGCTCGTGCTCGCCTATCTGCGCGTCACGCAGTTCGATACGTCGATCCCATTTGCGCTGTTTGGCATCATCCTCGCTGGCGGCTTCGTGTGGATTGCCGAGCGCTTTCTCGCGCGTGAGCTGATCGTACCGCTTCCGGGTATCCGGCTCGCGACCGGCGCTTTCGCGGCGGCTGCGATCGCAGCGCTGAGCTTCGCCCTCGTCGCCTTCCTCTCGCGCGGGTACATGACGGTCGCGTTCGCCCTCATGGCACTCGGCACGGCCTATGTCTCGACCTTGCGGGATATCCCGCTGCTCCGGCCGGCCGTGGCCGCCATCGGCCTCGTCGTGCTCGGGCGCATTGCCTGGGACCCCGTCATCATGGGCGCTGATGTGGGTCGTATTCCCATCCTCAACTGGCTGCTTGTCGGCTACGGCGTGCCGGCCTTGGCCTTCGCGGTTGCCGGGCGGCTGCTCGAACTTCGCGGCACGGATCTCGCCCAGCGGCTCGCCGATGCGCTTGCAGTGGTCTTCACAGCGCTACTTCTCTTCTTCCAGATCCGTCATGCTCTCAATGGCGGCGACCCACTCGCCGCGACGTCGAGCCACGTCGAGCAGGGCCTGCATGTGTTCATGGCGATCTTGATGGCCTATGTGCTCATGCGCCTGGATCTCGCCCGCGCGAATCCCGTCTTTCGCTGGGCTTCCATGGCTCTCGGCGTGATCGCGATCCTGTTCGGCGTCTTTGGCCTGCTTCTCTTCGATAACCCGCTATTCACTGGCAATGCAGTGCGTGGTCCGATCATCTTCAGCACGCTCCTGCTTGCCTACTTCGTTCCGGGCATCGCGGCGGCATTCCTTGCGCGTACGGCGCGGGGCGTGCGGCCGAACTGGTACGTGACCGCACTCTTCATCCTGGCCGGTATTCTCGTCTTTTTCTATGTGACGCTCGAGATACGCCACGCCTTCCAGGGCCAGCGCATCGATCTCTTCCGCTCCACCGGCGGTGCCGAGCACTGGGCATACTCCGCCGGCTGGTTGCTGCTCGGGATCGTCTATCTGGCTTATGGCATCTGGCGTGGCGCAGGCGTCGCACGGTTTGCGTCCGCGCTTCTGGTGCTGTTGGCCGTGATCAAGGTCTTCCTGTTCGATCTCTCGGAGCTGACGGGCCTCTGGCGCGCGCTCTCCTTCATCACCCTCGGCGGGGTTCTGATCGGTATCGGGCTCGCCTATCAGAAGCTGGTCTTCGCCCGTCCGCCGGCGCCGTCTCCTGATGGTGCGGCCGCCACCACGGAGTAAACAAAACTGAAACGCGCAAACCAGACGCGCGGACGCCGCGGCCGGATTGCGATCCGCCTCGGCGTCTATGCGATCGAAGGCGGCGCGATCAGCTCTCGGGGAAGCCGTTGTTGACCGACGTGAAGATCGTCTGCAGGGCGGTCCCGATCGACGTGACCGACGCAACGATCACGATGCTGAGAAGTCCCGCTATCAAAGCGTATTCGATGGCGGTGGCGCCGGAGATATCGTCCTGAAACTTCCGCAAGAGACCTGACACGACCCCGACTCCCTTTGCTCGAGCAGCGTTCTTTGGGTCTGCCATGCCCTCGCTGCGGGAAGGACTGTAGCGGCAACAGCCTTAAGGACCTGTTGGAGCAATCGCGTAAACACGGGGTTGGTGCGCTTCTTCGTCGAAGCGGTAAAGAAGTTATGTCCAAATTTGTATACAGCGGGAGGTCTTCGGCTGCCTCAAACAGGCGGCGCTCCTGCTTAACCTCGCTTTCACCTCACCGGTATACTCTGAGCATGACACCATGCGGCTTCAAGCGGCGCGGTGACACTGCGTGGGAGTATCAAGCTGTGATCGAGTACGCCGTCATCCTGGTCTTCCCGGCCGCCATGGCCTTTGCCGGTGCCATGGACCTTCTGACGATGACGATCCCCAACCGTATCTCCATCGTCCTGGTCGCGGCGTTTGCCGTTGCTGCTGCCATGATGGGTATCGGCTGGTGGGCGCTCGCGAGCCATATCGGCGCGGGGCTTTTGATGCTCACGATCGGCATCGGCATGTTCGCGCTCGGATGGCTCGGGGGCGGCGACGCAAAGCTTCTCGCTGCAACCGCGCTCTGGCTCGGCTTCGACCAACTCTTGCCCTACCTGCTGCTGACCGCGATTGCCGGCGGAGCACTGTCGCTCGCCATTCTCTTCTATCGCCGCATGATGCCCCCGCTTTGGCTTGCCAGCCAGAACTGGGCCATGAACCTGCACGGCGCCAAGGCGGGCATTCCCTATGGCATTGCACTCGCCGCCGCCGGCCTTCACGTGTTCCCCTCGACGATATGGTTCGTGACGGCAGGAATCTGATACACTTTTCGCGACGAAAGAGTTGATTCGGGTGGTCCTGCATCCAGCGCCGGACAGGTACGCCTCCGATCGATACAAATACTCTCGTCACGGCGGAGCGGACGAAGCGGCGTCTGCTCCATCCGAAGGCGCCAAAAATCACAGCGGACATATGTGTCTAGTTTGCCTCTGCTCGTCGCCATCGTGGCGGCGGCCTGCGTTCGCGTGCCCGTTCAATCCCACCATTAACGCGCCATTGAGGATTGTCGGCGAGATTCACGATCGAGGGAAAGCGGGATTGCTGGGTTGAGAGGACGTGTCGCGCGATGAAGAAGGGACAGCTGATCGGTATCGCCATCGCAGGCGTGTGCGGCGTCGGTGCTTTCATCGGGATGCAGAAGCTGACGACGAAGCCACAGGTCGTCCAGCGTGAGGTTCGGACCAATGTCGCCGAGGTGCTCGTTGCCCGGGTCGACTTGGGCCTCGGCGCCATAGCTTCGGAATCGAGCTTCCGCTGCCAAGGCTGGCCGCAGGACGCGGTGCCGCACGGCGCTGTGCTCTGCCGTAGCGCAGGCGCTTTGAAGGATTTCGTCGGTCACATCGCCCGGGCGCCGATCCTGGCGAACGAGCCGATCACACGCAACAAGCTGATCAAGCCCGGCGAGGGCGGCGTTCTCGCATCGATCCTGCCCGAGGGGCGGCGCGCGATTTCGACGAAGATCACCGAGGACACGGGCGTCGGCCGCCTGATCCTGCCGAACGATCATGTGGACGTGTATCTGATCCGCCGCGTGCGCGGCAGAGGCGGCGAGGATCACACGAGCGAGCTCCTCTTCAGCAATGTTCGCGTGCTTGCGATCGGCCAGCGCCTCGAGACGAAGGAAGGCCAGAAGGGCATCGAGGGCAATACGGCAACGCTCGAGCTTTCGCCGCTGCAGTCCGAGAAGCTCGCGCTCTCCAAGTCGATGGGGGACATCACGCTCGCGCTTCGCTCGATCGCGGACTTCCAGCGCAATGGCGATGGCGCGGAAGACGGTGTGCGCAAGCAGAGCGAGACGGTGCGCATTCTCCGGTATGGCCAGAAGTCGAGTGTGTCTGTCGGCATGCACTGATTGTTTTCTGATTGGGCGCGCCGCCCCGGCGCCGCAAAACTGAATATCGGTGTTTGAGTTTCGAGAATGTGTTTCCGCGTGTGTGTCTCCGAAGTTGCGTCTGCGTGTACCCCTGCTCTTGTTCGGTCGCCAGAAGGCTTTGAACCCCATGCGGATGATGATGAAACTGGCCATTTGCGGCCTCGGTCTGGCGATGGCCGCGCTAGTAAGCGCGCCCGCTGACGCTCAGAAGAGCCAACAGCCTGGCAGCAGCGCCGGCCGTCTCACCGTGCACAATTCCGTGCTCCGCATTCCGTCCACGGGACCGTTCCCCATCGTCGAGACCGTACGGATCGGCGCCGGCAAGTCGCTGATGGTGCAGTTCCCGACCCGGCTTCGCGACGTGCTCGTCTCCGATCCCGAGCGCGTCGATGCCATTGTCCAGTCGGCGGACCGCGTGTTCCTGCTGGCCAAGCAGATGGGCAGCGTCAATGCCTTTTTCTTCAGCGAGAACGGCGACCAGATCGCGACGCTCGAGATCACCATCGGTGTTGATCTGACCTCGCTCGAAGAAATGCTGACCCGGATGCTGCCGGGCTCGAATATCCGCACTGACATTGCGGGCAATGCCGTCGTGCTCAAGGGCACGGTCGTCAATCCCATTCAGGCACAGCGCGCCAAGGTTATCGCCGAGCAGTATGCGAAAGCCAACCTCGCGCACATGCAGTCGTCGGGCACGAACTGGACGAGCACGACTTCGACGCCGCCCGGCGCACCTTCCGGCATGACGCAGACAACGGGGCAGATGAGGGGGGCTGCGGATCCGAACGGCCAGTCCTCGAGCCAGAGCGCTCTCGTCATCAACCTGCTGACGATCGAGAGCGAGGAGCAGGTTATGCTCCAGGTGGTGGTCGCCGAAGTCCAGCGCTCGATCATGAAGCAGTTCGGCATCAATCTCGGCGCCGTGATCAACTCCGGTAACTTCACCACGAGCCTCCTTACGGACAATGCGCTGCCGCTGACGGCTGCAGCAGGTCTCGGGACGCTCCCGCGTATCGGCGTGAATTCGGCGACCGGTGCTGCGAGTGCCTTCAATCCGGGACCAGGCACCGGCAACTTCGCGAACTCCGGTCTTGCCGGCGGGTACGCCTCGGGATCCAGCGCTGTTGCCTACGCTGTGCGAATGCTGGAACGCGACGGTCTCATCCGTACGCTTGCAGAACCGAACCTGACGGCGGTGTCGGGCGAGACGGCCAAGTTCCTGGCGGGTGGTGAGTTTCCGATCCCGTCCGTCGACTCCTCGGGACAGATGTCGGTCACGTTCAAGGAGTTCGGTGTCGGCGTCGCCTTCACGCCGGTCGTGATGTCCGAAGGTCGCATCAGCCTGAAGATCGAAACAGAAGTTTCCGAACTGACCGACGTTGGTGCCGTGACGCTGAACTCGATCTCCATACCGGCGCTCAAGAAGCGTCAGGCGCGATCGACCGTCGAGCTCCCGTCGGGCGGTACGCTGGCTCTGGCCGGCCTCCTTTCGGACGACACGCGCAAAAACATCGACGGCTTGCCGGGGCTGAAGGATGTCCCGATCCTCGGCACTCTGTTCCGCTCGAACGACTACATCAAGCGTGAGACCGAACTCGTCGTGCTCGTCACGCCCTACATGGTGAAGCCGACGGCACGTCAGAAGTTCGCTCGCCCGGACGACGGCCTGGCGCCGGCCACGGATCACAAGTTCAACTTCTACGGCCACCTCAATCGCATCTACGGCAAAGACATTGCGCCAACGCACGCCGGTCTCAAGGACGGCGCTGGCTTCATCGTTGACTGAGCTGAGCAGGATCGACGGAGACGTATCATGAAAGTAAGGAAGTCCAATCGTACGGGCCTGCTCGCCCCAACCGGCACGGTCGTTACCGGACTGCTGCTCGCAACCATGGCGGTTGGACTGAGCGGCTGTCGCTCGGATCTCGAGGATCCGGGCGTGCATGTCGCGAGCTGGGCCATGATCGACGCGCGCCAGCGCCATCCGATCGTCGTCACAGACCAGCCCGCAAACCTCACGCTCAGAGTGTCGGCCGGTGCCTCGGGATTGACGCCGGCCCAGCGTGCGCAGGCTATCCATTTCTTCCGCAACTACAGTTCCGGCAGCGGCTCCGCAAGGCTTGCGATCGGCGTGCCGAGCGGCAGCCCCAACGAGGCGTCGGCAGTTCGTGCGCTTCGCGATCTGCGCTCGATCGTGCATGAGGCTGGCATCGACGAGGCGAACGTCACTGTCGGGCCCTACCGCGCCGGCCGCGATTCAAGCGCCCCCATCAAGATCACATATGCACGTTTTGTCGCCGAAGCGCCCGAGTGCGGGCTCTGGCCGGACAATCTCGCGAACGATCGCAAGAACCTGCCCTATGCGAACTTGGGTTGTGCGTCACAACGCAACATGGCGGTTCAGGTCGCCAATCCCGCCGACTTGCTCGGCCCGAGGAGCATGACGCCGGCCCCGGCAGAGCGCCGCGATATGGTCTACGACAGGTTCGTCAAGGGCCAGCCGACCGGTGCGTCGAAGTCCAGTGACGAGCGCCTGCAGGCGATCGCGAAGTAGGTGGCACGAGGCTCAGCCTGATTGCCGATCAGAAGCCAAACGAACGAACGTAAGCGAGGACAAGACCCATGAGCCGCGAGCTTGCCAGAGTTGAGGAAGTCGAAGGGGGCGTCGACGAGCGGATCTCGGATCGCGCGCGGCCGATCCCGCGGATCTCGATCCAGGCATTCTGCGAGCGGGCAGAGACGGCTGATGCCATCCAGGTCGCGGCTGAGGATCGCAGGCTTATCAAGACACACGTCAGCGTTCACATGGGTGGCGTACAGGCCGCAGTAGCGCACTACATGGAAAGCCCCACGCCGAACCTGATCATCATCGAGTCGACGCTTGGGCAGCGCGAGTTTGTCGCCGAACTCGATCGTCTCGCCGAGTCGTGCGACGCCGGCACCAAGGTCATCGTGATCGGCCACACCAACGATGTGGCACTCTATCGCGATATACTGCGCCGCGGTGTTAGCGAATACCTGATTGCTCCGGTCGGGCCGCTCGAACTCATGGAGAGCCTGTCGAATCTCTACAACGATCCTCAGTCCGATCCGGTCGGCAACGTCTATGCCTTCGTCGGTGCCAAGGGCGGCGTGGGATCGAGCACGGTCTGCCATAACGTCGCGTGGACGATTTCGGAGATGATGAAGCAGTCGGTCGTGATCGCCGATCTCGACCTGCCGTTCGGCACTGCCGGCCTCGACTTCAATCAGGATCCCGTGCAGGGCATCGCCGACGCCATCTCGACGCCCGAGCGTCTCGACGAGGTTCTCCTCGATCGCCTGCTGACGAAGTGCTCCGAGTATCTGAGTATTTTCGCTGCGCCTGGTGCCCTCGACCGCGAATACGATCTCTCGGCGGATGCCTGCGATATCGTTCTCGACGTTGTGCGCCAAAACGTCCCCTACGTCGCGCTCGACGTCCCGCACATGTGGACGGTGTGGACGAAGCGCATGGTTCTCAACGCCGACAGCGTGATCATCACCGCGGCGCCGGATCTGGCCAATCTGCGCAACGCCAAGAATATGTTCGATCTCATCAAGCAGGCGCGCCACAACGACAAGCCGCCGCTGCTCGTGCTGAGCACTGTCGGTGTGCCGAAGCGCCCTGAGATTTCGATCAAGGACTTCGAGTCGGCAATGGGCACGAAGGCCGCTGCGATCATCGAATTCGACTGCGAGACGTTCGGGCAGGCCGCCAACAACGGCCAGATGATCGAGGAGCTGTTGCCGAAAGCCAAGGCCGTGCCGGCGATCCACGAGATCGCATCGGCGCTGACCGGGCGCCGCGAGCAGAAAGCGACAAAGGTCGGCGCACTCGATGGAATTCTCGGTAAGCTGAGACTGAAGCGCTAAGGAGTGCCAGGCATGTTCGGCAGGCGTCCCAATGATTCATCTGCACCGCGCCGTCCGGCAGCGCCGCCGTCGCCGGGCGCGCCGGCACCTGCAGGC
>JAEYPL010000217.1 GCA_023410905.1 Pseudomonadota bacterium
ATACACGCTCACTCGCGCCGGGCGAGGTCTTCGTTGCACTCACCGATGCGCGTGACGGGCACGAGTTTGTCGGTGCTGCGTTTGCTGCCGGAGCAGTAGCAGCGCTCGTGCGTCGCGACTTCGACGCGCCGGCGAATGCAGGGCCGCTCATACGCGTCGACGATCCGCTGATCGCGCTCGGTCGTATTGCCGTCGCCGCACGCGCGCG
Source organism: Pseudomonadota bacterium (assembly GCA_023410905.1). Lineage (GTDB taxonomy): Bacteria > Pseudomonadota > Alphaproteobacteria > Rhizobiales > Hyphomicrobiaceae. Next base: position 209 of record JAEYPL010000217.1, read on the forward strand.
TCTCCGTCCCGATGCACGCGTCGTTGCCGTGACGGGCAGTGCCGGCAAGACCGGCACCAAGGAAATGCTGCGCGCGTGTCTCGCGACAGCGGGCAAAGTGCACGCACCCGAGAAGTCCTTCAACAATCATTGGGGCGTGCCGCTGACGCTCGCGCGGATGCCAGCGGACGTCGATTTTGCCGTGATCGAGATCGGCATGAACCACGCCGGCGAGATCAGTCCGCTCACGCGCATGGCGCGCCCGCACATTGCCGTCATAACGAACGTGCTACCCGTGCACGTCGGGAACTTCCCCGATGGCGAGGAAGGCGTCGCGAAGGCAAAGGCGGAAATCTTCGAGGGGCTGGAGCCGGGTGGCACTGCTGTCCTGCCGCGAGATAGCAAGCACTACAGTCTGCTGGATCGGGCCGTCGTCGCGCGCGGCGGTCGGATTGTTACGTTCGGCACGACGGCGGACTCTTACGTCGGCTCGCGCGAGATCAAGCTCGGCGATACCGGCAGCGAGATCGTCGCCGAGATCGCAGGACACGCATTGCGCTATAGGATCGGTACGGTCGGCGTGCATATTGCGGTCAATTCACTGGCCGTCGTCGCGACGCTCGACGCACTGCATTTGCCGCTCAGGTCAGCAACTGCGCCACTCACTGGCATCACGCCACCCGTTGGGCGCGGCGCGCGCACGGTGCTGAAGGCCGATGGTGGTTCGATTCTGCTGATCGACGAGAGTTACAACGCCAATCCCGCATCCATGCGTGCGGCGATCGCAGTGCTCGGCGCAGTCTCGCGTACAAACTATCCTCGTCGCGTCGCCATCATCGGTGACATGCGCGAGCTTGGAGAAGGATCGGAGGCTTACCATCTCGGCCTTGCTGATCCGCTTGCGGCGTCCGAAGCCGATATCGTCTTCGCCTGCGGGCCGTACATGCAGAAGCTCTATGAAATTCTGCCATCAGCACAGCGTGGCGCGTGGATGCCGGAGTCGGAAGCGCTTGTGTCGCACGTTGTCGACGCGCTTCAAGCCGGCGATGTCGTGATGGTGAAAGGCTCTCTCGGCACACGCATGGCGCCCATCGTTGCTGCGATCAAGGCGAAGTACGGCGCATAGTGCGCGCTGGTGTGAGAGTTCAAATTACGATTGGGGTCCGGGAGGGTGCCCTTCCGGTTGGGGTGCGGGGCGAAAGCCCGGTCGCGCCATAGGCGCGAGTATCCGCGGGCAAAAAAAGTAAAGGCCGCGGACAGATGCCCGCGGCCTGAACTTCTTCGCAACGAAGCGACGGCTTACGCCTCGGCCGCAGCGGCCTTGGCGAGCGCGACGCGGCGCTGGCCGGCGAGCTTCTTCGCCTTGGTGCGCGCGCCGATGGTGTTGCCGGCAAGAGGCCCAGCCTTCTTACGCGGAATGGCGTGGCCAGCCTTCTTCTTGCGCTTCTCTGCGTTGCGCGGCGAACGTGCTGCACGGTTCGTCATGATGGTCTCTCCTGAATTCTCGCTGCGCTAGCAGCGCTATCCCATTTCAGATGATCAATCGAAGTTGCGGGGCGGGCGGCGATCACGGCCACCGCCGCCGCCACGTCCGCCACGGTCACCACGATCGCGGCGTTCGCGGTGCTCACCACCTTCGCCGCCTTCGCCACCTTCACCACCCTCGCGAGGCGGCTCCGGCGGCAGTTCCTGGCCGGTTTCCTGATCGACGATACGCATCGAGAGACGCACCTTGCCGCGATCGTCGAAGCCGAGCAGCTTGACGTAGACTTCCTGGCCTTCCTTCACGACCTCGCCGACCGTCTGCGGACGCCCGCGTGTGAGCTGCGAGATGTGCACGAGGCCGTCCTTCGGGCCAAAGAAGTTCACGAAGGCGCCGAACTCCATGATCTTCACGATCTTGCCCTTGTAGATCTGGCCGACCTCAGGCTCGGACGTGATGCCGCGGATGCGCTTCAGCGCCTTCTCGATCGACTCGCGGTTGGCGGAAGCGATCTGGATGGTGCCATCGTCCTCGACGTTGATCTTGGCGCCGCTCTCCGCGACGATGTCGCGGATAACCGAGCCGCCGGAGCCGATCACGTCGCGGATCTTGTCGACCGGGATCTTGATCGTCTCGATGCGCGGTGCGTGCTCGCCGAGTTCGTCGCGGGCACCGGTGAGCGCCTTCGACATCTCGCCGAGAATGTGGATGCGGCCCGCGTGCGCCTGCTCGAGAGCAATGCGCATGATCTCCTCGGTAATGCCGGTGATCTTGATGTCCATCTGCAGCGATGTGACACCGACCTCCGTGCCCGCGACCTTGAAGTCCATGTCGCCGAGATGATCCTCGTCACCGAGGATGTCGGAGAGCACGGCGAAGTCGTTGGCTTCCTTGATCAGGCCCATGGCGATGCCGGCCACCGGACGCTTCAGCGGCACGCCGGCGTCCATGAGTGCAAGCGAGGTTCCGCACACGGTCGCCATGGAGGACGAGCCGTTCGACTCGGTGATCTCCGACACGATGCGCATCGTGTAGGGGAACTCCTCCGGCGACGGCAGCAGCGGGTGCACGGCGCGCCAGGCGAGCTTGCCGTGGCCGATCTCGCGGCGGCCAGGCGAGCCCATGCGCCCCGTCTCACCGACGGAGAAGGGCGGGAAGTTATAGTGGAGCATGAAGCGCTCTTTGCGCGTGCCCTCGAGCGCATCGATCATCTGCTCGTCGTCACCCGTGCCGAGCGTCGCGACGACGACGGCCTGGGTCTCGCCGCGCGTGAAGAGTGCCGAGCCGTGCGTACGCGGCAGCACGTGCACTTCCGACGTGATCGGACGCACGGTCTTGAGATCGCGGCCGTCGATGCGCTTGCCCGTGCGGATGATGTCACCGCGCACGACGTCGGCTTCGAGCGCCTTGAACACGCCGCCGAGCTTGACCTTGAGCGCGGCGTCGGCGTCGGCCGGCACCATCGCGGTCATGGCCTTGTCCTTCGCCGCGTCGATGAGCGCGTAACGCTTCTGCTTCTCGGGCGTGGCGAACGCAGCGCGAAGGTCTTCCTCGATCAGGCCCTTCATCTGCGCCTTCTCGGCGCTGGTGTCGGTCGGCAGGAAGTCCCACGGCTCCTTGGCGGCCTTCTCGGCGAGCTTGATGATCGCATCGATGACCGGCTGGAAACCGCGCTGGCCGAAGACGACGGCGTCGAGCATCTGCTTCTCGGTGAGCTCCTTCGCCTCCGACTCGACCATCATCACGGCATCCTGCGTGCCCGCGATGACGAGATCGAGATCGCTGCTCGCCATCTCGTCGATCATCGGGTTCAGCACGTATTCGCCATTGATCATGCCGACGCGCGAGGCGCCGATCGGGCCGAGGAACGGCAGGCCCGAAAGCGTCAGTGCGGCGGAGGCCGCGACCATTGCCAGCATGTCGGGATCGTTTTCGAGATCATGGCTGAGGACCGTGACGACGACCTGCGTCTCGTTCTTGAAACCCTCGACGAACAGCGGGCGGATCGGGCGATCGATGAGGCGCGAGGTCAGCGTCTCTTTCTCGGTCGGGCGCCCTTCGCGCTTGAAAAAGCCGCCAGGGATCTTGCCGGCGGCGTAAAACTTTTCCTGGTAGTTCACGGTCAGCGGGAAGAAATCGATGCCGGGCTTCGGGCTCTTCGCGGCAACGACGGTCGCGAGCAAGCTCGTCTCGCCGTACTGGGCATAGACCGCGGCGTCGGCTTGGCGCGCCATGCGGCCGGTCTCGAGCGTCAGCTTGCGCCCGCCCCAGTCAATCTCGACCTTGTGGGTGTTGAACATTTCCGTACGTATCCTTCATCAACAGCTCAAGCGCCGCAGCCCCCCATGGGCGCGGCGCCTATTCGCATCAACTGGAAAGCGGGTTCGAGCTCATATCCCGCCTCGCCTCGTTCGAGATCAGCGACGCAGCTCGAGCCGCTCGATGATCTTCTGGTAGCGGGCTTCGTCCTTGCCACGCACATAGTCGAGCAGACGGCGCCGCTGGCTCACCATCTTGAGCAGGCCACGGCGCGAGTGATTGTCCTTCTTGTGCGTCTTGAAATGATCGGCCAGACCGTTGATGCGCTC
>JAEYPL010000294.1 GCA_023410905.1 Pseudomonadota bacterium
AGCCGAGGTCGACGAGCGCGCCTCCTCGAAGGCATGGACGTAGCGGATGTCCACCTTCTCGGGCTTGAGCCCGTTCCGAATGGCGACGCCGGCCTGATCATCGCCGACGCGGGACCAGAGCTCGGCCCGTGCGCCGAGACGCGCCGCCGCAACGGACGCGTTGGCTGCCATTCCGCCGCCGACCTCGATGTGCTCGAGCGCGCGAATTTTGGTGGGTTCCGGCGGGAAGCCCTCGATCCGGTAGATCCGGTCTAGTGCTGCATGTCCGACACAGATGAGGGAAACCGGCACTGCCATGGCGTTCCGCAGGATCAGGGCACGAGGGGCCGAGGAGACGTGATTGGAATCGAAATTCGCGCCGCAGGCGGAAAGTCCGAACCAATTCCGGCATTTCGACGATCACAGGCGAGGCTCAGGGTGGTGACAAATGCGCGCGCCACCAAGGCGCCGCAGGCCACATGCCCACGTCCGAACCGCCGCACAAACAATCAAGACAAGCATAACGTGCGCGGCGAGCCATGGCCAGCACGCACATTAGAGCCATGAAAGGGAAGAGGAGGGCGTTTTACACAGCACCGCGCTCCCATGTCCCAGGACAGGAGAGGCCAAATCGTGCTTCTACACCATGAGGGAAAGCCTCGGGGGGATGAAATGGTTCCGGGGCATAAACACAAAATTTCAGCCGCGCCCGGAGGCGTCCGTCACTGTGACCACGACAGACCGATTTGCACAGCAGCCGCCAGCAGCGCGCCAGGATGCGCCGAACGACGTCGCCACCCTCAAGGCTGAAGCGCGAAAGCTCGCCGCGCACTGCGCCAAATACCGGGGCGCCGACACGCGCCGCGCCATAATTCAGATCATCACCACCACCGTCCCGTTTGTGGCCCTGTTGGCCGCCATGTGGATGACCGTGGATCATGCCTACTGGCTGACGATCCTGCTCGCCATCCCGGCGTCAGGCCTTCTGGTGCGTTTTTTCATCATCCAGCACGACTGCGGACATGGCTCGTTCCTGCCGTCCGCGCGCGCCAATGACACGCTCGGACGCCTCATCAGCGTCATGACCATGACGCCGTATGGTCTCTGGCGGCGGGTGCACGCGAAACATCACGCGACATCGGGCAATCTCGACCGGCGCGGCTACGGCGACATCGAAACCCTCACGCTCGCCGAGTATCGCGCCTGCTCGCCTTGGGGCCGGTTGCGCTATCGCATCTATCGCCATCCGCTGTTCCTGTTCCCGATCGGCGTGCCCTTCTTCTTCGTCGTGTTGCAGCGCCTCCCGTGGGGACATCCGCTCGAGCCTCGCGAGGGCTGGCGAAGTGTCCTGGGCCTCAACGTGGCGATGATCATCTTCTATGGCCTCATCGGCGCTGCCATCGGTTACGCGACGCTGGCGTGGATCATCGCCCCGATGATCCTCATGGCATCAGCGCTCGGCGGCTGGCTGTTCTTCATCCAGCATCAGTTCGAGGACGGCCACTGGGACGACAGTGATGAATGGGATTTCCAGGTCGCCGCGATCCGCGGCTCGTCCTACTACGTGCTGCCGAAGCCGCTCGAGTGGTTCACCGGCAATATCGGCCTCCATCACATCCACCACTTGAATAGCGTCATCCCGAATTATCGCCTGCACGACTGCCTCGCAGCCTCCCCGGAATTCCAGGCCATGAATCGCGTGACGCTCTGGGAGAGCATCAAATGTGCCCGTCTCGCCGTATGGGACGAGGCACAGCGCAGATTGCTCACTTTCCGCGAGGCGCACGCGGCTTTGGCGGAAGAAGTCTCCGGCAATCGCAGTTCGGCTAGCGCCTGACGAAGCGCCATCGCCAACTATTTGCATCTACTTGCAGAAATGAATTCTCAAGTTGCTTTTCGACGCCTCAGCGTGTTGAAGGGGCTGAGCCCGAGACCATTGCGGTCAAAGCAACCGCGGACCGACCGTACTTATGCCGACGATTGAAGCGCGCACGCACAGGATGGCCGCCGCGAGCATTATCGTCGCCTGTGTGGTGCTCGGCATCAAGTATGCTGCCTATTGGGTGACGGGAAGCGTCGCCCTCTATTCCGATGCGCTCGAAAGCATCGTCAATGTCATCACCGCATTGGTCGCACTGCTCGCCATCCGCATCAGCGTACGCCCCGCCGATCGCCGTCATCAGTTCGGCCACCACAAGGCCGAGTACTTCTCGGCCGTCATCGAGGGCGTCCTGATCATCGTCGCGGCGCTGCTGATCCTGCACGCCGCCTGGCAGGCCATTCGCGAGCCCCGGGCTTTCGATGAGCCCGGGCTCGGTCTCGCGATCAGCGGCATCGCAACTGCGATCAATGCCGCATGGTCATGGGCGCTCATCAGCTATGGCCGACGTTGGCGCTCGCCCGCGTTGATAGCCGACGGGTGGCACCTCTTCTCGGATGTTTTCACATCGCTCGGCGTCATTGCCGGACTGGCGCTTGCCGTACTGACGGGCTGGACGATCCTCGATCCGGCCATGGCGGCGCTCGTCGCCGTCAACATCCTCGTCGCAGGCGGGCGGGTGATCAGCTCGTCGATCAGCGGCCTCATGGACGAAGCCGTTGACGGCGATATCGGCCGGCGTATTCGCGCTGTGATCTCCGAGAATGCCGAAGGAGCCATCGAGGCCCACGACATCCGCACGCGCACGGCCGGTCGCGCGACCTTTATAGATTTCCATCTCGTCGTGCCGGGCAAGATGAGCGTCGCCGATGCCCATCGCATCTGCGACCACATCGAGCGAGCGCTCGAAGCCGAAATCGAGGGCGCCGAGGTGGTGATCCATGTCGAGCCCGAGGGCGAAGCCCAGCACCGCGGCGTGCTCGTACTATAAGCTGCGGCGCGCCGACTACATCGACAGCGATGTCGTCTCGCCCAAGTCATTGACGTAGGCAATACGGACCATATTGGTCGTGCCCGGCGAACCGAGCGGCACACCCGCCGTGATAATCACACCACTGCCCGCGCGCACAAACCCTTCCTCGAAGGCAATACGGCACGCCTTCTTGACCATATCGGCGAGGTTCTCGGGATCGCTCGTCAGAACGCAATGCATGCCCCAGACGACAGCGAGCCGTCGCGCGGTCGCGACAACGGGCGTCAATCCGATGACGGGCAGCCCAGGCCGCTCGCGCGCGACGCGCAGCGCCGTGGAGCCGGTTGCGGTGAAGCAGATGATGGCCGACAGCTTGAGTGTGTCGGCGACGGCGTGCGTAGCGGCAGCAATGGCGTCGGCCGCCGTTTCCTGAGGCGGCGTGCTCGTCGCGTGCACCAGCACGTCGTAGGTCGGATCGGCTTCGGCTTCGATGGCAATACGATCCATCATGCCGATCGCCTCGATCGGGAACTTGCCGACGGCAGACTCGGCCGACAGCATGATGGCATCCGCGCCGTCGAACACGGCCGTTGCCACGTCCGACACCTCGGCGCGCGTCGGCACCGGCGAACTGATCATGCTTTCGAGCATCTGCGTCGCGATGACCACCGGCTTGCCGGCCGCGCGCGCCTTGCGCGTGATCTGCTTCTGCAGTCCCGGCACGCGCTCGACGGGCATCTCGACGCCGAGATCACCGCGCGCGACCATCAGCCCATCGGATTGTGCGATGATCTGGTCGAGATCGGCGATCGCCGAAGGCTTCTCGATCTTCGACATGATCGCCGCGCCCTGACCGATCATGCGACGGGCAAGCGCCACATCCTCACCACGCTGCACGAACGATAGGCCAACCCAGTCGACGCCGAGCTTCAGAACGAAGTCGAGATCGGCCTTATCCTTGTCCGTCAGCGGATTGATGGGCAGGATCGTGTCGGGCATCGAAATGCCCTTGCGGCTCGCGAGCGGACCGCCAACCATGACTTCGGCGGCGATGCGCGACGGCGCGACCTCTGTCACGCGCATCCGGATCTTGCCGTCGTCGAGCAGCAGCGAATGGCCCTCCTCGACACCGTCGAAGATCTGCGGATGAGGCAGGAAAACGCGCTGGTCGTCACCTTCCTGCTCCTGCGTGTCGAAGATGTACGTCTGCCCGATCTTGAGCTCGACGCGGTCGCCCGCGAGCTTGCCGACCCGGAACTTCGGGCCCTGCAGGTCCGCGAGAATGCCGATGGGGCGACCGTGCTTCATCTCCGCGGCGCGCACGGCGCTATGCAGACCGCGCACCATGTCGAAGCTCGAATGGCTCATGTTGATGCGGAAGACATCGACGCCCGCGAGAAAATAGCTCTCGATCACATCGGGCGCAGACGACGCGGGCCCGAGCGTCGCGAGGATCTTCACTCTCCGGTTTCGTCTCATCGTGCCTTCCCGCCGTTATCGCCCGGATCTGTCAGGCGGATCGTCCAGTCATTGGAGTTCTGCGTGTCGACTTCGAAGAAGCCTGTCCGCTTAAAACCGCGGCGCGGGCAATCCTCGACACCACGTATCGTGAAAACCTTGTCGGCCGTGCACATCATGTTCGTGCCGCCCCACTCGCCGCCGCGGTCGTAGTCTACGGCATGCACGTAATAGAATCGGCTGCCAAGCTTTCCTTTCAACAACGTCTCACAGGTCTGTGACGCGATATTCCACCAACCCTCGGTCGCCCATCCCTTCGGATCCTGATAACCGATGGCGACGCCGATCCGGCTCGCGGTCGCATTGCAGAGTTTGAGATCCGCGTGCGCAGCGCCAGCGCCGGCCACCGTGCCCAAGCCTACGACAATCGTAACCAGCAGAAAGCGGTAGAAGTTCATTTTGGAATGACGAGGCGCATGGAGAGGCGCCCGGCCGCAGTCGGCCCGTTCACTTAGCTGGATCATGCTGTCAGGCCGGCTCGACGAGGATCACGCGGAAATCATTGACATTCGTATGGGTGGGTCCCGTGTGGACGAGATCACCCAGTGCCTCGAACAGGGTCGTGGCATCGTTGTTATCGAGGGCCTTTCGGGCGTCGGCGTGGCGCTCCCTGGCGCGGGCGAGCGTATCGGGGCCGATCACGGCGCCGGCCGGGTCGGTGATCTGACCATCGCCGCCATCAATCCCGTCGCTGTCCGCCGCCAGCGCGGCGACACCGGCAAGGCCGTCGAGCGCACAGGCGAGCGCGAGCGCGTACTCCTGGCTGCGCCCGCCGCGGCCGTTCTTGTTGCGTACCGTGACCTCGAGCTCGCCGCCGCTGATGATGGCAAGCCGCCGGCCCGCGGCCCGCGCCTCACGGGCAAGCGCTGCGTGGGCGGCCGCGACGTCACGCGCCTCGCCCGTCACCTGGTCGCCAAGGTTCTGCACTTCATAGCCC
>JAEYPL010000321.1 GCA_023410905.1 Pseudomonadota bacterium
CCTTTGGCATCTGCCGACGGGTGTGATCGACCGCCGTGCGGCGCCGACCATCGCGGCGGCCGTGCCGGGTACGATCGCGACACTCGAAGTGCGCATTCTCAAGCACCGGCCGAGCCCGCGCGGGAACAACAAGGCGCCCTACAAGGTCTCCTGCGAGGATGACACGGGGCAGCTCGATCTCGTGTTCTTTCACGCGGATCGCAGTTTCATCGAGCGGCAGTTGCCGGTCGGGTCGGTCAGGTTCATCTCGGGGCGCATCGAGCACTACAACGATCGCGTGCAGATGACGCATCCCGATTACATCGTCGCGCCGGAAGCGCGCGATGATCTCCCGTTGCTGGAGCCGGTCTATCCGCTGACGGCGGGACTTTCGGGCAAGGTGCTCGGCAAGGCGCAGCGCCAAGCCATGGAGCGGCTGCCGGCGCTCACCGAGTGGCAGGAGCCGGATTGGCTCGCCAAGAAGCAGTGGCCATCACTTGGCGAAGCCTTGACCCGCCTGCATCGCCCGACAGATGCGGGGGATGTCTCGCCGGGCGGTGCGCCGTGGCAGCGCATTGCCTATGACGAACTACTCGCAGGCCAAATTGCACTCGGTCTCGTGCGCCAAAGCCTCAAGGCGCGACCGGGCCGCCAGACGATCGGCAATGGCGCCATTCGCACGCGCATCGCGGCGGCGCTGCCTTTTGCACTGACGGCCTCGCAGCAGAAGGCGATCGTCGATATTGCCAAGGATATGTCGGCACCGAACCGCATGCTGCGGCTGCTGCAGGGCGATGTCGGTTCGGGCAAGACGGTGGTCGCGTTGATGTCGATGGCCATTGCGGTGGAGGCGGGTGCGCAGGCGGCCCTCATGGCGCCGACCGAAGTGCTCGCGCGTCAGCATCTGGAGACCATCGAGCCGCTGGCGAATGCGTCGGGTCTGCGCGTCGGCCTGCTCACGGGGCGCGAGAAAGGTAAGCCGCGGCGTGAGCTGCTGGAGCGGCTGGCGGCGGGCGAAATCGATATCCTGATCGGCACGCACGCGCTCTTCCAGGATGATGTGATCTTCGACGATCTGGCCTTTGCGGTGATCGACGAGCAACATCGCTTCGGCGTGCACCAGCGTCTCGCCTTGCAGGCCAAGGGCAGCGATGGCGGCACGGACGTGCTCGTCATGACGGCGACACCCATCCCGCGCACGCTGCTCATGACGCACTACGGCGACCTCGATGTGTCGCGCCTCACGGAGAAGCCGGCGGGCCGCAAGCCCGTCGATACGCGCCTCGCGAATGTCGAGCGCATCGAGGAGATCATCGACGGCTTGAAACGTGCCGTGAATGAGGGTGCGCAGATCTACTGGGTGTGCCCCCTTATCGAGAGCACGGAGACGTCCGAGCTTGCGGCAGCAGAGGCGCGCGCGGCGCATCTCGCGCAGATTCTCGGGCCCGGCAAAGTTGGCCTGCTGCATGGTGCGATGTCCGGTACGGCCAAGGACGAGACCATGGCGGCATTCTCGGAAGGCCGGCTCTCGGTGCTGGTCGCGACGACAGTCATCGAGGTCGGGGTGAACGTGCCGAATGCCTCGATCATGGTCATCGAGCACGCCGAGCGCTTCGGTCTGGCGCAGCTTCATCAGTTGCGCGGGCGCGTCGGGCGCGGATCGCGGCAGTCCTTCTGCATTCTGCTCTACAAGGGCCCGCTCGGTGAGACGGCGCAGGCGCGGCTGGAGATGATGCGCGCGACGGAGGACGGCTTTCTCATTGCCGAGAAGGATCTGGAGTTGCGCGGCGGCGGCGAAGTGCTCGGTGCGCGTCAGAGCGGCGCGCCGGAGTTCCGTGTGGCCGAAGTGCCGGGATTTCCCGAACTGCTGGCAGCTGCGCGCGATGACGCGACACTGCTTCTACAACGCGATCCGAAACTCACGAGCCCGCGCGGGGCCGCGATCCGGATGCTGCTGTATCTCTTCGAGTGTGACGAGGCCGTGCGCCTCTTTCACGCGGCGTGAAGATCAGGATTTCCGGATCAGACGCGCGGCATAAAAACCGTCCATGCCTGACTTGAAGGGCGCATCGAGGCGCATTTGCGAGGGGAGCGTGCGCAGATCGCCGAGCGGCGTCACCCAATCGGCGACACCGCCGACCTCGGCTGGCGTGATCGGCGCCCGTGAGAAATCACCGTGCCCCGCGAGGAACTGCGCAACCTGCTGCTCGCCTTCTTCAGGTTCGAGCGAGCACGTGCAGTAGACGAGCGTGCCGCCGGGCGCGACCATGGCCGCCGCCGCTTCGAGGAAGCGCGCCTGCAACTTGGTCAAGCGCTCGATGTCCGCCTCGGCCTTCAAATGCATGAGGTCGGGATGCCGGCGAATGGTGCCCGTCGCCGTGCAGGGTGCATCGAGTAGGACGGCATCAAACGGTTCGGACACTTTCCAGTCCAGCAGATCGGCCTGCACGCTCGACACGCGATCGGCAAATCCGAGACGCTGCATGTTGGCTTCGAGACGCGTGAGGCGCGGCGCGGAATGATCGACGGCCGTCACGCGCGCGCCGAGGGCGGCGAGTTGAGCCGTCTTGCCGCCGGGCGCCGCGCAGAGATCGGCGACACGCTTGCCCGTGACATCCCCAAGCAGACGAGCCGGCAGACTGGCAGCCGCATCCTGCACCCACCACTGGCCATCCGCGAAACCGGGAAGCTCCTCGACGGCACCGTGCTCGGCGAGGCGGATGCTGTCGGTCGGAAGCACGGTTCCCTTGAGCTGCTCAGCGGACGCGGCGGCTTGTGAGGGATCTTTTAGTGTCAGGTCGAGCGGTGCTTCATCGAGACTGGCCTCGGCGATCTGTCGCGCGATGTCAGTGCCGTAGATGCGTCCCCAGCGCGCCATGAGCCAGTCCGGTACGTCGCTGGTTACGCCGTCGAGCGCTTTCAGGATGTCCGGCCCCTTGGCATCGACCTTGCGCAGAACGGCGTTGGCGAGCTTGTGATAGCGCTCGGCCTTCGGATCGCGCTGGGCCTGCTCGACGGCGAGGTAGATGGCGGCGTGGCTCGGCGTGCCGAGCAGAAGGAGCTGCGCCGCGGCAATCAGCAGGATGAGCTCGGCGCGTCGGGCTTCGCGCGGCAGGGGGCGTTCGAGGAACTTACTGACGACCGCCGTAAGTCGTCCACGGTGGCGGAGGACCGTTGTCGCCAGGAGGCGAGCGAGAGCGCGATCACGCACTTCGAGCTCGCGCTGGCGTGCGCCGGATTGAGTAGCGCCGAGCGCCTCGTCGAGTGTCTTGCCGCGTCCCAGCACGTGCTCGAGGATATCGACGGCCATGACGCGCGCGTCGAGACCTTGCGCAGGTGGCGGCGCGACGGGCGCGAGTTTCTTCTTGTCCCCGGGGCCGCGAGAGACGGGTTGGCCCGGCCGGATGGCCGTTCGGTCATCCGGCTTGCGATAGCGACGCTTGGGCGGGGCCTTCGTGCGATCACGCGTCACGCATCAACCCCACGGACCGCGGCCGCCCGAAGGGGCGCTGCCGGACCAGGAGCCGGACGAGGACTGCGCGGTCGGCGTCGGTGCCGTGCGATAGCTCGAAACGCCCATTTCGCGCGCGAGCGACTCGAGCTCGGCAATACGGTTCTCGGTGTTGGGGTGCGTCGAGAAGAAGTTGTCGATGCCGCGGCCCGAGAGCGGGTTGATAATGAACATGTGCGCGGTAGCGGGCGCCCGTTCGGCCGTCGGGTTCTCGATGCGCTGGGCAAAGCCCGCGATCTTCTGAAGGGCCGAGGAGAGCCACAGCGGGTTACCGCAGATCAGCGCGCCGAGCCGGTCTGCCTGATACTCGCGCGAGCGGCTGATGGCCATCTGCACGAGCATCGCGGCCATGGGCGCGAGAATGATCGCCGCCAGCGTGCCGAGGATGCCCGCGCCGCCGTTGTTGCGGTTGCCGCCGAAGAGAGCGTGGAACTGGAGCCACTGGGCGAGCATGGAGATCGCGCCGCCGATGGTCGCGGCGATCGTCATGATCAACGTGTCGCGATTTTTTACGTGGGCCAGCTCGTGCGCCATCACGCCGGCGACTTCCTCACGGCTCAGGGATTCGAGCAGGCCCGTGGTGGCCGCAACGGCGGCGTTCTGCGGATTGCGGCCGGTCGCGAAGGCATTCGGCTGCGGATTGTGCAGCACGTAGACGCGCGGCATGGGCAGCTCGGCACGCGCGGCAAGCTCGCGTACCATGTTGTAGTATTCAGGCGCCGAACGCTCGTCGACTTCCTCGGCGTCGTGCATCCGGAGCACGGCTTTGTCCGACTGCCAGAGGCTGAAGGCGTTCATGCCGAGCGCGATCACGAACGCGATCACCATGCCGGTCTGGCCGCCGGCAAGTCCGCCGATTGCCACGAAGATCGCGGTCAGCAGGGCCAACAGAGCTGCGGTCTTGGCATAGTTCATCGAGCACTCCTTGAATTCCGGCGACCCAACCTCAAATCCGGGTGGCGGAACATGCGCATGGTATATGGTATGTGATCGCCCGATTGCCAGATGGTTTCGGGGCGCAGGACAGTAGCATGAGCACCAAAAATACGCCGGACGAGGCGCCCGTAATGCCAAAGTCCCCAGGGAAAACACTCAGCCCGGAGGCCAAACGCGCCTTGGCCGAAGCCGAAGAGCGGCGCCGGCAGCGCGATGCCGCCGCGAGCGAGCCGCCGGCCGAGCAGGGCGGGCAGGCCGGCCCGGATCCCGTGCGTTACGGGGACTGGGAGAAGGGTGGCATCATCTCGGATTTCTGAGTGTCACGCGGTGCCCGAGCATTAATTATTGGTTTCAGAACAGTACAGCACGCCGTCCGTTCGGGGATAGAGACGGGTGTCCCGGTCGGTGAGGGCATGGGCGCGGCGCCTGCCCTTGGCGGCTCCTGAGAGCCTTCTCGGGGCATTTCCGCAGCGCTCCACCGTCTTTCAGAGCGCCAGTTAAGAGACCATCAACCTTACAAATGCGTTTGCTCCATTAACCCGGCATTAATGCACGTCGCGCTTTCGCGGCGGCATATGCGCTGCAGGTCTCCCGGCAATCGTTGAGGATTGTCCCAGGATGAGACCCATGCGCACGAAGCTCGAGCATCTGACCGCGCGGTTCCGCAAGGCCGAAGAGGGCGCTATCGCGGTCACCTTCGGACTGACAATTTTCATCGTGACGCTCATCGCTGGTCTCGCCATCGACGCGGGGCGCGCCTATCACGCTGCGAGCAAGATGACGAGCGCGCTCGATGCGGCTGCGCTGGCCGCGGCCAGGAGCATGCGTCAGGCGGGCCTGACGGATGACGACGTTCGCGACATCGCGATGCGCTATTTCAACTTCAACAACCTCGGCACCGGCAGCAACTACGCGGTCGTGGATGGCCTCGGTGTCACGATCGATCGCGACGCCAATTCCATCCTGCTCGAGTTGGCGAGCCATGTGCCGACGGTCTTCGGTCGCCTCGTTGGGGTCGATCGCTTCGCGCTGCCGATCGCGGCAACGGCCGTCTACGAGAGCAAGGATATCGAGCTTGCTCTTCAGCTCGACGTGACGGGCTCCATGAGGGGGAGTCGCCTCGCGGACCTCAAGGTTGCGGTCAATGACCTTCTCGATATCATGCTGCCCGATGAAGGCACGACGAACAAAGTGCGCGTCGGCCTCGCGCCGTTTTCCGCAGGCGTCAATGCCGGTGACTATGCCTCGGCCGTGAGCGCTGGTCGTTCGCGAGACGGCTGCGTCTATGAGCGCCTGAACCTCGCGGATCAGATCACTGAAGCGGCGCCGACGGGGCTGCGTGCCTTTAAGGTGCGCGAGGATCTGACCGGGCGCAGCATCCAGTCGTGCCCCAGCAATGCCGCGATCGTGCCGCTCAGCGACGACAAGGACGTTCTGCGCCGGACGGTCGAGAACTACTCCGATGGCGGCACCACAGCCGGACATCTCGGAACGGCCTGGGGCTGGTACATGGTTTCGCCCGAGTGGTCCGGCGTATGGCCGGTCGCCTCCGCGCCGGCGCGTTATCACGATGGCAATACCATCAAGGCCGTGATCGTCATGACGGACGGAATCTACAACACCATCGGTGGCGTCAATGGCGGCGACAGCTCGGCCACGGCTCGCCAGGCCTCGACGATCGCCATCGACACCTGCGCAGCCATGAAGGAAAAGGACGTGCGTGTGTATGCCATCGGCTTCCAGGCACCGTCTGCCGCGCTCGATACGCTGCGCAGGTGCGCGGGCGCGGGCGGGAGCTTCTTCGATGCCGCCAACGGCAACGATCTCCGCAATGCTTTCCGTGCGATCGCGACCGAGCTGAACAGCCTGCGCCTCAGGTCCTGAGCGGCACGTCAGGCATCGTCGAGAAGGCGTCTCAAGCGGACAGCCGCGAGGAATTCGATCCTGCGGCTTTCCTGCCGTCGCGCAGCTTCCGCGTCGGCACCCCATTTTGTCGCCTGCCAGTCCTCATCGACGTGGGCTGCCTTCCAGGCCTCGTCCGACGTGAGGCGGCCAGCCTCGGTCGCGAGCATCAGCACGACCGAGCCGAGTAGTGTCGTCATCACGTGTGCCGAGGCGAGCTGAAAGGACGCGAGCGGCGCCACGGCGGCTTCGATAGCCGCGCGAGACGCGGCTGTCTGAGCGACAGGCATCAACCCACTGCAGACGGTGAAATCCGCACCGAGGCTTTCGCGCGCCCAGTCGAGCACGGGATCCCATGCTGCTGCTTGCGCTGCGACCAGCTCGGCTGGATGGTCCGCGCGATAGCAAAGCAGATCACTGCCGGCATACTTCACGATGTCCGCGCGCACTTCGACCTCGCGCCCGTCGACCTGATCACGGACGCTGTTGGCGAGACGCGTGAGCGGCATGCTCATGGGATCGATGTGCTCGCGCTGCGCTTCCCATTCCTCGGCAATAGCAGCGGCCATGCTCGACGTGGGAAGCACGAGGACGAGCTTGTTCGGCGTGCGAATGGGGCGTCCGTCGAGATGCACGGCATGTCCGCCACCGCGTGGCTCGACGGTCACGTTCGTATAGAAGCGCTTCGGCAATTGGCGCGCCTGTCCGCCGCGCGCGAGTATGGCCGGGTCGGTCCGCTCGATTTTGTCGTCTGTCATGACGAGGCCTCATGCTGCGCGGCAAGGCGCTGCTCGATGGCGTCGAGAAGCAGCGCGCCTTGCCGGACGATCGCGTGCGCGCCGGCGCCGGTGAGGCGATCATCGGTGTGATAACCCCAGGATACGCCGATAGCGCCGACTCCAGCGTTCAATGCCATTTCCATGTCGTAGGTCGTATCGCCGATCATGACCGTCTGGTGCGGGGCCGCGCCAGTCTCGGCCATGGCCTGAAGGATCATAGAGGGATCGGGCTTGGAGGGGTGGTCGTCGGCCGTCTGGATGGTGGCGAAGTGCCCTTCCCAGGCCTCCTGCGCGAGGAGGCGGGCCACCCCCCGCTTCGATTTACCCGTCGCAATGCCGAGCACCGTATCGCCGCGCCGGGCGAGGGCGGCAACCGTCGCGGCAATGCCTTCGTAGAGCGCCTCGCCATGGTCCGGCCGGGCCCGCACCCCGACGAAGCCATTCTTGTAGGCATCGATGAGCTGGTTGCGAACGGCCTCGCTCTGCGCGGGGGCGAGCACGGCGAGCGCTTGCGGCAAGGACAGGCCGACCACGCCGAGCACGTCGGCGCGGCTCGGCGCCGGCAGGCCAATCGTGTCGAATGCCAGGGACATGCTGCCGAATATGGCGTGCTGGCTGTCGATCAGCGTTCCATCGCAGTCGAAAATCACAAGTCGCATCGGTGTTCAGCATCGCGGGAGTTACGTGGCGCCGATATGAGATCGGCCGCCCTCTTGCCGTGTCCTAGCAGAGATAGGGGGCGGCACCAAATCCGTGCATCACATCCTGCCGATACACCTGAGAGACATATGTGCGATGCCTTCAGCGCGTCCGTGGGTGGTGCGGTCCGCTCGGCATCCTATCTAGGCGGGGATGCAGGCCGTTGCCGTCAGGCCTACCATTCCGGTTCACCAAGGAGATTGATCATGCCCGCAAAGAAAATCGGCTTCTTGTCCTTCGGGCATTGGTCGCCTTCCCAACACTCGCAGACGCGGACCGCTTCAGATGCGCTCCTGCAGTCCATAGACCTGGCCGTTGCGGCGGAGGAGCTTGGCGCGGATGGGGCCTACTTCCGCGTGCACCACTTTGCGCGGCAGCTAGCCTCGCCCTTTCCGCTTCTGGCGGCCGTTGGCGCAAAGACGAGCCGCATCGAGATCGGTACTGCGGTGATCGACATGCGCTACGAGAACCCGCTGTACATGGCCGAGGATGCCGGCGCGGCGGACCTCATTTCGCGCGGGCGCCTGCAACTGGGCATCAGTCGTGGCTCGCCGGAGCAGGTCATCGATGGCTGGCGTCATTTCGGCTACGCGCCGGGTGAGGGACAGGACGATGCCGACATGGCGCGCCGGCACACGGAGTATCTGCTCGAAGTGCTGAAGGGTGAAGGTTTCGCCAAACCCAACCCGCGCCCGATGTTTCCCAATCCGCCGGGGCTTCTGCGTCTCGAGCCGCATTCCGATGGACTGCGCGAGCGCATCTGGTGGGGCGCATCGTCGAACGCGACGTCTGTCTGGGCTGCCGAAAATGGCATGAACCTGCAGAGTTCCACGCTCAAGACGGACGAGACCGGAGAGCCGTTTCATATCCAGCAGGCCGCACAGATCCGCGCCTACCGAGAGGCATGGAAAGCGGCCGGCCATGCGCGCGAGCCCAGGGTCTCCGTCAGCCGCAGCATCTTCGCGCTCATGGATGACCGTGATCGTTCATACTTCGGCGGCGATCAGGACGGGGACCATATCGGCTTCATCGATCCGAAGACGCGCGCGATCTTCGGGCGAAGCTATGCGGCCGAGCCCGACGTGCTCGTACGGCAACTGCGGGAGGATGAGGCCATTGCGGAGGCCGACACGCTGCTGCTCACGGTGCCCAATCAGCTCGGTGTGGACTACAACGCGCACGTTATCGAAGCGATCCTGAAGCACGTCGCGCCGGCGCTCGGCTGGCGCTAAGGCATGCCGCAGCTATCCCGGCGGCGGAGCCATGTGCGGGATGATGCGTGGAAACGCACATGAGTGAGGTGCGAACTGCGAAAGGCGTTTCGCCGGGTAAGGTGCCCAGGAGGCGACGATCGCCGCGGCGGATGCGCGGAAGCAACGGCGCTTGTACACTGTCAGGCAGATGACGATGCCGCAGCAGAGCGTATTGACCGAGCTGACGAGGCAAAGCGCAACATCGCCGATGATGGCACCTGCATAGGCGGCGGTACTGAGGTTCGCGCAGAACCATAAGAACCATGTGAGGTAGGATACGGCCGCGGCTCCCCCGGTGTCCCGCGCTGTGCGGACGATTTGTGGGACGTACGAGAAGACGCGGAGCGTATTGAAGAAGCTGAAGGCTGTAATTATCAGCGGCTCGATCATAGGGGCGGGCCTTTGTGCGAGGCGGCATTGCTGCCGGCCCAAAGGGCAGGCGCACAAAGGCTTCGCCCGTGCACGTCAGTTCCGCGTCAAAGGCGCGTGAATGCTGTGTGAGTAGGCTGGGTTGCCGGAATTTCAGGACGTCGAGGCTCTGAGCGCGTGCCTATAAACAAGGCCCGCCGCCGCCAGATCGGCCAGCGAATGGCCGCCGAAAACGAAGAGCGCCCGTTGTTCAACCGAAGTGCGAAGTGGGCGGCTTGCGCCGGCGAACGTGCTGAGGTCGGCGTGGAAAGTGCCCGTGAATGGCATCCGTCCTGAACGGCCAAGCTGCTCGCTCTGCTGTATGCCATCCGTTGCAACGAGATTGAACACCTGGAGGCTCGACGGTAGCCAGGGGCGAGCCAGATCAACCGCAGTGACGAATACACCGGCGAAAGCCAGTTCGCGTCGAGAAAAGGGGCGCTCGACGCATCGATGCCGACCGCGCTCACGACGACGTCGGCGCGTGTTATGGCCGCGCGCGCATCGTCCATGATCTCGGCGCGAAAACCCGCGCTTCGGGCCTTGTCGGCAAATGCCGATGCAGTCGAGGATTGCCGGCTGTAGGCCAGCACATGATCCAGTTGAGGCAGCACGCGCTTGAGGGCGGCGAGGTGACTGCGGGCTTGTGTGCCGCAGCCGATGAACGCGATGGAGCGGCTATCCGGACGCGCCATGCGCTGCGCGGCGATTGCGGACATGGCGGCCGTCCTGGCGGCTGTAATAGGCGCCGCGTCCATCGTTGCGAGGAGTTCGCCCGTCGAGCGGCGGCTCAGCATCATGCTCGTGTGAATCGTGGTGGCGTCGCCCTGCGGAGCGACGGCGACCCACTTCACGGCGGCAAGATCGCTGCGCTGATCGGCAGCCACCATGGCCTGGAAGAAATGGCCTGGACTGAAGTTCAACGCGGCCTTGGGCAGGGCTTCAGCTTCGCCGGTCGCCAATCCGGCGAATGCTTCGCGGATGGCATCGCGCAACTCATCCAACGCATTGCAGGCCTGCTCGACCAAGGCACGGGAAACCTGGAGAGGCGTTGTTTCTCCGCGAGATGGCGGCGGGGTATTCGGTGCGTTCACGTCGTCGATCTTTCCTCGAGCGAGGCGGCGGCTGAATTTCGGCGAGCACATGCCACGGCGATCTCCAGCGTCATGTCATAAAAAGGCAAGCATATCAATATCGTAACGCCGGAACGAAGGGATGTCTGGGTCAGGTGCCGGGAGCGCGTGTATAAGAAGGCGCTCAAGGGGCATGCACATGAATCGCATCCCGGGGAGGACCGCCAACGAGCGGCGAGGGAAAAGGCATGAATCTGTCCTACACGTTGCAACGCGTGGCCGAGTATCAACCCGGCCGGCCCGCGATCACCGAGGAAGGCCGCACACTCTGCTATGCCGGCTTGGAGGATCAGGTGGCGCGGATCGCCGGTGCGCTGCGCACTCGGCACGGCCTGAAGACCGGTGACCGCATCGGCATCTGGATGGAGAACGGTCTCGAGTATCTACCGATCATGTTCGGTGCCTGGCGCGCCGGATTTGCGGCGGTCCCCATCAATGCCAAGCTCCACGCGCGCGAGCTGCATTGGATTCTCGACAATTCAGGCGCACGGCTCTGCGTCGTCACGCCCGACAAAGCGGCGCACCTCGCGGATCTACCGAGTGGCGCATCGCTCCCGCCCATCATCGTCACGGGGTCGCCGGATCATGCAGCGCTACTTGCGGGTGAGCCGCTGCGCGAGGCACCGACAAGCACCGAGGACGAGGCGTGGCTCTTCTACACGAGCGGCACCACGGGACGGCCGAAGGGCGCGATCCTGACGCATCGAAATCTGCTCTTCTGCGCGCACGCGTACTGCACGGACATCGACTATATCGACTATCGCGACACCTGCTTTCATGCCGCGCCGCTGTCGCATGGCTCGGGCTGCTGGGCGGTCGCATTCATCGCACGCGGCGCGCACAATGTGATCATCCCAGGATCGTTCGATCCGGAGCGCATTCTCAAGGACTTGTCGCTCTATCACAACGTCGCGATGTTCGCCGCGCCGACCATGGTCACGCGCCTCGTGACGCATCCGCTCGCGGGCTCCACCGATACGGACAATCTCAAGACGATCAGCTATGGCGGCGCGCCGATGTACGTTGCCGACATCAAGCGCGCCATGTCCGTTTTCGGGCCGAAGTTCTATCAGCTCTACGGCCAAGGCGAGTCGCCGATGACGATCTCGGGCCTGCCCAAATGGATGCACGAGGAGAGCGATCATCCGCGCTACGAGGAGCGCCTTGCCTCGACGGGGATCGCGCGCACGGGGTGCGCCATCAAGGTGGTCGATGCGAGCGGTCGCGAGCTGCCGCGCGGTGAGGTCGGCGAGATCGTCACGCGCAGTGATGCGGTCATGAACGGGTACTGGGCGAACCCGGAGGCGAATGCGAAGGCGTTGCGCGACGGCTGGCTCTGGACGGGCGATCTCGGCACCATGGATGCGGAAGGCTTTCTCACGATCAAAGACCGTTCGAAGGACATGATCATATCGGGTGGCTCGAATATCTACCCGCGCGAGATCGAGGAGGTGCTGCTTACGCATCCGGCGGTTCTCGAGGCGGCCGTCGTTTCGCGACCGCATGAGGAATGGGGCGAGGAAGTGGTCGCTTATGTGGTGCGCCGACCCGCGGCGCAGGTGGGCGACGACGAACTCGATCGGCTCTGTCTCGACCATATCGCGCGCTACAAGCGCCCGCGGGCTTACCGCTTCGTCCAGGCCCTGCCCAAGAACAACTATGGCAAGATCCTCAAGACCGAACTGCGCACGCAGCTCATCGGGGAGAGCCGCGATTAGGCGCAGACATCCATAATGATCGAGAAACTTGCGGCCTGGGTGCGGGCACGCGACGGGTGGCAGCGCATGGTGCTCGCCGGCGCAGCGGGCGTGTTTTCCGTGCTTGCGATGGCGCCCTTTCATATCTGGCCGGTGCTTCTGGCGACGCTGCCCGTTCTCGTCTGGCAGATCGACGGTGCACTCGCGCGCGCATCGCCAGCCTCATGGCGCACGATGCCCGCAGCACAAGCGGCGCTGGTCGGGTGGTGGTTCGCATTCGGCTATTTCTTTGCGGGCCTGTTCTGGATCGGGGAAGCCTTCCTCGTCGAAGCCGAGAAATTCGCGATCTTCATTCCGTTCGCCGTGACGCTCATGCCGGCAGGGCTCGCGCTTTTCTGGGCGGGGGCTGCAGCGATAGCTGCTCTGGTGTGGCAGCCGGGGCTCACGCGCGTTTTCGCGCTCGCACTCGCGCTCGGTGCAGCGGAATGGCTACGCGGGCACATCTTCACGGGCTTTCCGTGGAATGTGATCGGCTACGCGCTGACGTATCCCGAAAGCCTCATGCAGTCGGCGGGCCTGATCGGTATCTATGGTCTGAGCATCGTCGCTGTGCTGGTGCTCGCCGCGCCGCTGGTTGCGTGGGGCGATGGTGTGCCGTTGCGCGGTGCAGCCCTCATGCTTGGGACCATCGCTGCGCTCATGGCCTACGGCCATTGGCAGCTCGCCACGCCCGCCGCATCGCAGGAAGAAGGCCCGCGCGTGCGCCTCGTGCAGCCGAGCGTGCTCCAGCGCGAGAAGTGGAAGGCTGAGCATCAGCGCCGCATATTCGATCTTCACCTCGCACTCACAGGACGCAATGCGGCCGGCGTGGAGGATGGCGCGGCCGGCGTCGATCTCGTCATCTGGCCCGAAGCCGCCATGCCCTTTCTGCCGCTGGAATGGCCGCAGGCACTGGAGCTGATCGCCAAGGCACTCCCCGCCGGCGGAACACTCGTGTCGGGCGCGCTACGCGCCGATCCTCCCGATCCGGAAAAGCCGGACGCCCCCCGTCGCGTCTACAACAGCTTGATTGCGTTTGGCTCGGATGGGTGGCCCATCAAAATCTACGACAAGATTCACCTCGTGCCGTTCGGCGAATATCTGCCGCTGGGTGCCTGGTTCGACGAGATCGGTCTCAGCCCGCTGACGCGACGGCATGGTGGGCTGACACCCGGTAAGGCACCGCGCCAGCTCCTCACCTTGCCGGGCTTTGCGACCTTCGCCCCGCTGATTTGTTATGAGATCATTTTTCCACGCGCCATCATTCAGGGCGAGACACGGCCCAAGTACCTGCTGAATGTCACAAACGACGGCTGGTTCGGCAATACGACCGGTCCGCGCCAGCATCTGCATCAGGCGCGCGTCCGCGCTGTCGAGGAGGGGCTGCCGCTCCTGCGCGTCGCCAACAACGGCATTTCCGCCGTGATAGATGCGCGCGGCCGGATTCTGCACCGGCTGGACCTTGATGTGGTAGGCGTCATCGATGCGCGCGTGCCACCGCCTGGGGCACCAACGGTCTACGGCCGATTCGGAGATCTCGGGTTCGTCCTCATACTGCTTGCGGGCATGACTGTTATCCTTGGCAGGCGCCTGTTCACCGGCCGACGAACCGGTATTTCGTGATTGAGGGAACGACGCTACATTCGGCGGCGAAGGATCGGGCTTACCGATCGAGAACTACCGGGGCGTGTGAGCTCCCGATGGTGGGGGGAAACTCTCATTTGGCGGCGGAATTCGACATGGCTCGAGCCCTG
>JAEYPL010000336.1 GCA_023410905.1 Pseudomonadota bacterium
CGCGGGCATAGCGCTGGAGTGCGGCTGCGAAGGACTCCTTCCTGAGCGCGCGACTGCGCGCCGGCCGGTAGGCCGCACGATCAAATCAAACCGCTCTACTCCGCCGCTTCCTTCGCGAGGAATCCACCGGACTGGCGCGCCCATAGCTCCGCATAGAGCCCGCCGCGCTCGAGCAGAACCTGGTGCGGGCCCTCCTCGACGATCCGTCCCTCGTCCATGATCACGAGCCGATCCATGGCCGCAATCGTCGAAAGCCGGTGCGCGATCGCGATCACGGTCTTGCCCTGCATGAGGTTGTTGAGCTGCTCCTGGATGGCCGCCTCGACCTCGCTGTCGAGCGCACTCGTTGCCTCGTCGAGAATGAGGATCGGCGCATTCTTCAGCAGCACGCGCGCGATCGCGACCCGCTGGCGCTGGCCGCCCGAAAGCTTCACACCCCGCTCACCGACATGCGCGTCATAGCCCGCGCGCCCGCGCAGATCCCTGAGCTGCGGAATGAACTCGTCCGCCGCCGCCATGCGGGCAGCCGCCATCGCAGCCTCGCGGCCGGCATCGGGCCGTCCATACAGAATGTTGTCGAGCACCGAACGATGCAGCAGTGACGTGTCCTGCGTCACCATGCCGATATTCTCGCGCAGACTGTCCTGTGTGACATGCGCGATGTCCTGGCCATCGATCAGAATGCGCCCGCGCTCCAAATCGTAGAAGCGCAGCAGCAGATTGACGAGCGTCGACTTGCCCGCACCCGAGCGGCCGACGAGGCCGACCTTTTCGCCCGGCGCCACCGTCAGCGAGAGATCGTCGATGATCCCGGCCTTGCGGCCGTAGTGAAAGCGGATGTGATCGAAGCGGATCTCACCGCGCCTGACGGTGAGTGGCTTTGCATCCGGCGCATCGACGACTTCCTGATCGCGCGAGATGGTCTCCAGACCTTCCTGCACGACGCCGATGTTCTCGAAGATGCCCGCGACCGTGAACAGCACCCAGCCCGACATCGCAACAATGCGGATGACCAAGCCCGTCACGACCGCGATCGCGCCGATCGAAACCGCGCCAAGGCTCCACAGCCAGATGGCGAGCCCGCTTGCGCTGACAATCAAGAATCCGTTCAGCGTGTAGAGCGTGAACTCCATGCTGGTCAGCAGGCGCAGCGAGGCCTGCCATTTCGACATCTGCTCTTCGATCGCCGCCTTGGCGTAGGAATCCTCGCGGTCGGCGTGGGCGAACAGCTTGACCGTCAGGATGTTCGTATAGCTGTCGACAATGCGCCCGGTGAGCATGGAGCGCGCCTCGGCGGCCGCCGTCGAACGCTCGCGGATCTTCGGCACGAAGTAGACCATGGCGACGATGTAAGCGCCGAGCCACACGATGAGCGGCACGAGCAGGCGCCAGTCCGCGGCCGCGAACAGCACGACTGCGCCTACCCACTGAATGCCCGCATACCAGATGGCATCAATCACCTGCACGACGGATTCACGCAGCGCCGGCGCGGTCTGCATAATCTTGTTGGCGACGCGGCCCGCGAAGTCGTTCTGGTAGAACGATAGGCTCTGGCGCAGCACATAGCGGTGCGTAAGCCAACGCACGCGCGTCGTCACCGGCCCGGCAATGACCTGGTTCTTGATCAGATCATGCAGCGTCGAGATGATCGGGCGCGCGATCATGGCGACGAAGCCCATGAACAGCAGCCACGCCGCATGATCGGCGAGGAAGGTCTGCGGCGTCTCCGAAGCGCGCATCAGATCGACGATGCTGCCGATGAACGCCATCAGGGAAACTTCGATCACCGAGCCGATGAAGCCGACGACGAGCAGCACTGCAAAGGCCGGCCACGCCGGCAGGATGAAGTAGCGATAGAACGCAGCAAGCGTCGTCGGCGGGCGCTCGGGCACCTGCTCGGGAAAGGCATCGATGCGTGTTTCGAACCAGCGGTACATGCGCATTGCTCAGATCTCTCAGCGGCCCGTTGGCCGCGCGCGTTCCCGGGCACCCGGGGCGCCAATTGCGGGTTCACGGACAGAATTCCTCACGCCTTCCGGCGTTCCCTCGGTTGTCGGGCCCAGCGCGTCGGGATTGATCCCGGTCAATGTGACGACCGGCTCCCTTGACGTATCAAAGACACGGCTGAAAATGCGGCCTGAGACCAAGGGTTGGCCACGGGGATCGACTGCGGCGCGGGCGGGCCTCATTAAGTGCCGGTCGTGACGATATCATGTCCAAGCAAGAAACGCCGGCATGTCGGTCCGGAGGAAGCGGCGTTCGCGCCGAATTGAGCGAGTGAATAGCATGCCTCCTGATGAATTGCACCTCCGCAAGGCTACGGCGCGCACCTGGTTCGAGAAGCTTCGCGACGAGATCTGCGCGGCTTTTGAACAGCTCGAAGATGATCTGCCAGCGGGCACTCAATTCGCCGATCGCCCCGCGGGTCGCTTCGCGCGTCAGCAGTGGCGGCGCACGGACCATGCGGGCGGCGACGGCGGCGGCGGCCTCATGAGCCTCATGCGCGGGCGCGTTTTCGAGAAGGTCGGCGTGCACACCTCGACCGTTCACGGCGAGTTCGCGCCCGAGTTCCGCAACCAGATTCCGGGCGCCTCCGAAGACCCACGCTTCTGGGCCTCCGGCATCTCGCTCATCGCGCACCTGCAGAACCCGCACGTCCCGGCCGTGCACATGAACACGCGTTTCGTCGTCACGTCGAAGTGGTGGTTCGGCGGCGGTGCCGACCTGACGCCTGTCCTCGGCACGCGCCGCACGCAGGAAGATCCCGACACGCGCGCTTTCCATGCGGCCATGGAAGAGGCCTGCGCGGCCCACGAGATCGTCGACTACGCGCGACTGAAAGCGTGGTGCGACGAGTACTTCTACCTGCCGCACCGCAAAGAGCCACGCGGCGTCGGCGGCATCTTCTACGATTACATCACACCAGACGCGGCCGCAGGCGGATGGGACGCCGCCTTCGCCTTCACGCAGGATGTCGGGCGCGCCTTCAAGCGCATTTATCCCGAGCTCGTGCGACGCAACTTCGAGAAGAAGTGGAGCGATGCCGAGCGCGACGAGCAGCTCGTGCGGCGCGGGCGTTACGTCGAGTTCAACCTGCTGCACGATCGCGGCACGGTGTTCGGGCTGAAAACCGGCGGCAACGTGGATTCCATCCTCTCGTCGATGCCGCCCGTGGTGAAGTGGCCTTAGTTTATTGCCGCGGGCCGCTGGAAAGAGGTGCTGTCGCCTTCCGCCGTGGTGCCATGCCCGCGGCGGCGGTGCGGACAGGACGCAAGCCGCTGCGACGCGCGCGACCGGTCCCTTCTCCCCGTGCTCACGGGGAGAAGGTTAGGATGAGGGGCGGAAACTTGCGCAACGTGAGTGTATGCCGCCGGCCCCCACCCAAACCCACGCCCCCCGCCCGGGGAG
>JAEYPL010000024.1 GCA_023410905.1 Pseudomonadota bacterium
GGCCTTCATCACTCACGCGGCATGGCTGGATCAGGCTTGCGCCCATTGTCCAATATTCCCCACTGCTGCCTCCCGTAGGAGTCTGGGCCGTGTCTCAGTCCCAGTGTGGCTGATCATCCTCTCAGACCAGCTATGGATCGTCGCCTTGGTGAGCCATTACCTCACCAACTAGCTAATCCAACGCGGGCCCATCCTATAGCGATAAATCTTTCCCCTTTCGGGCGTATACGGTATTGCTCCAAGTTTCCCTGGTATATTCCGTACTATAGGGAAGGTTCCCACGCGTTACTCACCCGTCTGCCACTCCCCTTGCGGGGCGTTCGACTTGCATGTGTTAGGCCTGCCGCCAGCGTTCGTTCTGAGCCAGGATCAAACTCTCAGATTGAAAGATTTGATTCTGGTCGGCTCGGAGATTTAACTCCAAGAATCTCTGCGTAACGGGCACCTTCACACTTGACGATCGATCCGCTCAGCCGAAGCTGCTCGTGCCGACCATCATGGTGATGGCTTGAAACGCAGATGGTACCAGAGTTCCTTTCAGCTCCACACATGCCCGAAGACACGTTTGGAACCCGCCAGGACTCCGCCGCCTGCGTTTCCCTTCCTTCATATCACTTGTCAAAGAGCGCCAGATCGATCAGATGGCTTCTCGGTCCCGGCTACGTATGTAGCGTCCCCGGGGTGGCAACAGAAACCCGATCAGGCTATTCGCCTGAGAGTTTCTTACCAGTTCGAGAGATTTCCGTCTATCGAAGGCCGGCCGTTGCACTCAGCAGCGGCGCCGACAAGGGGGGTTCTAAGCCCTGCCATTACCCAAGTCAACACCAATCTCAAAATTTCTGTCACGAATCGCCAAAGCGACCCCTAAGTCCAAGCTAGACCTCATAAACTTTATTGAAGCCGGCCGTCGCGGGTGTGGGGAACTACTGCCCGGCTGCCTCATCGCCATACTTATGCTAGCAACTGGGTTCAGTATTGATCCTGCGCGGGAGGGGCAAGTTCCGCGCGGCGCATTATATGCCTCGCCTTTTTGCGAGGACTTGGGGGAGCTTACGTGATCGAGCGGCATCGCCATGCTACGGTCGGGCGCGTCAGACGCCATCGCGGCCTCGACCACGCGCACAGCCAATCCCATCTACGCGTCGCACGCCGGAGCGGCAGCCTCCGCGATCTCTATACAGCGGACACGGCCGAGGCGCGGGGCGGCGGAAAATTTCGCTGGTTCTTCAGCACCTGCCTGGCTGCAACCGTTGGCTCCGTCGCCATTATCGCGGCGATTTTCGGCGCCTCGGAATCTCACGACAGCCGAACCAACGGACTCATGCCTGCGCTCCGCAAAATGAGCGCCGAAATCCAGCCAGAGCGCACACTGGCACCGATCGTCTCAGACGGCCTCGCCTGGTCGGCGCCGAAGTCCGACCGGCTCGAGGCGACGTCTGGTGCCATGGTCACCCGCTACGTCGTGCAGGAAAGCATCCGTCAGCGGCGCGGCTCACGAGAGTACATCCAGAATAAGCCTTACGCGCGCATCCACGCGCGTCTGGCAGCCGTCCGGGCGGAAAGCGTCGGCGCAATTCCGGCCTTCAATCCCATACGCCTTTACGGCAATACGACACCGATCGGCAGCGAGACGGATGACGCGCCATCGGCCGGCACATCAGGCGCGAGCGGCGTTTCGCTGCGTGTCGTCGAACTGCTCGGCAGCATCCTGCCGACGGAAGACGGGCAGGAGCTCGATGAGCGCGAGGTATCCGACCTCGTGGAACGCGCGCGCGAACTGGCTCGCGATGCCATGGCTATGCGGCCCGGCTTCCTGCCTGAAGGCTCCGAGGAGGCCGCCAAGAAGGCCGGCGCAGCGACTGAGGCGCCACTTCCCGCCAACACCACAATTCTCGCGAAAGTCGGCGGTGAACAGGACGATGCCGCGGAAATCGAGGGACGCCAGACTCGCACGCACAAGGTCGGGCGCGGTGAAACACTCACGCGTATTCTACAGCAGTCCGGCGCCGATCCACAGCTCGCGCGCAGCATGGTCGAAGCGGCGCGCGGCACCTTCGCGGAACGCGATCTTGGCGCGGGTTTCCTCGTCGAGATCACGCTCGAACCAAGCCTTGCCAATCCCGAGCAGCTCGAGCCGGTGCGCTTCGCTGTCTTCGATACGCGCGGCACACACCGACTGAGCGTGGAGCGCAGTGGCGCCGGCGAGCTCGTCGCATCCGCGGAGCCACTTTGGGAGAACGCTCGCCCGAGTCAGGCGCGCGGCCCCGAACGCCCAACCACCGCGAGCCTCTATGCAGCGCTCTATCACACGGCGCTCTCGCAAGGCGTCGAGCCAGACACGATTGTTCAAATCCTGCGCCTTCACGCGCACGAGACGGATTTCCGACGCCGCGCCCGCGTCACAGACGAGCTCGAGATGTTCTTCGACGTGCGCGAGGAAGGTCGCGGCGAGGAGCAACTGGGCGAGCTTCTCTACTCAGCGGTTACGGGCGCCGGCGAGAGCCAGCGCTTCTTCCGCTTCCGCACATCCGATGGCGTGATCGACTACTACGACAATGACGGCAACAACTCGCGGAAATTTCTCATCCGCCAGCCCATCCGCGGTGACGAAGCGCGCCTTACCTCGGGCTTCGGTGTGCGCTACCATCCACTGCTCAATACGCGCAAACTTCATACCGGCGTCGACTGGGCTGCGCCCATCGGCACACCCATCGTCGCTGCGGGCAGCGGCACAATCGAGGAAGCTGGTCACAAAGGCCAGTACGGCATTTACATCCGCATTCGACACGCGAACGGCTATCAGAGTGCCTACGCTCATATGAGCCGTCTCGCACCCGGTGTCGCGCCCGGTGTCAGGGTGCGGCAGAACCAGGTCATCGGTTACTCGGGCAACACGGGCTTCTCCACCGGTCCGCATTTGCACTACGAGGTGCTGGTCAACAACCAGTTCGTCGATCCGCTTTCCATTCAGGTGCCGCGTGAGCGCCGCTTGACGGGTCGTCAGCTCGCCGAGTTCCAGAAGGAGCGCGCGCGGATCGAGGACCTGCTGCGCCGTCAGCCCGTGCGCGTCGAACAGGTCGCCGGTCGCTGAAGCGAGAGGCGGCTCATAGTTCCGAGCGGAAAGGTCGCGCGAGCAACCCTTCTATGGCGGCATCGACAGTGAGTTCGCCTTCGATGATGGCGTGGACGGCCGCCGCAATAGGCACCTCGATGCCATGGGCCTCGGCGCTACGTACGGCGGCAGCAGCCGTGTAGACGCCCTCAGCCGTCGAATGCAGCTCCGCGAGTGCCTCACTGAGCGAGCGTCCCTGGCCGAGCAGCCGGCCGAGCCGCATGTTGCGCGACTGGGGACTGCCGCACGTCAGCAGGAGATCGCCGAGACCCGAAAGGCCGACCAGCGTGTCCGGATTGGCGCCAAATGCAGCGCCGAGGCGGCGCATTTCAGCGAAGCCGCGTGTGACGAGGGCCGCGTGCGCGCTGGCGCCGAGACCGCGGCCAACGACGATGCCGGCAGCAATCGCTTGTACGTTTTTCATCGCGCCACCGAAGGCAACGCCGGTCGTGTCGCCCGTCCAATACAGGCGGAAATGTCGGCAACCGATCGCGGCAACGAGCGCCTTGCCCAATGCTTCGTCGCCGCAAGCTAGTGTGAGCGCCGTCGGCAGACCACGCACCACATCCTCGGCAAAGCCCGGGCCGGACAAGACGGCCATGCTACAATCCGGCAAAGTCTCCGCCAGAACGTCCGTCATCAGCTTGCCGGTCGTCTGCTCGATACCTTTGGAGCAGATGACGACGGGCTTGCCCGGCGCCATGTGCGACGCAAGTGCGTGTGCCATGGCGCGCTGCGTTTGTGCTGGTGTCGCAAGCAGGATGGCATCGACCTCGGCCATGCGCGAGAGATCGCCCGTCGCGGTGAGCCCGGCATTGAGGGCGAGGCCGGGAAGGTAAGCGGTGTTCGTATGTCGCGTGTTGATTTCATCGACGACGGACGGATCGCGCGCCCAGAGCAATGTTTTAGAGCCGGCCATGCACGCGGCCTCGGCGAGCGCCGTGCCCCAAGCACCACCGCCGACGACGCCGATGCTGCCGATCGCGGTGCTCACGACTCGTACTCGTCGGCACCACCCTTCGGGGAGGCGGCCTCGGCTTTCGCGGTATCGCGCATGGCACGCGTCTTGGCTTTGCGCCTGACGAGATTCTGGCGCAGCTTGTCGGCGAGCCGCGCTTCGCGCTGATTGCGCCTCCCGCCGCGATCTTCTCCCTGCGCTCCGGCCATTCCCATCACCCCATGAGACCGGCGGCCGTCAGCCGTGCCTTGAGATCTGCTTCTGCCGCGGCAAGACGCGCTGCATCCGTCGCACGAAGAACGAGTTCAGTGCCATAGAGACGGCCGTCGCGGACGAAGGGATAGCTCCCCATGGACACATCCGGATAGGCCTTCTGCGCGGCTTCGAGCGGAGCTGCGACCTCGCCTTCGGGCTTCAGCATCTCGATGCTCACGGAGAGCATCTTGCGCCCCGTCCTGAGTTCCGGCGTCACGGAGTCGAGCATCGCCTGCATCACGACCGGAATACCCGCCATGACGATCACATTCTCGAGACGGAAGCCGGGCGCGACCGAAACCTTGTTCTTGACGAGGCTGGCACCATGCGGAATGCGCGCCATGCGGAGACGCGCAGGCGTCGCCTCGACGCCGCGACGCGCGTAGTTCTCGAGCATCAGCGCCTTCACTTCGGGATGATGATCGATCGTCACACCGAACGCCTTGGCGATGCTGTCCGCCGTAATGTCGTCGTGCGTCGGCCCAATGCCGCCGGTCGTGAAGACGTAGGTGTAGCGGCGGCGCAGCTCGTTGACGGCCTGGACGATCTCGTCCTCGAAGTCGCCGACGACGCGCACCTCTTTCAGGCGGATGCCGATCATCGTGCAATGATCGGCGATGGTGCCGATGTTCTTATCCTTCGTGCGCCCCGAGAGGATCTCGTCACCGATCACGATCAGCGCCGCGGTTATCGTTTCCTCAATTGCGTCGATCATGGCGCTTCTCGCCGCTCCTGTGAGGCTGCCACAAGGTCAGCCGGGAATCTGTAGTTGTACAACCTGCCGGCCTCGCTTGATCACGATACGCCACAACGAGGGCCGGCGGGCGAGGCTTTGCTCGAGCTGGACAACCGATTCGATCTGTTGATCGCCGACCGACACGATGATATCGCCCGGCCTGAGGTTGAGTCGCTCCGCGACCGACCCCGAACGCAAGCTCAGAACCACGGTACCGCCGGTCTCATCGAGATCGAGCTCGTCCGCCACGTGCGGCACAAGGTTGGCGATGCGCGCGCCGTCGAGCGGATGATCGCCCGTGAAGTTGCGCACGTCATCCGGACCGATCGGCGGCGGCGGCTGGAGCGCAAGCTGCAGCGATACCGTGCGCCCCTTGCGAATGGCATTGACCTGAACCGTCTGGCCGATGCCGCGCGTCGCGAGGCGATAGTTGACCGTACGCGCATCGGAGACCTCGTGGCCGTCGACCATCGTGATCACGTCGCCCGGTTCCAAGCCGGCAAGCGCCGCAGGGCCGTCCTTGTGCACGCGCGTCACGAGCGCACCGGACGAGCGATTGAGTCGCAGGCCCTCGGCAATCTCGCGCGTGATCGAATCGAGCCGTGCGCCAAGCCAGGGGCGCTGGACCTTCTTGCCGGTCAGGGCGCTGTCGACGTAGAGACGCACGAGGTTCGATGGAATGGCGAAGCCGACGCCATGCGAGCCGCCCGATCCCGAATATATGGCCGTATTGATGCCGATCAGGCGGCCCGACATGTCGACGAGCGCGCCTCCGGAGTTGCCTGGATTGATGGGCGCATCGGTCTGGATATAGGACTGAATGTCGGCGCGCCCGATCTCGGAGCGGCCGAGCGCGGAAATGATGCCGCTGGTCACGGTCTGCCCGACGCCGAAGGGATTACCGATCGCGAGTACGAGATCGCCGACCTCGACGCTGTCGGAATCCTCGAACTGAAGTGACGGAAATTTCCCGTCACCGCCGTCGACGCGCAGAATGGCAATGTCGGTCTTCTCGTCCTGCAGAACGATTCGCGCATCGAACTCGCGCCGATCGGCGAGCACGACGCGGATCTCCGACGTCGCACCGACCTTCACCACGTGCGTGTTGGTCACGATGACGCCGTCCGGCGACACGATAACGCCCGACCCGAGTGCGCTCTGCACGCGATCACGCGACATACCCATGCGGTCGCGGAAAAAATCGCGGAACAGGAAGTCTCCCGGCAAACCTGGGGCCTGCGTCGCGACGCGACCACGCGCGTACACGTTGACGACAGCGGGAGCTGCGCGCTTGACGATAGGCGCGTAGGAGTACTGCGCGGCAGCGCGCGACGGCGGAGGCTCCTTGCGCTGCTGCGCGGATGCAGGAGCGAAGTGCCCGAGCGCAAGTAGCGGCAGCAGGACCACAAGGCCGAGCCTATCGGCGCGTCGCCATCCGGATTTAGAAAAGTTGCTCATCGGTCCCCTACGAGCCTGCCACGGGCATCGCAAGCGGTGTCACCGTCGATGCGCGGGCACAAACTTATAGAGCAGACCGGCGCACGGTTGAAGCGCCGGACCACTGCGTGACCTGAGGAAGTGCCATGGAAATGCGGACGGGCGTAAGGCTGCCGCGGGGCGCGGGCCTTACGAGAGCTTGGCGAGAACGCCCTCGATTTCGTCGCCCACGTCGCCGATCGGGGCCATGCCGTCGACGGCATGAAGGTTGCCCTTACAGAAGTAGTAGCCGATGAGCGGCGAGGTCTCACGGTAGTAGGCCATCATCCGGGTGGTGACGGTCTCCGCGTTGTCGTCGGCGCGGCGCGTGAAGTCGGTGCTGCCGCAGACGTCGCACACCCCGCGAACCTTGGGGCGCTTGAAGCGATCATGGTAGCCCTCGCCGCACTTGGCGCAGGCATAGCGCCCCACAATGCGCTCCACGAGCCGATTGTAGTCGACCTTGAGCTCGATCACGGCGTCCATGCGGTCGCCTTTGTCGGCGAGCATCTTGTCGAGGGCCGCTGCCTGCTGGAGCGTGCGCGGAAATCCGTCGAGAATGAAGCCATTCTTGCAGTCGGGCTGCTCGATGCGATCTGCAATGATGCCGACGACAACGTCGTCGGAGACGAGCTCGCCCTTGTCCATGAGCGCCTTGGCTTTGAGACCTACGTCGGTCCCGGCCTTGACGGCGGCGCGCAGCATCTCGCCGGTCGAAAGTTGTACGAGGCTGCGCTTCTTCGCGAGCTGCTGAGCCTGTGTCCCCTTGCCGGCCCCCGGCGGCCCCAACAGGATCAGTTTCATCTCCGGCCACTCCGCGACGAAGCGCCCCTGAGCTTCGCCTTCTTGATCAGCCCCTCGTACTGATGAGCCAGCAGATGGCTCTGTACCTGGGCCACGGTATCCATCGTGACGCTCACCGCGATGAGCAGTGACGTGCCGCCGAAGTAGAAGGGTACCGCCGCGTAGGCGATCAACAGCTCGGGCAGCACGCAGACGATCGCGAGATAGATCGCACCGACGAGTGTAATGCGGGTCAGCACGTAGTCGATGTATTCGGCGGTCTTCTGACCTGGCCGGATGCCCGGCAGATAGCCGCCGTACTTGCGCAGGTTATCGGCCGTGTCGTTCGCATTGAACACGACAGCCGTATAAAAGAACGCAAAGAAGATGATCATCGCTACGTAGATGAAAATGTGCAGCGGCTGACCGCGGCCAAGCGCAGCAACGAGCGCGTTCAACCATTCGGAGCCGCCGGTGCCACCCTGGCTGAACTGGGCGGCCGTAATCGGCAGCAGCAGCAGCGAGGATGCGAAGATCGGCGGGATGACGCCGGCCGTGTTGAGCTTCAAGGGAAGGTGCGAAGCCTCACCCTGGAACATGCGATTGCCGACCTGCCGCTTGGGATACTGGATGAGCAGCCGGCGTTGCGCTCGCTCCATGAAAACGATCGCGGCAACGACCGCCAGCATCAGCACGAGCAGCATGAGCAGAAGGGGCGTCGCGAGCGCGCCCGTGCGGGCAAGCTCGAACAGGCCGATGATTGCACTCGGTAGTCCGGCGACGATGCCCGCGAAGATGATGAGCGATATGCCGTTGCCGACGCCGCGCGCGGTGATCTGCTCGCCGAGCCACATGAGGAACATCGTGCCGCCGACCAGCGTGATCACGGTCGACATGCGGAAGAACCATCCCGGGTCGACGACCACGGAGCCCGCCGGACCACTCGAACCTTCGAGGCCGATCGCGATGCCGTAGGCCTGGAACGCGGCCAGCACCACCGTCAGATAACGCGTGTACTGGTTGATCTGCTTGCGGCCCTGCTCGCCTTCCTTCTTCAAGGCCTCGAGCTTGGGCGAAACCGAGGACATCAGCTGCATGATGATCGATGCAGAGATGTAAGGCATGATGTTGAGCGCGAAGATCGCCATGCGCTCGATCGCGCCGCCGGCGAACAGATTGACCATGCCGAGAATGCCGGACGCGTTCTGGCGGAACGTCTCAGCGAAGGCGATGGGATCGATACCGGGCATCGGGATGAACGTACCGATGCGGTAGACGACAAGCGCTCCCAGCGTGAACCAGATCCGCTTCTTGAGCTCTTCGGCCTTCGAAAAGGCACCGAAGTTCAAGTTGCTCGCAAGTTGCTCTGCGGCCGATACCATGGCGTCTCAGGCTCCCGGGACGGACTCGGGCCCCGCACCGGATGGCCGGGCGGAGCCACAAGAATTTCGATCAACATGGGGCTTGAACAGGTTCGGCGCAACTGGCGACAGCGACGCGGCCCCCAACAACCGTTCCGCACCCGTTTCCCGCCCCGACCAGATACGCGGCCTATTCGTCGTCGGACTTCTTCTTCGTGCCGCCCGACTTGGCCTTCTTGGCTGCGGTCTTCGCGCGCTTAGCCTCATCGGCCTCGAGCACCTTGCGCTCGATGAGCGTGATGGCGCCGCCGGCCTTCTCGATCGCTGCGCGAGCGGAAGCCGTTGCGTGATTGACCGTCAGTTTCAGCGCCGACTTGATCTCGCCGTCGCCGAGAATTCGAACACCGCTCAGCTCGCGGCGTACGAGGCCGGCTGCCTTGAGCGCCGCGACATCGACCGGCTTGCCCGCATCGAGGCGGCCGGTATCGACAGCCCCCTGCAGATTGCCGAGCGAAACCTCGTTGAATTCATCGCGGCTGCGTGAGCGGAAACCGCGCTTCGGCAGACGACGATGGAGCGGCATCTGGCCACCCTCGAAGCCCCCGATCGCGACGCCCGAACGCGCCGTCTGACCCTTGCCACCGCGGCCACCGGTCTTGCCGATGCCCGAGCCGATGCCGCGGCCGATCCTGACGCGCGTCTTGCGCGAACCGGCATTGTCCTTGATGTCGTTGAGCCGCATGGCCCCGCGCTCCTTCCTTGCCCGCCTTCGCTATTTCGTCTCTTCGACGATCTTCACGAGGTGCGGAATCTTGTTGATCATGCCGCGCACGTCGGGCGTATCGACGAGCGTGCTCCGGCGGTGCAGCTTGTTGAGGCCGAGACCGATGAGGGTCTGGCGCTGAATGTCCGGGCGCCGCATGGGGCTCGCGATCTGCTCGACGGTGATCGTCTTGCCGGCGCCGCTCTTACCGTCTGCCATGTTCTTCGTGTCCTCTGACCTGGATCCCGGCGGCGCCACTCAGCGCCGCCCAGCTCCAAGAGCTTGACTATTCCTGCGCGGCGGCTTCGGTCGTCGCCTCGCCCGCGGTATCGCGACGGCGCGCAACGATCTCGCTCACCTTCTTGCTGCGACGTGCAGCAACGCCACGCGGGTTTTCCTGCAGCTTGAGCGCGTCGAACGTGGCGCGCACCATGTTGTAGGGGTTCGAAGTGCCGAGCGACTTCGCAACGACGTCGCGCACACCGAGCGCATCGAACACCGCACGCATCGGGCCACCGGCGATAATGCCCGTGCCGGGAGGTGCAGCGCGCAGAACCACGCGGCCCGCACCATGGCGGCCCTTGCAGTCATGATGCAGCGTGCGCTTGTCGCGCAGCGGTACGCGCAGCATCGCACGACGCGCCGCTTCGCCAGCCTTGCGGATGGCTTCCGGAACTTCGCGCGCCTTGCCATGGCCGAAGCCGACCTGGCCCTGCTGATCGCCGACGACCACGAGCGCCGCGAAACCGAAGCGCTTGCCGCCCTTCACAACCTTCGCGACGCGGTTGATGTGGACGAGCTTCTCGGTGAAATCGCCTTTGCGATCGTCGTCGCGGTCCCGATCTCGGGAAGGATTGCGTGCCACGTCGATAAACCTTTCTCGCTCAGAAGCTCAGGCCGCCTTCGCGGGCCGCATCGGCCAGCGACTTGACGCGTCCGTGATAGATGTAGCCGCCACGATCGAAGACGACCTCGGCGACGCCAGCCTTGACCGCGCGCTCGGCAAGCAGCTTGCCGACCTCGGCAGCAGCAGCCTTGTCCGCACCGGTTTTCAGCTTGCCCTTGAGATCCTTTTCGATGCTCGAGGCAGCCGCGACCGTCACGCCCTTGGCGTCATCGATCACCTGCGCATAAATATGCTTGGAAGAACGGAAGACCGACAGGCGCGGCTTCCCGTTCGCGACCTTCTTCAAGGTCCGCCGTACGCGCTTCGCGCGGCGCTGGAACTGTTTGTCGTGGGCGCTCATCGGTTCTCTCGCTTACTTCTTCTTGCCTTCCTTGCGCAGGATGAACTCGCCCTGATAGCGAACACCCTTGCCCTGGTACGGCTCCGGCGGACGGTAGCCGCGGATCTCCGCCGCGACCTGCCCGACCTTCTGCTTGTCGATGCCCGAGATCAGCACGTGATCCTGGCGCGGACCGCCGAGTTTCACGTCGATGCCGTCCGGCACCTTGTAGTTGATCTCGTGGCTGAACCCGAGTTGCAGCGTCAGCTCCTTGCCCTTGAGCTGGGCGCGAAAGCCGACGCCGTGGATCTCGAGCGGCTCGGCATAGCCGTCGACGACGCCCTTGATCTGGTTGTCGACGAGCGTCCGCGAGAGGCCCCACAT
>JAEYPL010000068.1 GCA_023410905.1 Pseudomonadota bacterium
CTCGTGAGCGGCCCTTTTTTTGAACATCACGCAATTTCGGGAAGTGTGATCAACGGAAGATCGAACTGCCGGTTGCAAAGAAATCGTTGATCGCCGCTGTGATCGCGGCAGCCATTTTCTTCTGCCACTCCTGCGACAGCATCTGCTTCTCTTCCTCCCCATGGCTGATATAGCCGAGCTCGATGAGCACAGCCGGCGTCTCGGCCTGCCTCAAGACGAGGAAATTGGCAGCGCGCTGCGGATCCCTGCTGAGATGAATGCTGCCGCGCATGCGTTTGGCGGCAAGCTGCCGGAAGTTGAGCGCGAGGCCGGCCGTCTCACGTGCCATCAAATCAAATAGAATACTCTTCACATCGTCCTGAACGTCCTCGGTCGGCAGATGGACGCCGGCCAGAAGGTCCGCGGCATTCTCCTTGTCGGCGAGCCGACGGGCGCGGTCGTCGGAAGCGCTCTGCGAGAGCGTGTAGATGGTCGCGCCACGAATGGCGTGCGCCAGCTCGCGCGCTTCCAGCGAGTCGGCGTGCAGCGAGATGAAGAGCTGCGCCTCCTGCTCGCGAGACAGACGAATGCGTTGCGCGAGCGGAACGAAGGCGTCAGTCGAACGCGTCATCACCACGCGGTATTTACCCGTCGCGTTGAGCGCCTTTTCGAGCTCACGCCCAACGGCGAGGACAATATCCTTCTCGACGCCGACTGCCCCCTGGGCACCGGTATCGACGCCGCCGTGGCCCGGATCGACGACGATCACAGGCATCCGCGGCGCGACGGGTGAGGATTTCTTGGCGGGCGGCGCGGGCGCCGGAGTTGCATCGGCGATCTGGAGGCGCGCCGCGCTTTCGCGTGCCGCAGCCAACTCCCCCTCGCTGAGGTCCACCGA
The DNA here is from genome assembly GCA_023410905.1 of Pseudomonadota bacterium. Lineage (GTDB taxonomy): Bacteria > Pseudomonadota > Alphaproteobacteria > Rhizobiales > Hyphomicrobiaceae. The sequence goes on from JAEYPL010000068.1 coordinate 878, forward strand.
GGGCGCAGGAACGAGATCCAACTCGAGCCTGTGGCGTCCGCGCGAGCCTTCACGGATCAGCCGGGTCGCTTCGACCTGAACGGGTCCAGCCGTTTCGATCACAACCCGGGCCTTCCCGGGCGCGAAGGCACCGAAGCGAAAACCGGAAACCAACGCCTTGCTCTCTCGGCCCGCTGTCGCCGGGACCGTGAACTCGACATGGCTCACATCGAGGACGACCCGATCGGGCGTCCGCAGACGGAAAACCTGGTACTCGACCGGTCCCGTCAGTTCGAGCGCTAGGCGGGTCAGCGATTGATCGCCCGTGACCGAAACCGCATCTGCGACAACTGGTCCCACCGGTACAGCAGGAGCAGGCTCCTTGGTCTCTGAACGCGGCTCAGGCTTCTCGGCTGGCGGCGACGATGACCGGGACGGCATGGTTTTGACGTGCGTGGAGCCCTGGGCGGCGACTGGCACAGCCCCCGGCACAGCCCAGAGAACGCCGTTCGCCGCTGCGAGCACGCACGCAATGATCAGACGTGATGCCAGTGCACGCAATCGTCCCCCGTCAGACCGTGTCCGTCCCCCTCCAGCCGAGCCGAGGTTAACCCAATCTTTGGCCGAATCACGCCTCTTGTGTCGTCGGACACATGCAAAGTGATCGTATGTGCCAAGGTATGCCCTCCACGGGCCTTGCCTCGCTAGGGGCAAGATCGTAGAGATACTTCAGTGTGTCGTTCTTGCCGCGACGAGTTGCTGCTGGGACCTGTCTGTTTCCCGCCAAGCCGTTGAGCGCGAGCTGCGTGGAGCACCCCGCAAATAGTGCGGAGGAGGCTTCAGGAGGATTGTGATCCCGTTGGGGTCGCAGCGCAAAGCTCACCGCTGAGTGCGGGGCCCCCAGGCCACAGTTTCGATGTCGTTTCAGCTCGTTATGCCGCTAACTCCACATCGGCGGCGTGATCCGCCGAGGGGTGAGCCCGACGTTGCGAGCGCGCTGGCGCAGACGGCACACGGCGAGCTGGAGTTTCGACTTCCGGCCTGCAATCCCGGTCCCTCAGCCCTTTTGGCGTCGGGACAATTGTGAGCCGTTCCGAGCCGACCTATTCCGCGAGGGATGGCACGTCGGAACGTATTAAGAACAAAGGGGCGCACAGTCCCTTCGAGGAACAATGAGACACCGGAGTCCCCCCCAACCAACCCTGTCCGCTCCCGGTTCCCGGGCACGGCAAGGCGCTGCGCACGCCGGAGCGACCGCTGACGCGGCCGCATCCTGCGCGTCGGGCGCGAGTGGGTGGCGGGCTTCATACACGATCACGCCATCAGCCAACCCGCGCCACAGCCCCGCGCACTCGCTGAGCCCCCATCGCACGCGCGACAGGACGACGAGCCCCGGGCGGCGCGCCCAGGATCAAAGACCATGGACAAGAACAAAATGCTTATCGATGCCACCCACCCGGAGGAGACCCGGGTGGTGGTACTCAGAGGCGGCCGGGTAGAGGAATTCGACTACGAGTCGGCATCGCGCAAACCGCTGCGCGGCAACATCTACCTGGCGAAAGTCACACGCGTCGAGCCGTCACTGCAGGCCGCGTTCGTCGAGTACGGCGGCAACCGTCACGGCTTCCTCGCCTTCAGCGAAATCCATCCCGACTACTACCAGATCCCGTTTGCCGACCGGCAGGCCCTGATCGACGAGGAAGTCGAGGAAGAGGCTCGCGCCGAGCGCGAGGCCGATGCCCGCGCCGAACGGCGTGAGCGCGGCGACCGGGGTGAGCGCAGGGGCCGTGGCCGTAATCGCCGGGGACGGCAAGCCGCCGGCACCGGCGCGGATGCCGATGCTGGTGATACTGCCGAAGCTTCGGCGCCCGAGATTATCGAAGATGACGCCGCCCCCGAGGCGGAAGATCACGATGATGCCGACACCTACAACGACGACGCCGAGCCGCAAGACGGCCGGTCAGAAGATGATTTCGCGGAGGAGGCGCCGAGCGCCAAGCCACTGGCTCACGCGCGCGAGGAAACGCTGAGTGAGCCGGCTGAAGCCGCGATCGAGACGATCGAGGCCGGCCACGCCCAGGCCCACGAGTTCGTCGCCGAGGCACTGCCGGCAGAAGGCGCAGGCTCCGAAGAAGATGCACCGAAGCAGATCGGGCTTGTCGAGGAGGTCGGCGTCACCGAGGTCGACAGCAATGGCGCGACCGCAGAGCCCATTGAGCAGGTCGGCGCAGAGGATGCGCTCGAAGAGCTCCCCGAGCGCCCGCAGCGCCGCCGTGCACGCCAGTACAAGATCCAGGAAGTCATCAAGCGCCGCCAGATTATCCTCGTGCAGGTCGTCAAGGAGGAGCGGGGCAACAAGGGCGCAGCGCTGCCCACCTACCTTTCGCTCGCGGGCCGCTACACAGTTCTCATGCCGAACACGGGCCGTGGCGGTGGCATCTCGCGTAAGATCACGAACGCCCAGGACAGAAAGCGCCTCAAGGCCATTGCCGAGGAACTCGAAGTGCCGGAGGGCATGGGCCTTATCGTCCGCACGGCTGGTGCCGCGCGCACGAAGCAGGAGATCCGCCGCGACTTCGAATATCTGCTGCGGCTCTGGGAGAGCGTGCGCGATCTCACATTGCGCTCGACGGCGCCCTGCCTCGTCTATGAGGAAGGGAATCTCATCAAGCGCTCACTGCGCGATCTGTACTCGAAGGACATCGACCAGGTGCTGGTCGCCGGCGACGAGGCACACGAGGAGGCACACGGCTTCCTCAGCATGCTCATGCCGGGACACGCCGACAGCGTCATCAATTATCGCGAGCCGGAGCCACTCTTCTCGCGCTTCCAGATCGAGCGCCAGCTCAATGCGATGTTCAGCCCGCACGTGACGCTGCGCTCGGGCGGCTATCTCGTGATTAACCAGACCGAGGCGCTCGTCGCCATCGACGTCAACTCGGGCAAGTCCACGCGCGAATTCTCAATCGAGGAGACGGCCCTCAGCACGAACCTCGAAGCCGCGGACGAGATCGCCCGCCAGCTCAAGCTGCGCGACCTCGCCGGCCTCATCGTCGTCGACTTCATCGACATGGAGGAGAAGCGCAACAACCGGGCTGTAGAGCGCCGCATCAAGGACGCCCTGCGCCATGACCGCGCGCGCATCCAGGTGGGGCATATCTCGCACTTCGGCCTGCTCGAGATGTCACGCCAGCGTCTGCGGACTGGCGTCCTCGAAGGCTCGACCTCGCAGTGTCCGCATTGCCAGGGCACCGGCATCATCCGCTCGACGGAGTCGGTGGCACTGGCCGTGCTGCGCGGCATCGAAGACCATCTCATGAAGGGACCGATGACCTCGATCGCGGTCCTCACCACGGCGGGCGTCGCGCTCTACATCCTCAATCACAAGCGCGGTTTCATAACCGAGATCGCGCAGCGCTACGGCATCTTCGTCAGCGTCCAGGCCAGTGAGCGCATGCAGGGCGCGAACTTCGCCATCGAGCGCACGAGCGAGCCGACGGCAGCGCCGGCGCGCGCCCAGCGCAATGTCGTCAGCATGGACTGGGGCTTTGACGGCAGCGAAGCTGAGGGCGGAGACGAAGGCGAGAGCGAGGAGCGTCCCGAGGCCCGCAGCGAGGCACGGGAAAGCGCTACCGGTGAAGAAGAAGCAGGCGAGGGGCGCTCGCGCCGTCGCCGTCGCCGTGGGCGTGGTCGCCGCGACCGTCAGGAAGCAGGTAGCGAGCGCGCACCACGTGGGCCCGATGATGAGGCCGCGTCGCACGCCGATGCGGAGGCTGATGGCGTTGAACCCGAGGCAGCCGATGCCGATGAAGGCGAGGAAGCACCGGTAAGCGCACGCGAGGATGGCGGCAAGCCGGAAGATGGCGAAGGCCGTGGCCGTCGCCGTCGGCGTGGCCGCCGTGGCGGTCGCTCGCGTCACCGCGAAGGCGCGACAGGCCCCGACGGCAGCGTCATCGCCGGCTCCCCGGCGGACCCTGGCGCTGATCAGCCGGATGTCGATCCGGGCTTCAAGCCGCATGGCCGGTGGGGCGATCTGCCCGTACGCCGTCGCGACGAGGCGTCACTGGATACGCCGGACCATGGCGTAACCTCACAGGGTGTTGCCTGGGAGATCGTCGGCGCCGCACAGGAGCCTGAGGTCCCGGAACTCGAGGCCGCCCGGCCCGAGACTGTGGCCGAGCCCGTTGCATCGGAACCGCCAGCGCCACCGGCCTCGGCCAAGGACGAACCCTCGCCGCCGGCACCCAGCGCGCCGGTTGTCGAGGCGACGCCCGCACGCGAGCCGGCCCTTGCGAATGGCACCATGTCCCATGCCGAGAGCGCGGTCGCGCCGGACGCCCCAGCCCCGGCTCCCGCGGCATCGGAAGAACCCGAAGGCCCGCCGCGCCGCGGCTGGTGGCAGCGCCGCTTCGGCGGTAGCTGAACCTCTCGTGAAACTTCGCCCGCTGCCCCCTCTTTCCACACGTGGAAAGAGGGTTCGGGCCTCTGCGCCTGCGGCGGCTGCAGAAGCATGACCCCTTAGTGCAACGCCGGCCATAAATACTCTCCAGTTGCGGGCTAGCTGCTTGACGTAAGTCCGGCGGCTGGAGGACGGTGTCCGCAGTTTTTGGGTGGGCCCGGATCCGAGGGGGTGGCGCATGTCTGCAGTCGAAGTGCTCACGCCAATGCCGCGGAATCAGGCTCCCGCAGAGCCCGCACCCGAAGCGGAGACGCCGCTCTCCGGCACTGCCCCCGCAGAGCTTCCGACTGCAGCACATCAAGAGCCGCGCGACGACCTCTTCGACGAGATCCTCGCGCACGCCGACGACCGCGAGAAGTTCATTCCTGTCACGCGCGCAGCGCTGATGGAGCGCCTGACCCGGCCGCAGTCATGGCGCAGCAACGACGCCAAGGAAGCCCGGCGCTTCTTCCGATACCTCGACTATTGGCGCCAGGCGTCCTACTCGGCCCACCTGATGGAAATGGGCCAAACGTACGAGCCCTTCAATCCGGACAGCGATCTCCTCGTTACGCGCCGCTATACCGACGCGGAGAAGATCACGCTGCAAGAGCGTCTCATGGAGCAGACGCAATTGCTGCTCGAACAGGCGAACTACACGCGGATAGATCCTGCGGACATCGCGCTGATCCTTACGGCCGACAGCCATTACGGCCTCGATCTGCAGGTCGACATGCACGCCTTCGATGAGCTCATGATCTACTACCGTGGGGCGACGAAGCGCAGGCTCCATCGGCGCGACGCGCGCAAACTCTATCTTTTCAAGGAAGAGTACGACGTTCCGATCTTTCAGCGGCTGTTCGTGCTTTTCAAGCTGAAGCCTTTCGAGCAGCGCGTCGACGAGGTGATGAAGCAGCAGAGCTGCGACCGTACAGCAGCCGAAAAGATCGTGCGCAAGCTGCGGGGCTCACTCGGGGCCGAGGTCAACTCGAACTCGATCTACATGAAGCTCTTCAAAAACATCCCGCGCTCGGACATCGAGATGTGCTTCCCGAACACGACGGTCAAGTTCCGTCTGTTCGACAAGCTGAGGCTCGGCGTTACCGCGGGTGGTGGCCTCGGCGTGGGCGTCGTCGGCACGGCGACGAAGCTCATGGTGGCCGCAAACCCGATCGCGCTCGCGGGCGCGGTCGCCACGCTCGGCGGGCTCGCGTTCCGGCAAGGCATGAAGTTCATTCACAAGCGCAATGAGTACATGGTGACCATGGCGCAGAACCTTTACTTCCATGCCCTCGCCGACAATCGAAGCGTGATGACTGCACTCGCGGACCGTGCGGCCGAGGAAGACATCAAGGAGGAGATGCTGCTCTACAGCGTGCTCGCAAAGGATACCGTGCACGTCAACGAGCTCGCGGATGTAGACGCGGCCATCGAGCAGCAGCTCTTCAACACGTTCGGCCTCAATCTCAACTTCGATCTGCACGACGCGCTCGATCGCCTCGTGAACGACGGCATCGCTCAGATCGGCCAGGACGGCTGGATCAGGACGCTCGGTCCGGCGGACGCTGCACGGCACATCGATGCCCTGTGGGACAACTACCTCGACGAGTTACCCGATCCGACGCGCGGCGAAGGCGTCGAGTTCGAGGACGAGCCGCTGGGTTGAGGGCTTGCATCGCGCGCATCGCTTTCCCCGCGCCTCAGACCTTCCCGGCGCGCGCTTGACTGCGAGAATGAGACGGGCAAGGTGATGGCCCCACCTTACGCAGGGCCCAATGATACAGCCATCGTTTGCCGCCAGCCTCGCGCGGCGGCTGCCATTCTACTACGGCTGGGTCGTTCTCGGCGTCGTGTGCTGCGTATCGATCGCGCGCGTCGGCCCCGCAGTCGCAACGCTGTCCGTGTTCATTGGGCCGATGACAGCGGAGTTCGGCTGGTCGCGCACCGAGATTTCGGGCGCCGTCTCGCTCGGCGGCATTCTGGCTGCGATCACCTCGCCGATGCTCGGCTCCTTCCTCGACCGTAAGGGGCCGCGCACCATTCTTCTCATGGCGGTGCTGACGACGGGCGTCACGATCCTGCTGCTGTCGCAGATCGGAAGTCTGGCCGCGTTCTATCTGCTCTTCTGCATCGCGCGCATGAATTTCGCCGGACCGTTCGACCTCGGCACGCTCGGCGCCGTGGTCAACTGGTTCGTCGCGCGGCGCCCCCTGGCACTCTCTATGTCGATGCTGGCGCAAATGGCCGGCCTTACGATGATGCCGCTCATTGCGTTCTGGGCGATGGAGCATGGTGGGTGGCGCGCAGGCTGGATCGCCGTGGGTGTCGCGGTACTCGTCGCCGGATTTCTGCCGACTTGGCTCTTGATGGTCGGGCGGCCGGAAGAGCTGGGGCTGAGGCCCGATGCTGCGAAGGCTGATACCGAAACCACGTCCGGAAAGGCGGTTGAACCCGAACCGACCTTTACCCGCGCCGAGGCACTCGCCACCCCGACGTTCTGGCTGCTGGCGATCTTCACAATGCTGGTCTGGCCGGTGCAGGCGGGTGTCAGCTTGCACCAGGCCGTGCATTTCACCGAGCGCGGCCTCAGCCCGAGCACAGCCGTGATGGGCGTCACGGTCTTCTCGGCCGCATCAGGTATCTGCGCGCTGCTGGTCGGTCTGGCACTGCGCCGGATCGGTGTGCGCGCGGGCCTCGTGCTCTCGGCTTGCGGCATGGCTGTCGGAACGGCCCTCATTGGACGCGTATCGAGCCATGTCGATGTACTGCTGGCGGCAGGCATCTTCGGCGCATCGCTCGGCGCGCTGCAGACTTGTTTGCCTGTCGCCTGGGCCGACTACTTCGGCCGCAGGAACTTCGGCGCCATTCGCGGGGTGGCGCTGACCATCCAGGTAACAGCGCAGGCCATCGGCCCGCTGCTGTCGGGTGTGCTGCGAGACTGGACCGGCAGCTACGACGCGTCCCACATGACATTCGCTGCGCTCGCAGGTTTGGCCGTTCTGATCGCACTCCTCATCAGGGCGCCGAAACAGCCGACCAGGGCCGAGTGAACGCAGCGGGCCACGTGATCTCGCGACTGGATTTCAGCCGCGCCGCGCCGCTTCGATGGCCGCGACGTCGATTTTCTTCATGGTCATCATCACCTCGAATGCGCGCTTGGCTTCTGCACCCCCGGCCGCCATCGCCTCGGTCAAGACACGCGGCGTGATCTGCCAGGAAATGCCCCACTTGTCCTTGCACCAGCCGCAGGCGCTCTCCTGGCCGCCATTGCCGACGATCGCATTCCAATAGCGGTCAGTTTCCTCCTGATCGTCGGTGGCGATCTGGAACGAGAAGGCTTCGGTTTGCTTGAAGGCAGGGCCGCCATTGAGGCCCATGCAGCGGACGCCTGCCACGGTGAAATCCACCGTCAGTACGTCGTCCTTCTTACCCGACGGATAGTCGCTCGGCGCGCGATGAACCGCATGGACGGCGCTGTCGGGAAAAACTTCGGCGTAGAAGCGGGCCGCAGCTTCGGCATCCTTGTCGTACCAAACGCAGATCGTGTTCTTGGCCATGGGGTGTCCTTTCAGTTGGGCGAGCCGTCCTGCTCCCTGGCCCAAGGACGGATCAGACCTTGCCGATCCGACATTCCAATGTCCTTTTCTTCGTCCCCCCATAAAGCGAAAGCGCGCCTCCCGTTTCCGGAAGGCGCGCGATCTGTCTCAGGCTGGTCGTTCGGGCTGGCTGATTAGGCCGCCTGACGCTGGCGCCGGCGGGCCGCCTTGGCCTTGCCGAACGATACCGGCTGGCGGGCGGCTGCCTGCCAGCGGCGCGGCTCGAGAGCCTCGCCACGACGATGCTCGTGCACCTTCACGTCGGCAGCGTCGAAAGCCGCCTTGAGCAGAGGCACGACCAAGTGCGGCTTGGTATCGCCGCACATGAACACGTCGAGTGCCGCATAACCGGCCTCGGGCCAGCTATGGATGGTGATGTGCGACTCCGCCAGCACCGCCACACCCGCAACCCCGCCCTTCGGAGAGGTCGGATGCAGATGCACGTTGAGCAGTGTCGCTCCAGCAGCCCGGGCACAGCGCTCGAGCGTCGTCTTGATGTAGGGCAAGTCGTCCAGACGCTTGCCACCAAACAGGTCGATAATGAGGTGTGAACCCGCGAACTTGACGCCGTCTCGCTCGATGAAATAATCCTTGCGGTCATCGTTCGCGACGGATGCAGCGTAGATAAGGTCTTCCTTTTGGGCGGGGCTTGAACGAGTCAAGTCCATCCCCAATTGGAAGAGGGTGTCATCAAAGGCCATGTGACCCTCCCCAACCAGCAGACAGATGTGACCCGTCCGCTCCTTACCTTGGGGTTTCAGGAGATCCTTGACCTTTGGGGCAGGTGGACGAACGGAGACCGGTCATATGAGGCCAATCGCCCCCCCCCGCAAGACCTTTTGCCCCCTTGCGGCAAAAAAGTTTCCGCTGTTGCCACCAACGACGATTGTCGGTGTACGCACGCTGATCCGCAGCAGCTTCTCGCGCGTTATTTGTCGAGGAAGCGCTTGAGCAGATCCTTGGCGCGCTTGGCGCCCTTCTCCGCCTCCGGCGTGTCGCCGAGCAGGCGCTTCGCCGCCTTGTCGATGTCCTCGTCCTTGATTCCCCGCGCCGTCTCGCGCACGCCTTCGATCACCTTCTGCGGGCTCTTCAAAACGCTCTGATAGTCACCACGCAGGCGCGGGCGATGCCACGGCCCGGCGAGCTGCAGCGGCACTGTCAGCCCCGCCAGGCTCTTCGCGCTCCCGATGGCGGCACTGTCCGCGAGCCGCGGATTGAGCGTCATGTCGAGCGTGCGAGCGGGGAGATTGATCGTGCCGGAGCTGTCGAGGCTGATCGGCGAGGAGGCAATGCGCATGTCCTTGCCCGTCGCAATGCCGTCCTTGATGGCAAGGCTCGCAGACAATCGCGAGAAAGGCGTGCGGGCTGACGGATTGCGCTCGAGATTGGGCATTTCCAGGCGCCGCACACTCGCGATGATCTGATCGACGCTCCAGCCGAGGATGGCGCCGTCGGCAATCTCCATGGAGGCCGTGCCGGCCAGCGTGCCGACGATCTCCTGCTCGCTGGCGCCGTGCCCGGCGACAGCGAGGCGGATTCGCGCGGGACCATCCAGCACCTCGAAGCGTCCTGCATTGCCGAGCGTTTCGAGTGCACTTACACCATCGAGCGCCAGGTCGATAGCGACGTGGCCGGCCGCGGAGGCGGTGATCACGCCCTTGGCCCTGCCGCCATGCATGGCGCCCTCGCGGATGTCGAGGCGGAGAGCGCCATCGGAAAGCGACAGGCCGCCGACGGCATCGGTCAACACGGCACCGCGCCAGACGACGCGGGTGGCGCGCAGCCGCGCCTCACCGTCGGCAGAACTCAGCTCCGCGAAGGCAATCGGGTCCGTCCGCCAGGATCTTGGTGCGCGGCCCTCGCGCGACTGCCCATCCTCGTCGCCGCTCGTATCACCCTGCGCCTCCGGTGCTGCCGACTCCGGTGCAGATGCCTCGACGCGACGAACACTGCGGCTGCGCTCGCGTTCCTCACTCCGACGTGTTCGGGTCGTATCCTTTTCCTCACGCAGTCGATCGAAATCGAGCTCGCCCAGCACCAGATCGGCAGCAAACCGTGGCCGCTTACCAAGCGCCACATCGATGTCACCCCGCGCGTCGATGCCGGCAGCCTTGAATTGCATCCCCTCGATGCGCGCGCGCCCCTCGTCAGCTTCGAACTGCCCCTGCAGAGCAATCGCGCCACTCAAGCCAGCACTGTCTCGGATGCGCATACCGAGCCAGCGTCCGGCCTCGATCACCGATGGCGTCGTCAGATCGAGCTTCCCTTTCAGGGAGAGCTTGTCGGCAGCGCCGACAGCGCCGTCGAAGTGCGCCGAGCCATGGCGGCCCGTCAGCCGAAGCGAGAGGTTCTCCACGCCGCGCGCAGGCCGCTCGCCGGGCTCAGCGCTGACATCGAACTTCACGCTCTCGCCGTTGTAGGCGAGGCTGCCGCGCCCCCTGAGCGGCGCTCCCTTGCGGCCGTCGCGCCGCGACAGCCGGAGTTGGACCTGATCGGCCTGGGTCAGATTCCCGGTGCGCAGATCGCGGTAGCGTACGATGCCATCGGAGACATGGATCGTGAGGTCACCAGCCTGCAATGCGCCGTCACGCTGGCGACTGCGTTTCTCTCCGGAGCGCGACTTCTCGTCCTCCAGCAGCACGCCATCGTCGTCGAGCGGCGCGCCATCCTTTTTCGATGCTGCCTGCAATGCCGGGCTCGAGAAGCGCCCCGCGTTGATATCGCGCACGACCTGGGCGACGCGCACAGTCGACGCAGCGTCATGCTCCGCCTTCAGCCACTTGCGGCGGCCGTCCTGTCCGATGACCAGATCGAGTTGTGGGCGACGCAGCGCGATCCGATCAGGACGCACGCGCCCCCAGAGCAGCGGCCACAGCTCTGCTTCGATCTCGACCGACTCGACGCGAAGTACCGGGGCGCCACCTTCCTCGGAGGTGGCTACGACGACATCGCGGAATTCGATCGATGGCGCCGGTAGCAGATTGAGGGATGTCGCCCCGTTGATCTCGAGCACATATCCCGTGCGGGCGCGGAACTCAGTCGTAACCCGCTCGCGGGTGATGTCGACGGGCGGCGCCACGAGCAGGAAGGTTACCGCAGCCAAGACGATGAACAGGACTGCAAGGGCCGCGTACATCACGATCGTCAACACGATCGATCCCCAGCCCCGCCGCGGCGGGCGACGAGAGGCGCGCAGCCGCCCTGGCGCTGCCGGGGGTGGGGGCGGCGTCGGGCCTCGCGTGGGTGTCGCCTGCGCGGTCATGACATGCCATCCCATGCAACGGGATTGTGGCGGGTGTCGGGGCGTGCGGCTGCAATATCGTTCAGTTTGCGGTTTGAACCCGCATCAGTCCACAGCCGGTCGAGTACGGCAACTGTCGTCGGACAGATCCTCAGATATCCAGATCCTTGGCGAACGCCGCACGCTCCTGGATGAAGCGGAAGCGCAGCTCGGGCTTCGAGCCCATGAGTGCGTTCACCGCTTCCGAAACAGCCGGCTTCTCGTCTTCCACGACCTCGACCCGCAGCAGCACGCGCTTCGAGGGATCCATGGTCGTGACCTTCAGATCCTTGAAGTCCATCTCGCCGAGGCCTTTGAAGCGGGTGATGTCCACCTTGCCTCGCCCCTTGAACTCGCTCTCCATGAGCTGGTCCTTCTGGCGATCGTCGCGCGCATAGACCACCTTGCCGCCCTGCGTGAGGCGGTAGAGCGGCGGCACCGCGAGATGCAGATGGCCGTTGGCAACAAGCTCCGGCATCTCCTGATAGAAGAACGTGATCAGCAGCGAGGCGATGTGCGCGCCGTCCACATCGGCGTCGGTCATCACGATCACGCGGTCGTAGCGCAGATCCTCTTCGCGATACTTCGAGCCTGTGCCGACGCCCAGCGCCGTCACCAGATCGGTGAGAAGCTGGTTCTGCGACAGCTTCGCCGACGTGGCGTTCGCGACGTTGAGGATCTTGCCGCGCAGGGGTAGCACAGCCTGCGTCTTCGGATTGCGCGCCTGCTTGGCCGAACCGCCGGCCGAGTCGCCCTCGACGAGGAAGATTTCCGTATCGCCGCTCGTGCTGGAGCAGTCGATGAGCTTGCCGGGAAGGCGCAGCTTGCGCGTCGCGTTCTGGCGGCCGATCTCCTTCTCGCGGCGGCGCTTGAGGCGATCCTCGGCCTGATCCACCGTCCATTCGAGAAGGCGCGTTGCCTGCTGCGGGCTGTCGGCGAGCCAGTGGTCGAAAGCATCGCGGATTGCACTCTCGACGATGCGCGCGGCCTCCAGGGTCGCAAGGCGATCCTTGGTCTGGCCTTGGAACTCCGGCTCGCGAATGAAAACCGAGAGCATCCCAGCAGACGTGCCGAGAATATCCTCGGCCGTGATCTGGCCTGCCTTCTTGTTGCCGGTGAGCTCACCGTAGGCGCGCAGGCCCTTGGTCAGCGCATTGCGCAAGCCCTGCTCGTGCGTACCGCCTTCAGGTGTCGGCACGGTGTTGCAGTACGAGTGCTGGAAGCCATCCTCGTCGCTGATCCAGCACATGGCCCATTCGACGGAGCCGTGCCCTTCCTTCTTCTCGATGCGGCCGGCGAAAATGTCCTTGGTGACGCGCGTCTGGCCATCGACCGACGCCGTCAGGTAATCCTTGAGACCGCCGGGGAAATGGAACGTCGCCTCGGCCGGCGTGTCGTCCTTGATGAGCGAAGGATCACACGACCAGCGGATCTCGACGCCGCCGAAAAGATAGGCCTTCGAGCGCGCCATCTTCAGTAGACGCGCCGGCTTGAAGATCGCACCCTTGCCGAAGATCTGCTCATCCGGGTGGAAGCGGACTTTCGTGCCGCGCCGGTTCATGATCGAGCCGAGCTTCTCGAGCTTGGTCTGCGGAATGCCGCGGCTGAAGATCATGCGATAGAGCTGCTGCCCGCGCGCGACCTCGACCTCCAAATGATCGGATAGCGCGTTGACGACGGACACGCCGACGCCGTGCAGGCCGCCCGATGTCTGATAGGCCTTGCTGTCGAACTTACCGCCCGCGTGCAGCGTGCACATGACGACTTCGAGGGCCGACTTGTTCTTGAATTTCGGGTGTGGGTCGATCGGAATGCCGCGACCGTTATCGGCGACGCTCAGGAAGCCATCGGCGTCGAGGCGCACCTCGATCCATGTCGCGTGTCCCGCCACCGCCTCGTCCATCGAGTTGTCGATGACTTCGGCGAAGAGATGGTGCAGCGCCTTCTCGTCCGTGCCGCCGATGTACATGCCGGGACGGCGGCGGACAGGCTCCAGGCCTTCCAGAACTTCGATGAGATCGGCGCCATAGTCATCGGACGCATCGCCGTTCTTGCGGGCGCGCAACGGTTTTTCGGTCAACTCGGCCTCGAGCTTGGCAAACAGGTCACGGGAGGACGCCATTGCGTATGGCTCCGATCATTCTGTGGACGGGATGTGTGACGCATCACATGCGATGAGCGGCGGTAATCCGGCCGAATCTCGGGTCGCGCCCGTGGGAAGGGTGGTCGCATGGGGAGCGCCCCATTGGCAAGGCCCGGCTGGAATATCCACCGACGGGCTGGAATTAGGTGGCTGACACGCAACGAAACTTGCTGCGGGTCGACGTTCAAAAATCGAGATCGGCGTAGTGGACCGGCGGTGGCAGCGCGGGCAGCCGATCGGCAAGCAGGGGGCGAAACGACGGGCGCGATTTCACTCGCGCGTACCAGACTTTGGCGCTGGGTGCGCCATCCCACGGCACCTCCGAGAGGTAGTCCAGCACCGAGAAATGCGCTGCCGCCGCGAGATCCGCGAAACTTGGTGCGTCCCCCGCCAGCCAGCGTCGCGTATCGGCCAGATAACCGACGTAATCGAGATGGTGGCGCAGGCTCGCGTGCGCGGCCCTGAGCCCGCTCGAACTCGGCGCGCCGGTCGGCGGCCCGGAAAGGAGGCGCGGCCAGGCCTTGGCAGCCAGGAGTTGCTGGGTCACCTCCCGATCGAGCCGGCGATGAAACCAGTCGACGAGGCGGCGCGTCTCGGCACGATCCTCGCCGGTACCTGGAAAGGGCCGCGGGCCGCGAACCTCCAGCGCGCCGCGCCCTGCAAGCTCGTCGAGATATTCGCTGATGGCGTAGGCGCCGGCGACCACGCCCCCCTCTTCAAGCTCCAGAAGCGGAAGGTCGGCGGGCAAAGCAAGTCCGCGAGCGCCTGGCACTGCCAAGTCGGCGCTCTCGACGACAAGCTCATGTGCGAGATTGAGTTCCTGCAGCGCTAGGCGGATCGAGCGTGAGTACGGGCACAGCGGGAAGTGCCTCAGACGCAGCATGATGCGTGCCCCGGAGTCGGCCGTGCTGCTCGTGTACTCAGAGGACCTTGTCCGTCGCGGGGGCTGCGACAGGCACCAGCTTGACCGGGTTCCCCTCCCGGATCGCGAAAATCAGGCTCAACGTCTCGGGCCGCCGGCTATCGAGCGTACGCGCCGTCACGAGTTGCAGTCGCACGCCGGGCATGCCGACGACAGGAGCCACGATATCGGCCACCTCCTGCACTTCCACGGCTCGCATCTCTGTCTCGGCCGCGCCGAACTGCACGCGATCGCCCGCAGAAAGCGGCTCGTTCAGAACACCGGAGGGTACGGCCTCACCATCGACAACGAGCTGGGGCAACGGCATCGCCGCTGCCGACATGACCTTGGCTCGCGTCACCGGGAGGGCGGACGCGCCGTCCGTGCCGGCGTCATCAAGAAAGAGCGTGCCTTGGGGAGCAACCCGCGCATAGCTGCGCTCGAGCAGGCGGTCGGGACTCACGATGCTCCACAACCACCCACCGAGAATAATGGCAAAGCCTGATGCAACCGCAGCGCCAGCTAACCCGCTGCGCCCAACGATCAGTCTGCTGCCTGTCATGGTGACGCCCCTCATCTGATCGCCCATCGGACTGCATCCCACGCGAACGGCGTGTCCATTCATATGGGACATCCGGGCTGATTCGCCAACCTGAGCTCCGATCTCACCTGCGGAAATGGCCGAAGCGTGGCATACGCAACGGCCCAACTGCGGCATTCACGGCTGATACGGCTCGCGTCGCTCTGCAAGGATCTGACCGCGGATATTGAAGACGATCTCACCCCGCTGGTTCCGCGCCTGCGAGTCCGTCTGCAGAATACCACGATCCGGCCGGGACTTGAGGTCGATCTTGGCCGCCGTGCGCCCGCGGAACGTCAATGTATCGCCAGGGTAAACAGGCTTCAGCCAGCGCATGTTGCGGAAGCCGGGTGAGGGGCCGTACCGGGCAACCGGCGCACCCGCGGCGTGGATTTCCCGCTCGATCTTCTGCCGGAAGGCCACGAACTGGCGGATCCAGATGGCGGCCGTATGCCAGCCGGAAGCGCAGAGGCCCCCAAATAAGGACTTGCGGCCCGCTTCCTCATCCAGGTGGAAGGGCTGCGGGTCGAACTGCTTCGCAAAGGCGATGATCTCGTCCTTGGTGAAGGTGTGTTGGCCGAGGTCGTAGATCTCGCCGATCTGGCGGTCCTCGAAAAAATTGCGCGTCGGATCGGGTGTCGGACCTTCGGGACCGTCCCACACGCTCTCGAGCGGCGGCGGCGGACGCTCGCCCTTACCGCTGCCTTCGGCCTTGGGGCCGGGATTGCGCACCTTGAGAAGCTGGTTGCTGTCCCAGATCATGATGACGTCGCCGGCTTCGTTCAACATCTCGAACTTGACCTTGAGCAGTCCGACTTCAGGTCGCGAGGCGAGTGCGCGCTTCTCCGTACAGATGACGCGCCCGGTCAGCACCTGGTCGGGAAACAGCGGCTTCAGCCACTTGCATTCGTCGATGCCGGGCGAGCCGAGCGAGGTCCAGCCGTCCTTCAGCAGGCCATCGGCGATCATGCGCATCATGATCGCGCACGAGTGGAATCCCGACGCACACAAGCCACCGACGATGCTGGCCTTGGCCGCGGCCTCGTCGAGATGCATGGGCTGGGGATCGTAGGCGCGCGCAAACGTGATGATGTCGGCTTTGCTGACGCTGATGCGCCCGAACTCGATGAGCTTGCCGACCTCGACATCCTCGAGGTGAACGCCGTCAGACGGCCGGGGAAAAGTGTCCTGCATGGTGAAAGCTCACGATCGCTCTGATTTCATTGCGTCGCAATACAGCACGCCCCCGCCTGCCTGAGCAAGCGGGGGGCGTTATGCAGCTCTTTCGCAGTGTTCAGGATCGATCAGGCTGCGACGACGTGCGCCCCGCGCGCGAGCTCGCACTCCGTCCAGAGCGTCCCCAGCGCCGCGACGAGCGCGTCGATATCGGCGTCGCTGTGGATCGGAGTCGGCGTGATCCTGAGGCGCTCCGTGCCGCGCGGTACGGTCGGATAATTGATCGGCTGCACGTAGATGGCGAAGCGGTCGAGCAGCGTATCGCTCACGGCCTTGCAGTGCACGGGATCGCCGACCAGCACGGGCACGATATGGCTCGGGTTGTCCATGACCGGCAGTCCAGCAGCCTTGAGGCGGCGCGCCACTGTGCGGGCACGCTCCTGATGGCGCGTGCGCTCGACGTTAGAAGTCTTGAGATGGCGGATACTCGCGCAGGCACCGGCCGCAATTGCGGGCGCCACCGAGGTTGTGAAAATGAAGCCCGGCGCATAGGAGCGGATGGCATCGCAGATATCGGCCGAGGCGGCGATGTAGCCGCCCATGACGCCGAAACCCTTCGCGAGCGTGCCGTTGATGATGTCGACGCGATGCATGACGCCGTCGCGCTCGGCGATGCCACCACCGCGCGGTCCGTACATGCCGACGGCGTGCACCTCATCGAGGTAGGTAAGCGCGTTGTACTTCTCGGCGAGATCGCAGATCGCACCGATCGGGGCGATCACGCCGTCCATGGAATAGACGGACTCGAAAGCAATGATCTTCGGCGTCTCGCGCGGCAGAGCGGCCAGTTTCGCTTCCAGATCGGCGAGATCGTTGTTCTTCCAGACCTGCTTCGGCCCACCGCCATTGCGGATGCCGGCGATCATGGAAGCGTGGTTCTTCTCGTCCGACAGGATCACGCAGCCCGGCAGCAGCTTCTGCAGCGTCGAGAGCGTGGCCTCGTTGGCGACGAACGCCGAGGTGAACAGCAGCGCGGCCGACTTGCCGTGGAGGTCCGCAATCTCGGCTTCGAGCTCGACGTGATAGTGGGTGGTGCCGGAAATGTTGCGTGTACCGCCTGAGCCGGCGCCGGCGGTATCGAGCGCCTCGTGCATGGCGGCAAGCACCGCCGGATGCTGACCCATGCCGAGGTAGTCGTTGGAGCACCAGACCTTGATCTCGCGGGTGCCCTCGGCACCGAAGCGCTCGGCTGCTGGAAATGCCCCGCGACGGCGGCGGATGTCGGCGAAAACGCGATAGCGGCCTTCGTCGCGAAGCTGGGCCAAAGCCTTCGCGAAATGTGCGCTGTAGTCCATGAGGATCCCGCTTCCCTTCATCACGTCAGCCGACAGCCCGGCAGGCACCATCAGCTCAGGACTCCATCCTGGAGCCGTTATAAACTGCTGCAGAGGCCAGACAAACGAAAAGGCCGGCGCGGACTGTCGCACCACGCAAGGGCGAGTTGCCTTGATGCGGCGCAAAGGCCGCCGCGGCTTCGCAGCACGCGTGCAGGACCTTGAAACCGCGCTAGAATGACAACCATGGCACATCCAACGGCGCACGATTGCGAGGTTCTGGTTGTCGGGACGGGACCGGCGGGGCTTGTCGCGGCTCTCGCGATGGCGCGCGCTGGGTTCAGCACGATCGCCGTCGGCCCCGCCATGGATCCGGCACGCGACACGCGCACGACCGCGCTCTTCACGGGCAGCGTCACCCTCCTGCGCAATCTCGGCCTCGGCGCGCCGCTCGCGCCGGCCTTGGTGCCAATGACCGGCCTCCGCCTCATCGACGATACGGGCGGCCTGTGGCGGGCGCCCGAGATCCTCTTTCGCGCCGAGGAATTGGGCCTCGAAGAATTCGGCATCAACATCGACAATGCCGCGCTCAATACCGCGCTGCTGGCTGCCCTCCGCGAACAGGCAGGCCTCCGCCTGATCGATGATACGGTCGCGTCAGATTTTCAATCTGAGCAGAACGGCGTCACCGTCAAACTCGGCAGCGGCGGTACGATCTCCGCCCGCCTGATCGTCGGCGCCGACGGTCGCGGATCACTCTGTCGGCGCGAAGCCGGTATCGAGGCGAAGGCGCATCCTTATCCGCAGAGCGCCGTCGCGACGCGTTTTCGTCACACCCGACCCCACGATGGGATTTCGAGCGAGTTCCACCGCCCAGCCGGACCGATGACAACCGTGCCCCTCTTGGGCCTCGAATCGAGCCTCGTGTGGGTCGAGACGCCCGAGGAAGCGCGCCGCCTCATGGATCTCGACGAAGCGGCCTTCATTCGCACACTCGACGACCGCCTGCAGGGGCTTCTCGGCACCGTCACCGCGATCGGACCCCGCGCGAGCTTTCCGCTGACGCGCATGAGCGCAGATCGCCTCGGCGCACGCCGCATTGCCCTCATCGGCGAAGCCGCGCACGTCATCCCGCCGATCGGCGCCCAGGGCCTCAATCTCGGCCTGCGGGACATCGCCACGCTCGTCGATCTGGTCACACGTGCGCGCAGCCTGAGCGCAGACATCGGCGGCGACGCCGTGCTCAAAGCCTATGACACGGAGCGCCGCAGCGATATCGCGACCCGCTCGACCATGGTCGACACGCTCAACCGCTCGCTGATCTCCGACTTCCTGCCCTTGCATCTCGTGCGCGGCGCCGGCCTCCACGCGCTGAACACAATGCCTTGGCTCCGCCGCCTCGTCATGCGCGAGGGGGTTCATCCGTCAGGCCACGTTCCGGCACTCATGCGCGCCTGATCGCTGCGCCACGGGCATGACCACCACGCATGAGCACGACTTGACGTACGCAACATCTGCGGCGCGAAATGCGCGCACGCGAAGTGGAGGAAACACCGAATGGCTCTGAAACGCATGGTGCTCGAAATCGGCATGGGCACCGACATCCGCGGCGCCGACAGCACGAAGGCAGCCGAACGCGCCGTGCGCGACGCGCTCTGGCGCAATACGCTCAGCATCGCGACGCTCATGGGCAAGGAGCTCTCGGAGATGCACCTCGAGATCAACATCGGCGTGCCGCGCCCCGAGACCGTGAACAAGGAAGCCGTGCTCGCCGTCGCGCCTTACGGCAAAGGCATCGTCAAGGTCGTCGAGGGTGGGCTCAACATCCCGAATGACGATGGCACCGACAGCACGATCATCGCGCACGCGCTGGTCGTCGTATCGCTCGACGTTTGAGAGGGGCTCACGCATGAAACCGAAGCGCATTATTCTCGAGCTCGGTGCCGGAGCCTCGCTCCATGGCGGCGACTACACCAAGGCGGCACTGCGCGCCGTCGACGACGCGATCCATCACAGCTCGCTCTCGTTCGTGCGCAATCTCGGCCTCGACGCGAAGAAACTCGAAGTCACGGTCACGATCGGCGTGCAGAAGCCGGAGCTCGTCGACAAGGAAAAGGTCGCGGCCAAGCTTCCGCACGGCCAGATCACGGTCAATGTCGTGAAGGGCGGCCTCGATGTCCCCGATGTCGAGAACAACGACATAACCGTGCTCGCGAGCGCGGCGGTAGCCGTGCGCATGGAACTGCCGAAGCGGTGATGAGGAAGGCGGGGCCGTTCTCAGCCGCCACTCGACCAGATGATGCGGGCGATCCAGTCGACGTGCGAGCGATCGAGCTCGACGGGATCGCCGTTGCCGCCGAGAGAGACGAGTTCGACGCGGCGCGTGGTCTTGCCGACCAGCAGACGCGGCACGGCAAGCGCGCCCTGGGGCTTGATGATGATGCGGTCGCCCGCGTTGGCGATCGCGTTCGATGCGGCGACGAGCGTCAGGCCGCAGCGATAAACGGGTTCGAGGCTCCTGTCCGCCACCTCGACGGCAAAGGGCCCGCCACCGCCGACCACGAGCTTCGCATGAGCATCGAAACCCTCGTCCGGCGGCACACCATATGGGTGCCAGCTTCCGACCGTCGCATTGGTGATCTGTCCGATGAGAGGCACACTGGCCGGCATCGGCGCCTGACGCCCGCGTTCCGCCTCGGCGGCAAGCGCAGTAAATTCGTCGAGCGTAATCCCGGTAGCGGTGAGGATCTTGGAAATGCTTTCGGTGCTCGGCCAGCGCGGCCGCCCCTCGGGCGTGAAGCGCTTGGAAGGATTGAAGGCCGTGGGATCGAGACCGGCAACACGCGCGAGCCCGGAAGGCGACAGCTCCTTATGGCGCGCGAGCGCGTCGATCGCGTTCCAGATCCATGCGTGGGTCAGGATCGATTGCGTCGGGCTCATCCAAGCACGCCTAGAAGACTTTCTCTGGTCGAGTTCTACTCCCGCGCGGACCTTCGACGACGAGCTGAAGCCGATGATCCGCACTGAGATTGAAAAGAGCAAAACCCATGCCGCTGAACGTGCACCACTTAGTCCATAGTGGTGTTAAGAGGGGGAGAAGTTTGAGCCCATGGTTGACGCGACGATAATGACGTTCAAAGTCTGTACTGAGAATGAATGGCGCCAACTACAGGAAAGCGGACAATTTTTCGGCTCCGCAGATGACTTACGTGACGGTTATGTCCATCTGAGCGCGCGCGGTCAAGTGGCGCGTACAGTGTGCAAGTTCTTTGCTGCCCGAACCGACCTCGTGCTACTCGCCATTAACCCTGACCGCCTCGGAAGCGCGCTTCGCTGGGAGGCATCGGCGAGCGGTACCTTGTACCCGCACCTCTATGCGCCGCTGCCCCTCGATGCCGTCGTGACCGCCACGCCGCTGATTCTCGGCCCAGACGGCCGTCACATCCTGCCCGCGGAGTTCGACTGATGCTCAATGCCCTGACCCAGCTTGCGCTGCCGGCGCTACTGGCCCTCGATCCCGAAACGGCGCACGAGACGACGCTCAAGGCGCTGGAGAACGGTCTCTATCCTGCCGATCGCACGCCGAACCCGCCCGCGCTCGCGGCGCGTCTCGGCGATCTCGTGCTCCCCAATCCGATTGCCATTGCCGCAGGTTTCGACAAGGACGCCCGTGTGCCGGACGCCGTACTCGGGATCGGCTGCGGCTTCGCCGAGATCGGATCCGTCACGCCGCTGCCCCAGCCCGGTAATCCCAAGCCACGCGTCTTCCGGCTGCCCAACGAGCACGGCGTCATCAACCGGCTCGGCTTTAACAATGGCGGCCACGAAGCCGCGCTCGCCCGGCTCCGGTCGCGCGCCCGCCGCGGTGGCATCGTCGGCGTCAACATCGGTGCCAACAAGGACACGGCCGACCGCACGGGCGACTACGTCAAAGGCATCGCGACCTTCTATGACGTCGCGAGCTACTTCACGGTCAACATCTCCTCGCCGAACACGCCGGGCTTGCGCGATCTGCAGGCGCCGGCCGCACTCGACGAGTTGCTGGGGCGCGTGATGGAAGCCCGCGCGGAACAGATGGCTGCCGGCAAGCCGCGACGGCCGATCGTCGTCAAAATCGCACCTGATGTCGCGGAAGAGGACGTTCCCGCCATCACGGCTCGGCTCATGGCACACGCGGTCGATGCCATAGCGGTGTCGAACACGACGCTCGCGCGTCCAGGCGTCGGTCAGAATACGACATCGAAGGAAGCCGGTGGCCTCTCGGGCCGGCCGCTCTTCCATCGCTCGACGGCCATGCTCGCGCGCGTCCATCAGGCGACAGGCGGCACCGTACCGCTCATTGGCATCGGCGGCATCGACAGCCCCGAGAGTGCTCTTCAGAAAATGGAAGCCGGCGCGTCACTGCTCCAGCTCTACACCGGCCTCATCTACGAGGGCCCGAGCCTGATCGGGCGCATCAAGCAGCACCTCGACGCGACGTGCCGCGCGCGCAATCTCAAGAACATTTCCGAGGTCGTCGGCACGCGCGCCGCCGAATGGGCCGCCAAGCCGCTCGACGGCTGACCTTTACGTCCGCTCCGGAAAGGACACCTGCACGAGCCGTGGCATGAACACGAGCAGCGATGCCGTCCGCGCGACATAGAAGAGCATGTACGCCGCCCACAGCCCGTGATTGCCATAGTGCGGCGCCAGCACGGCCCAGGCCGCAAAGAACGGGATGATGCTCAGCACCATCGTGTTGCGCATCTCCCGCGTGCGCGTCGCGCCCGTAAAGATGCCATCGAGCTGGAAACACCACACCCCCAGGATCGGCGCGATAGCTGCCCATCCGAGATAAGTACCGGCTGCCTGCTGAACCTCCACACTCTTCGCCGTCAACTCGATGATGGCTGGCCCGGCAAACCAGAGCGTGGCGCCGATCAGCACCGCCAACACTGCCGCCCACTCCGTGCACATGATCACCGCGCGCCAGAACGAGCGGCGATCGCGCGCACCCACCGAGCGCCCGACGAGCGATTCCGCCGCGAAGGCGAACTCGTCGAGCAGATAGACCATGATGTTGATCAGCGTCATCAGGATCGCATTGGCGGCGAGGATGACGTCGCCGCCCGCCGCACCCTGCGCCGTGAAGAACATGATCGCCGTGTAGTGCCCGACCGAGCGCACGGTGAGGTCGAAGTTGATGCCGAGCGAACGCTTCATCTTCGGCCAGTCGAGCGCATCCGCCAGAGGTGCCGCCGCGCCCATCTCGCGGGCAATCCGCACGGCAATCACGAGGCCCAGCACAGCGCCGGCACACTCGGCGATCAGCGCAGCGTAGCCGACGCCCGCAACCCCATGGTCGAACCAGAGCACGAGCACGATCGCCAGCACCATGTTCAGCACGTTGATCACGAGCTGAACGAAGAACGCGACGCCCGCACGCCCGAGGCCGATGTACCAGCCGAGTAGGGCGAAGTTGATCAGCCCCGCCGGTGCCGCCCATATGCGGATGGAGAAATAGGTTTGCGCCGCGGCCTCGACCTGCTGCGACGGCCCGATCAGCCAAAACGCCGCCTTCGCGATCGGCCCCTGCAGGATCAGCATGACGATCCCGAAGAACACCGCGACGCCAAGTGCGCGCAGGAGATGGCCGGCGACCTCGCGACCGTCGCGCGCGCCATAGGCCTGGGCTGTCAGGCCCGTCGTCCCCATGCGCAGGAAGCTGAACGTCCAGTAGAGAACGCTGAAGATGACACCGCCGATACCGACCGCGCCGATCAGATGCGCCTGGCCGAGCTGTCCCACGACCGCCGTATCGACGAAGCCGATCAACGGCACCGTGGCGTTGGAGAGCATAATGGGGACGGCGATCCCCAACAGGCTGGCGTGCGTGACGTTCTCGCCCGGCCCCTCGGCCTTCGCGTGGTCGGACATCAGTTCGGAATTCCCCGGCTGGCCAAGCTGGCCGTCACCTCAGCGGCGATTGTCGTCTGGCTTGTTGGAGAAAAGACCGAGAAAGCGAACAATGAGCCAGATCGGTATGACAACCACGGCGCCCATCAGGAACCACCGGAACACCGTTTCCACCCAATCGAAACCGAGCTCGGACAGCCGCTCGATCAGGCGGCGAATGTGATAAAAGATTTCGTCCGGCCGGATGTTGAGAGCCGACAATACAATCCCGACGATGATCGAGATCACCACCAGCC
>JAEYPL010000095.1 GCA_023410905.1 Pseudomonadota bacterium
GCGCTGGGCCTGCCGCGCTGGGTCGTCGGCCGCCTCATCAAACGCCGGCAGTCGAAATTCCTCGACGAGTTCGCCAACTCGATCGATGTCGTTGTGCGCGGCGTCAAGTCCGGCCTGCCGCTCAACGAGTGTCTCAACATCATCGCGCGCGAGAGCCCTTCGCCGATCAAGGAGGAGTTCAAGGAAGTCGTCGAGCAGCAGCGCGTGGGCGTTCCGCTGTCCGAGTGCTTCGAGCGCATGATGGTGCGCATGCCGCTTCCGGAAGTGAACTTCTTCGCGATCGTCATCGCCATTCAGCAACAGGCCGGCGGCAATCTTTCCGAGGCGCTCGGCAACCTCGCAGGTGTGCTGCGCGACAGAAAGCGGATGCAGGCGAAAGTGAAAGCATTGTCGGCCGAGGCGAAGGCATCGGCGGGCGTGCTCGCCTGTTTGCCCTTCGCGGTCATGTCCATGGTGTACTTCTCGACGCCCGGCTACATCAAGATCCTGTTCACCACCAAGATGGGCCAATTCATGCTCGTCTGTGCGGCAGCCTGGATGACCTGCGGCATCCTCGTGATGAAGAAGATGATCAACTTCAAGTACTGAGCCGCGCGGTCGGTCCGAAGGGCCGGGTGAGCGGAAGGAGAACAAGCGGTGGTCGATTTCGTCGAATCCTTCATGAACCCGCAATTGCTGGTCATGCTTCTCGCGGCCGCCGCAGCTTTTGCGACCGTGCTGACGATCACCATGCCTCTGCTCTCCCGCGACCGCATGGCCTATCGCATGAAGTCCATGGCGATCGAGCGCGACAAGATGCGTGCCGCTCGCCTGGCCGAATTCAACCGGGACAACCAGGGCGGCCGCCTGCGCCAGACGCCCAAGGGTTTCATGCAGGAGATCGTCAACCGGCTCAACCTGCGCAAGGCATTCGACACGGACGAGGTGCGCGACCTGCTGAAGATGGCGGGCCTTCGCGGCCAGGCGCCGCTGGTCGCCTACATGTTCTTCCGCCTCGTGATGCCGATCATCGTCACCATCGTGGCGCTCCTCTACGTTTTCGTCATCGCCAACCTCCAGCATCCGCCGATCGCGATGTTCGGCATGGCCATCGCGGCCGGCTATGCGGGTTTCTATCTGCCGAACGTCTTTCTCAAGAACCTCGTCCAGAAGCGGCAGGCCTCGATCACCCAGGCCTTCCCCGATGCCCTCGACATGCTGCTCATCTGTGTGCAGGCGGGCATGTCCATCGAAGCGGCCTTCGGTAAGGTCTCCAAGGAGGTCGCGAGCCAGTCGCTCGAACTCGCCGAGGAATTCAGCCTGACGACTGCCGAGCTTTCCTATCTGCAGGACCGCCGCATCGCGTTCGAGAATCTCGGTAAGCGTACGGGCATTGCCGGCATCAAGGCGGTGGCGACCGCCCTCATCCAGGCCGAACGCTACGGTACGCCCGTTGGCCAGGCGCTCCGTGTCATGGCCAAGGAAAACCGCGACATGCGCATGTCGGAAGCCGAGCGCAAGGCCGCCGCCCTGCCGCCGAAGCTGACCGTGCCCATGATCGTGTTCTTCCTGCCCGTCCTCTTCATCGTCATTCTGGGCCCGGCGGCCATCCAGGTCATGAAGTGGAATTAATCGTCTGCGGCTGTTGCATTGCAGCCATCAGACCGCAGATGGGCAACTCATCGGGCTAGCCGACGCGACCACTGTTGGGGTACAGCCATCCGGTGAATGCAGTCGCCCGATGACGAGGTCCCGGCCCATGTGGAGCCGGGCGCGGCGGGCGGCCTGAGCCAGAGCCACAGCCCGACAGGCGGCCAACGCGTGCGACCTCCGGATGCATACGATCTCGCGATCATCGGCGGCGGCGTGAACGGCTGCGGCATCGCCGCGGACGCTGCCGGTCGCGGGCTGACAGTCTTCCTCGCCGAGAAGGCCGATCTCGGCGGCGCGACGAGCTCGGCGAGCTCCAAGCTCGTGCACGGCGGATTGCGCTATCTCGAGCACTATGCCTTTCGCCTCGTCCGCGAGGCGCTCGGCGAGCGTGAAGTGTTGCTCGCGAAGGCGCCGCATATCATCTGGCCCTTGCGGTTCGTGCTGCCGCATATGCCGGGGCAGCGACCGCGCTGGATGTTGCGCGCAGGCCTGTTTCTCTATGATAACCTCTATCGACGCAAGGCCGTGCCGGGGTCGACCGCGCTCGATCTGACGCGCGATCCGGTTGGACGGCCGCTCAAGCCTGAGCTGACGCGCGGGTTCGCCTACTGGGATTGCTGGGTGGACGATGCCCGGCTTGTCATCCTCAATGCACAGGCAGCAGCCGAGCGCGGTGCCGAAATCCTTCCGCGCCATGAGATCACGGCCGTGCGTGCCGAGGGCGCGCTTTGGCGGTTGATGGTGCGCGGCGCGGGCCAAGAGCGCGAAGTGCGTGCACGCGCGCTTGTCAATGCTGCGGGACCGTGGGTTGAGAAGGTCGGCGGCGCTATTGCAGGGCGTGAGGCGCCGCACTTGCGGCTCATCAAGGGCAGTCATCTCGTCGTACCGCGCATTGCGGGGGCCGATGACGCGTACCTCATGCAGAACAGCGATGGTCGCGTCGTCTTCGCACTGCCCTACGAGGAGCACTTCACGCTCATCGGCACGACCGATGTCGCCTATACCGGCGACCCCGGCGCGGTTGCGATCGATGAGGGCGAGATCGCCTATCTCCTGGATCTTGCGAGCCGGTTCTTTCGCGTGCCGTTGCGTCGCCAGGATGTCGTTTGGACCTATGCCGGCGTGCGACCGCTCTATGACGACCAGTCGGCCAATCCATCGGCTGTCACGCGCGACTATCATCTGGAGCTTTCCGCTGAGGCCGGTGCGCCGCCGCTGCTGACGGTCATGGGGGGCAAGGTCACGACCTACCGCCGGCTCGCGGAGGAAGCGCTCGAGCGCCTCGCACCACATCTGGCCGGCATGGGCCCCGCATGGACGGCCGGTGCACCGCTTCCCGGCGGTGATCTCGACGGCAGCGGTGAGCTCGTTACGGATCCCGTCGCTGCTTTTGCGCGATATGTCGAGCGCCTCGCACGGGATCATTCAGGCTTCGATCGCACTTATCTCTCGCGGCTTGCGCGGCGCCATGGATCGCATGTGCCGACCGTGCTCGGCGATGCGAAGAACCTTGGCGATATGGGCCACCTGCTCGGCCCGAGCCTCACCGAGCGCGAGGTCGTCTATCTGAAGGAGCGCGAGTGGGCCGCCAGCGCCGAGGACATTCTCTGGCGGCGGACCAAGGCCGGTCTTCATCTGAGCGCCGAGGAGCGCGCGCGCGTCACCGAGGCCATTGCGGCGCTGCTCTGAAAACTCCAATCTGATCCCTCAACAAGAAGCTGAGAGAGTGTTCCGCGTATGACCGAGACTGCCCCGCCCCGCGTTGCCATCATCGGTGTCTGGCTCGAGAGCAATCGACAGGCCCCTGTCGCCTACGAGCAGGACTTCCGGGATTTCTATCAGCTCGAGGCCGAGGCGATCCTCACGGCGGCGCGCCATCCCAATCCTTCGATCATGGGCGAGGCGGCTGCCTTCGTGAAGACCATGGATGCCACGGGCCCCTGGGAGGCCGTGCCTATCCTGCTGGCGGGCTGTCATCCGCACGGGCCGGTCGACGGCGCGCTCATGGACAAGTATCTCGCGATCTGCCGCAAGGGGCTCGCCGAAGCCGGACATCTCGATGCCGTCTACGTCGCGAACCATGGCGCGATGATCGCGACCAATCGCGATGATCCCGATGGCGAGCTGATCGCGCTTGCGCGCGAAGTCGCCGGACCCAAGGCGCGTGTTGTCGTGACGCTCGACCTACACGGTAATATCTCCGACCGCATGGTGGACGAGAGCGATCTCATCGTCGGCTACCGCACGAACCCGCACGTCGACTACATGGAGCGCGGCGAGGAAGCGGCACTTTCACTGCGTCTCATGCTTGCAGGCCTCGCCGATCCCAAGTCGGCGTTCATTCGCCTGCCGCTGACACCTGCGTCCGTGAATCTGCTCACCGCCAGCGGTCCCTACGGCGAAATGATCGACTACGGCACGCGACGTCGCGCGGAGCTTGCCGGCGATATTTTGAATGTCTCGATCTTCGGTGGCTTTGTCTTCTCGGACAGCGAGAAGAATGGCGTCGGGATCATCGTCACGGCGCGGCGCGATCTGGCACGCGCGCAGATGCTTGCCCGCGAGATCGCAGAGCTCGGCTGGAACAATCGCGCGCGCTTCAGGAAGAAGCTGACGCCGCTGTCGGAGGGCGTGCAGCTCGCGCTCAAGACGAACCGGCCGCCGGTCATCTATTCGGACTCGGGCGACAATCCCGGCGGCGGTGGTACGGGACGGACGACCGAGCTGCTCTCGGCGCTGGTGTGGGCGGGGGCAGAGAATGTGCTAGTCGGCAGCTTCTTCGATCCGCCGCTCGCGAAGCTGGCCCACGAGGCGGGTGTTGGCGGGCGCATCCGGGCGCGCTTCAACAGCCATCCGGGCCTTCCCTGTGATGCGCCTTTCGAGGCCGATGCGGAAGTGATCGGTCTCCATGACGGCACGATTGTTGGGCGGCTCGGCTATGCACAGGGCCGCACCATGCACCTCGGGCCATCGGCGGCGCTGAAAATCGGCGGAGTCACGGCCATTGTCATCTCCGACCGCTTGCAGACGGCGGATCCGATGTTCTTCGAGATGTTCGGCCTAGATATCGGGAAAGCATCGACGGTCGTGGTCAAATCGCGTGGTCACTTCCGCTCAGGCTTCATTCCCTGGTTTCCGCATGAGAACGTCTATGAAGTCGATACCGAGGGCCTTACCTCGCCGGTCCTCGAACGCCGCCAGTGGCAGCGCATCCCGCGCCCCTCCTATCCCCTCGACGAGGAAGTGGACTGGTCGCCGCCCGACTGGTGAGGCGTCCATCGGACGCACTGGTATGCGCTGTCCACGCATGAATATTTGCGCGCCGCTCTTGCCAACAATGCCCGGAAGGTGCCAAACCGTAAGTCCGGACAAAGTCGTCGTGCGTAGGGACAGGCGCGCGATGAGATAGCCAAGCTGTCCCCTGGGGAGCGCAAGTGAGCGAGACGAGCGCCATCGTCGCGGAGACGGCCGCGCGTATATTCGAGGATCTTGCCGATCCTCAAACCGTCAATCAAGCCAAGGACGACGCATGGCAGGGCCCGCTCTGGGCCTCGCTCGAGGAAAGCGGTCTGACGCTCGCCTGGGTGCCCGATACGCTCGGCGGCGCCGGTGCATCGCTGGCCGATGGGTTCGAGGTTGTGAAAGTGGCTGGCCGTTTTGCCGCCACGGTGCCGCTCGCTGAAACGCTGATGGCCGGCTGGCTGTTGTCGGAGGCCGGGCTCGCATCGCCCGCCGGTCCCATGACTGTCGCGCCCTCGCGCTGGTCCGACGAACTCAAGATCGATGCGGCGGGCACGTTGAGCGGCAAGGCGCGCAATGTTCCTTTCGGCGGCAGCGCCGAGCACATTGCCGTGCTCGCTGACGGGCCATCAGGGTCGGTCGTCGCGCTCGTGCGGCTCGCGAATATTCGCGCAGGCGAGGGACGCAATCTTGCCGGCGACTCGAGTGTCGAGATTGCCTTCGACAAGGTGAAGGCCGCGGCCCACGCGCCGGCTCCCGCCGGTCTCGATCGCCAACGGCTCATGCTGCTCGGCGCGACCGTGCGCGCGAACCAGATGGCCGGTGCGCTCGAAACGGTGCTTTCCATCACGACCCGCTATGCCGGCGAGCGCGTGGCCTTCGAGAAGCCCATCTCGAAATTCCAGGCTGTGCAGCACAATCTCGCACGCCTCGCGGGTGAGACGGCGGCTGCCGTTGCGGCCGCAGGCTCTGCCGCGGATACATTCGCCAACGGCATCACCGACGATCGTTTTTTCCTGGAAGCAGCGGGCGCAAAAATTCGCGTCTCGGAAGCCGCGACCGAGGGAGCCTCGATCGGCCATCAGGTGCATGGCGCTATCGGCTTCACCAAAGAGCACATTCTGCATCGCTTCACGCTGAGGCTCTGGTCGTGGCGCGACGACTTCGGCAATGAGAGCGACTGGGCCGTGCGGCTCGGACGCATGGTTGCCTCCAAGGGTGCAGATGAACTCTGGCCGCTGGTTGCTTCACGCTGAGCCCGGCCCTCTGACTGACGGACTTCAATCATGACCGCCGCAATCCAGTTCGATCAGCTCCGCCTTCCCCCCGAATGCGAGAAACTGCGCGCCGAGGTGCGTGCGTTCATCGCCGAGGAGACCGAGGCCGGCAACATCAAGCCCTCCGGCGCCACGGGTGGTGACAGCTTCAGCCGTGAATTCAGCCGCAAAGTTGGCGCCAAGGGCTGGCTCGGTATGACTTGGCCGAAGCAGTACGGCGGGCATGAGCGCACGATCCTCGAGCGCTATGTCGTGACCGAGGAACTGCGTGTCGCCAATGCACCGACGCGCCTGCACTTCGTCGCCGATCGCCAGAGCGGGCCTATCCTGCTCAAGTACGCGCCCGAGCACGTGAAGATGAAGGTGCTCCCCGCCATCTGCCGCGGCGAGTGCTGCTTCGCCATTGGCATGAGCGAGCCGAATTCGGGCTCCGACCTATTTGCCGCGCGCACGAAGGCGACCAAGACCGACGGCGGCTGGCTCATCAACGGGACCAAGATCTGGACGTCTAACGCGCATCAGGCCGACTACATGATCGGCCTTTTCCGCACGTCGCAGCCGACGAAAGAGAACCGTCGCCACGGCCTCACGCAGTTTCTCGTCGACATGAAGACGAAGGGCATTACCTGCAACCCGGTCTACCAGATCACGGGGCATCACGACTTCAACGAGGTCGTGTTCGAGAATGCCTTCGTGCCTGACGATCACGTGCTCGGCGAGATCGACGGTGCCTGGAAGCAGGCGACGAGCGAACTCGCCTACGAGCGCAGCGGGCCAGAGCGCTTTCTCGAAACGTACTACGTGCTCGAGGAACTCGTGCGCGTGCTTGGCCCCGATCCGGATGTGCGCGGCGCCGAAGGTCTCGGCCGCCTGGTCGCGCAACTTCACACGCTCCGGCGCATGTCGGTGTCGGTTGCGGGGATGCTGCACGCGGGCAAGGAGCCTGTGCTCGAAGCGGCAATCGTGAAGGACGTCGGCACGATCTGGGAGCAGCGCCTGCCGCACCGCGCGCGTGAACTCGCAGCCTTCAGCGAGCCCGAGGCGACGAACCAGATTCCCTTCGAGAAGAAGCTCGCCTACGCGACGACGATCGCGCCGAAGCTGACCATCCAGGGCGGCACGACGGAAGTTCTGCGCGGCATCATCGCGCGCGGTCTGGGTCTAAGGTAGCGGAAACTATGGCCAACATCGCTAAGCTGCTGTCGCCTCGGAGCGTCGCAATCATCGGCGCCGCGCCCAAGGGGCAGGGCCTGCGCGGTCGCATTCTCGAAATTCTCAACGCGCATCCCTTTGCCGGCAGCGTTTATCCCGTGAGCCGTACGCACGGCGAGGTGCAGGGTCTCAAGGCTTACCCGACCATCGGTGATGCGCCCGGGCCGGTCGATCTCGCCGTGCTGATCATTCCGGCGGAGTACGTTGTCGACGAGTTGCGCCGCTGCGGTAAAGCAGGCGTCGGCGCGGTGATCATTCTCTCCTCCGGCTTTGCCGAGGAACCCGGCGAGGCCGGTGCGAAGAAGCAGGCGGAGATCAAGGCTGTCGGTGCCGAGTACGGCATGGCCGTCATGGGGCCGAACTCGGAAGGCTTCGCCAATCTGCCGCTGTCACTATGCCCGACCTTCAGTCCGGCGGTGGCGCCAGGCGGTCTGCCGCTTCTGCCGAAGCATCCGCTCGGTGGTCGGCGTGTGTCCGTGGTCGCGCAGAGCGGCGGCATGGGCTTCGGCTTCTATGATCGCGGCCGTCCGAAAGAACTTGGTTTCAATCTCATCACGACGACCGGCAACGAGGCTTCACTCGAAGTGCTCGATTATGCCGATCATCTCATCGACGATCCGGGCACCGATGTCCTGCTCATGCTCGTCGAGGATATCAAGACGGGTGCGAAGTTCTCCGCCGTCGCCGAGAAGGCATTGCGCGCGGGCAAGCCCATTATCCTGAGCAAGATCGGCCAGTCCGATGCCGGTGCGCGGGCGGCAGCCTCGCACACAGCGGCGCTCGCGGGCTCCTACGCGAGCTTCAGCGCCATGGCGCGCCACTACGGCATGATCGAGGGGCGCGATCTCGAAGAGATGGTCGATCTCACGCAGGGCTTTCTCGCCGCAGGCCCTGATCTGCCGGCCGGCCGGCGCGTCGGCATCTGCACGGCGTCCGGCGGTGGCGGTGGCTGGATGGCCGATGCCTGTGCGGCCGCCGGCCTCGAAATTCCCGAGCTCGATGCTGCGACCCGTCGTGAGATCGACAAGATCATTCCGAGCTACGGCACCTCACAGAACCCCGTGGACGGCACCGCGCAGGCGATCCGCAGCGCGGGTTATGCAGGCCTCGCCGGACGCGTCGCGCCCTCGCCGATGGTGGATGGTCTCATTGTCGTCATGAGCGGGCGCGCGGGGGAGCATGTCCTCCATGAGCGCGAGGCGCTCATCAAGCTGCGGCGTGAGACGAAAAAGCCCATCTTCATGTGGAGCTACACGCTTCCCGTGCCGATGACGCTCGAGACGTTGGCCGAGGCTGGCTTCCCGCTCTTCACGAACATGCGCAATGCTGCGGGCACCATGGCGGCCATGGCGGAGTACCGTGAGCGGCGCGAGCGCTTTCTCTCGGCACCCGCTGTCATGCAGACAGCCGCGCCCGTGCACGAGCATGCGACCGACATGCTCGCGAAGAGTCGCCGTGTGCTCACCGAGTTCGACGCGCGCCGCGTGCTGGCAGCTTATGGCGTCGGTACTACGACAGGTCAGTATCTGGCAAAGACCGCGGATCAGGCAGTGGAAGCTGCTGCGGCCATCGGCGGTCCGGTCGCCATGAAAGTGCAGTCACCTGACATCCTGCACAAGACCGAGGCTGGCGGTGTAGCGCTCGGCATTGGCGCCGATCGCGTCAGCGAGGTCTTCGCGACCATCATCGAGCGCGCACAGGAATATGATCCCAATGCTGCCATCGATGGCGTGCTCGTGCAGCCCATGTCGAAGGCCGGTTGCGAAGTCATTCTGGGCATCAACAGCGATCCGCAGTTCGGCCCCATGCTCATGGTCGGCCTCGGCGGCATTCATGTCGAAGTACTGAAGGACGTAGCATTGGCGCCTGTTCCGCTGACCAAGCCGGCGGCGCTTGCGCTTATCGGCCAGCTGAAGGGCCGCGCGCTGCTCGATGCGCAGCGTGGTGCACCGGCCGCGGACGTGGATGCGCTCGCCGAGCTGATGGTCCGCCTCTCGCGCTTTGCCGCCGATCATGCCGAAGTCGTCGGCGAGATCGACCTCAATCCCGTGTTCGTGCATCCTGAGCGGCAGGGTGTGACGATTGCGGATGCTCTCATCATCCAGCATGGTCACGGCTGATCCATGCGCGACCTGATTTCCTGCTGACGGAGACTGAAATGACGACTTTCACCGACATCACTATCGAGCGCAGCGGGAACATCGCGACCATCGTGATCCAGCGCCCGCCGCACAATTTCTTCGACATGCCGCTGATCCAGCAGATTGCGGCGGCACTCGAAGGCTTCGACAACGAGATCGATGTGCGCGCGATCGTGCTGGCGAGCGAGGGCAAGTCCTTCTGCGCCGGCGCCGACTTCGGCGACGGCAGCAGGCTCGATGCGAAGGGCAATCGGCCCGACGAGGCCAGCGCGAACAACTCCGGCCACCTCTATCAGGAAGCCGTGCGCATTTTCCGCGCGAAGAAGCCGATCATCGCTGCGGTGCAGGGCCCGGCCATCGGCGGCGGTCTCGGGTTGGCAGTGGCGTGCGACTTCCGCATTGCCGCGCCTGAGGCACGCTTCTCGGCGAACTTCACGCGCCTCGGTTTTCATCCGGGTTTCGGCTTGACGTACACACTGCCACGCCTCATCGGCATGCAGCAGGCCGCGAAGATGTTCTACACGAGCCGTCGTCTGACCGGCGAGGAAGCACTCGCCATCGGTCTCGCCGACGAGGTCGTGCCGCTCGCCGAAGTGCGTACGCGCGCGCAGGCCTTCGCCGCCGAGATCGCAGAGAATGCGCCGATGGCTCTGCAGGCGACGCGCGCGACGATCCGCATGGGCCTTGCCGACAAGGTCAAGGAACAGACCGATCACGAGCTGAGCCTGCAGCAGAACCTGCGTGCGGCCGACGACTTCAAGGAAGGCGTGAAGGCTTACGCCGAGCGCCGCAAGCCGAACTTCACAGGGCGGTAACGCGCCTCGAGATTGGTGCGTTGTGACAACCGGCTCGCTCAATGAAGCCGGTGCAACAGTTGAGGAGGAACACCATGCCTGCGGGCTACAACGACGATCCGGGTTTGTCCGGCAAGGTCGCCATCATCGCCGGTGGCGGCGCTGCCGGCGACGGCATTGGCAACGGCCGCGCGGCGGCGCTTCTGCTCGCGTCATCAGGTACGAAGGTGCTCGTCGTCGATCGCGAGTTGGCGCTCGCGCAGCGCACGGTCGACATGATCGCCACGGAAGGCGGCACGGCCGCGGCCCATGCGGCCGATCTCACGAACGAGAAGCAGTGCAAGACTGTTGTGGAAGCCGCCGTCGACAAGTTCGGCCGCTTGGACTTCCTCGACAACAATATCGGGATCTCGAGCCGGGGCACCGTCGTCGATGAGCCGCAGTCGACCTGGCAGCAGATGATGCAGGTCAATGTCGAGGCGATGTTCCTCACGTCGAAGTTTGCCATTCCCGCCATGATCAAGACGGCCGGGCGTGGCGCCATCGTGAATATCTCGTCCATCTCGGCACTGCGTCCGCGCGGGCTCACGATCTACACCACGACCAAGGCGGCGATTATCGGCCTGACGCGCGCCATGGCCGTCGATCACGGCAAGGACGGCATTCGCGTGAACTGCATCTGCCCCGGCCCTGTCTACACACCCATGGTCTACGCGCGAGGCATGAGCGACAAGGCGCGCGATAATCGCCGCCGCGCATCCTCGCTCGCGATCGAAGGCACGGGCTGGGACATCGGCAATGCCGTGCGCTTCCTTATGTCGGATCATGCCCGCTACATCACGGGGCAGACGCTCGTCGTGGATGGTGGCGTGACGCTCCAGGCCCCCGAGCGTGAGAGCGAGAGCGAGTAAGCAAGCGTAACGAGGAAACGCCCATGGCCCGCCTGCCCTACATCGAGAAGGCCGATCTCCCGCCCGAGCATCAGGACCTGCTGAAGCGCGAGATCACGCTCTACAAGCAGCTCGTGAACAGCCCCAACGCGTTGCGCGCCTTCCAGGGCCTCGGCTATTTCATCCGCCATAAGAGCACAGTCGACACGCGCCTGCGGGAGCTGGCGATCCTGCAAGTCGGCTGGCTTGCGCGCTCGCCGTACGAATGGTCGCATCACATCAAGCTCGGCTATGAATTTGGCGTCACCGATGCGGACATCCAGGCGCTCATCGACGACACCGCGGGCAAGGCGACTTCGCTCGGCGATATCGAGCGTCTCGTGCTGCTCGCCGCGCGCGAGGCGACAAATGATGGCGCCGTAAGCAGCGGCACGTTCGATGCGCTGCGCAAGCACCTATCGAACGAGCATATGATCGACCTCGTGATGACCATCGCATTCTACAATGCGGTCGTGCGCGTACTCGCGAGCCTCGAGATCGATGTCGAGCCCGACTATCAGAAGTACCTCGAGAAGTATCCATTCCCGAAGACGCCGGCCTGAAGGAGCGATCTCATGAGAATGAAGGACAAGGTCACCATCATCATCGGCGCCGGCCAGAGTCCGGGCGAAGGCATGGGAAATGGTCGCGCGACAGCCATGGTCTTCGCACGCGAAGGCGCGAAGGTGCTCTGCGTCGACAATCGCTTCGAGTCGGCCGAGGAGACGGCGACGATCATCAACAAGGATCACAGCGGTGCGGCGGCGGCATTCAAGGCCGACGTGATGAAAGACGCCGAGATGAAGGCGGCTGTCGATGAAGCGGTGAAGCGCTGGGGACGTCTGGATACGCTGCATTACAACGTCGGTGTTTCGCTCGGCGGTGGCGACAAGTCGCCACTCGAGATCACCGAGGAAGCCTTCGACAAGGTGAACGCAATCAATCTGCGCGGCTTCATCATGGCCTGCAAACACGCGCTGCCGATCATGCGCGAGCAGCGCTCGGGCTCGATCCTGTCGATCTCATCGGTCGCCGCGCTTTCGGCAAGCTACGCGACGGTCGCCTACAAGACGACCAAGGCCGGCATGATCGCCTACACGGAGCAGATCGCGCGCCATAACGCCGAGTATGGCGTGCGTGCGAACATCATTCTCCCGGGACTGATGGACACGCCCATGGCCGTCGATACGCGCTCGCGCGTGTGGGGACAGCCGCGTGCCGAGGTTGTCGCAGCGCGCAATGCGCGTGTGCCGTTGCGAAAGACCATGGGTACGGGCTGGGACGTCGCCAATGCGGCCCTTTTCCTCGCTTCGGATGAGGCGAGCTTCATTACGGGAGTGGCTCTGCCCGTCGACGGCGGCGCCTTGTTGCGTTCCAGCGATTGAGGTTCGTACGTTCATTATGACATCGAGCATTGCTCACTGCTCTGTGAGCGACTAGCCTGACCATTCAATAGGATATCCGGCTGGAAGAACTGGCCCGCTTAAGTGGCTGGAAGTGAGGATACGCAGGCGGTCGGCGCCCTCAATGTGGCGCCGACAGGGAATAACAAAGGAGGAAACGCATGAAAGCAGTTTGGTTGACGGCGGCAGCACTCGGGCTTGCCGTCGGAATGGGTGACGTGGCGACAGCGTTCGCCCAGAAACCCGGCGGGACGCTCCGCATCTATCATCGCGATACGCCCGCGAGTGCGTCGCTTCATGAAGAAGCGACCGTCTCGACGCAGCTCCCGTTCATGGCGCTCTACAACAATCTCGTCATCTACGATCAGCAGAAGAAGACCAACAGCCTCGATACCATCGTGCCCGACCTCGCTTCGAGCTGGTCGTTGGACGACAGCAAGACGAAGCTGACTTTCAAGCTGGTCGACGGCGTGAAGTGGCATGACGGCAAGCCATTTACGTCCGAGGACGTTAAGTGCACGTTCGACATGCTCCAAGGCAAGAGCAAGAACCGCCTGCGCAAGAACCCGCGCGCGATCTGGTTCCGCAATCTCAAGGAAGTCACGACGAACGGTCCGCTCGAGGCGACCTTCAATCTCGAGAAGCCGCAGGCAGCCTTCATCGCGCTGCTCGCATCGGGCTATACGCCGATCTATCCGTGCCACGTCAGCGCCGCCGACATGCGCACCAAACCCGTCGGTACGGGTCCCTTCAAGTTCGCCGAATTCCGCGGCAACGAAATCATCCGTCTCACCAAGAACCCGGATTACTTCAAGAAGGGATTGCCGCACCTCGACGCCATCGAGATGCGGATCATCACCAACCGCTCGACACGCATCCTCGCCTTCCAGGCGGGCGAGTTCGACATGACCTTCTCGCAGGACATCACGATCCCGCTGCTGAAGGACATGGAAAAGCAGGCGCCCAAGGCGATCTGCGAGACCAAGCCGCAGTACGTTCACCGCAATCTCATCGTGAATCGTGAAGCGGCACCCTTCGATAATGCGAAGGTCAGAACGGCCATGGCGCTTGCGCTCGACCGCAAGGCCTTCGTCGACATCCTGACCGAGGGTAAGGGCGACATCGGCGGTGCCATGCTGCCGCTGCCCGAAGGTGGTTGGGGCATGCCGCCCGAGGAGCTGGCCAAGATGACCGGCTACACGGGTGACGTTACCAAGAACCGGGCTGAAGGCCGCAAGATCATGGAAGGCCTCGGCTACAGCGCCTCAAATCCGCTGAAGGTGAAGATTGCGACGCGCAACATCGCGATCTATCGCGACCCGGCGGTGATCCTGATTGACCAGCTCAAGCAGATCCACATGGAAGGTGAGCTCGAGGTCGTCGACACGCCGCTCTGGCACGCCAAAGTCGCGCGCAAGGACTATCAGGTCGGCATGAACCTGACGGGCGTCGCGGTCGACGATCCGGATGCCAATCTGGTCGAGAACTACGCCTGCAAGTCCGAGCGCAACTACACGAACTACTGCAATCCGGAAGTCGAGAAGCTGATCGAGCAGCAGTCGACGATTTCGGACGTGAACGAGCGCAAGAAGATCGTGTGGAAGATCGAGCAGGTGCTCAACGACGATCTCGCACGCCCGGTCATCTATCACGACCGCGCCGCGACCTGCTGGTGGCCGCACGTGAAGGGCTTCGTCGGTCACGAGAACTCGATCTACAACAACTGGCGCTTCGAGTACGTGTGGCTCGAGAAGTGATCCCTGATGTTTGAGCCCTGGCACGGCAGGGGATCTCGGTTCCCTGCCGTGCTGGAGCGCATTGGGCTCTGCTTCGGCAAGACGACGAATTGGATGCGGCGGTGCTCGCTGCCGCGTCCTACCCGACTAAGCCAAAGATGTTCCTGACGACCAGAAGGAGGCTCCAGTGGGTGCCTATATGATCCGACGATTTCTGCTGATGATCCTGACGCTGTTCGGGATGTCGGTGCTGATTTTCGTCATGCTTCGCGTTGTACCTGGGAACATCGTCGATATTCTTTTCGATTCAGCGGGGATGGTGAACCCCGACGACAAGAAGCGGCTCGAGGAGGAACTCGGCCTCGATAAGCCGATCGTCCAGCAGTACGTCTCCTGGATCACCAATATGATGAAGGGTGATCTCGGCTACTCCTATGTTTCGGAAAAGCCGGCACTCGACGAGATCCTGCCTCGCATTCCGGTAACGGCGAAGCTTGCAGCGCTCGCCCTGTTCTTCTCCGTGATCTTCGGCGTGCCGCTCGGCGTCATCAGTGCCGTCCGACAGAATACGGGGCTCGACTACTTCCTGAGAGTCGTCAGCTTATCCGGTCTATCGTTGCCCTCGTTCTGGCTCGGCCTGCTCATACTCATGGCCTTCGTGCAGTACACGGGCTGGATACCCATCTATTCCGATCAGCCACGCGGCTTCTGGCATGAGCTATGGCTGCTCAGTATTCCCGCGGCGGCGGTGGGCTTCAGAGCTTCCGCGCTCATCATGCGTCTCACGCGATCGTCCATGCTGGAGGTGCTGCGGCAGGATTACATCCGCACGGCGCGCGCCAAGGGAGCGACGAAGCAATCGGTCAACTACGATCATGCGCTGCGCAACGCGGTGCTGCCCGTCGTCACCATCATCGGCATTGAGGCAGCGTTCCTCATCGGCGGCCTGATCGTCACCGAGACCGTGTTCAACATTCCGGGTGTGGCCCGCTTCCTGGTCGAGGCGATCCGCTGGCGCGACTATCCGATCGTGCAGAACCTCGTGATGCTGATCGCCGTCGTTACCGTGGTGGTGAATTTCCTCGTCGACATGGCCTACGTCGTGCTCGACCCGCGCATCAAATACGAGAGCTGAGGCAGATCATGGCGACCATCGATCACAAGGCCGAATTGGCCCGTGCGGGTGCCGGCGTCAGCGGGTTCTGGGGTACGAGCTGGCATCTCGCGCGACGTTATCCGCTTGGTGCCGCCGGCGCGGTCATCGTTCTTCTTTTCGTGCTCACGGCGCTCTTCGCGGGCTATCTCACGACCTACGATCCGACGACAACCAACTCGCGCTCATCACTCGCGCGGCCCGGACCCGAGCACATACTCGGCGCCGACTTCATGGGGCGCGATATGTGGAGCCGCATTGTCTATGGCGCGCGCATCTCGCTTGCAGTCGGCATCGGCTCGACGGTCCTCGGCTGCTTCTTCGGCGTGGTGATCGGGCTGCTGTCCGGTTATTACGGCGGCTGGCTCGATCTGATCACGCAGCGCGTGATGGACATTCTTCAGGCGCTTCCGCTGCTGGTGATGGCGCTGCTGATGGCCGCCTCGCTCGGACCATCGCTCACGAATACGATCGTCGCGATCTCCATACCGATCATACCGAACGTGGCGCGCGTCATACGCTCGAACACGCTCGCGCTTCGAGAAATGCCTTACGTCGAGGCGGCGCGCGCTGTCGGTATGAGCGAGTGGAAGATCGCCTTCCGCCACGTGCTGCCGAACACCGTTGCACCGCTGATCGTGCTTGCCACGGCGCAGCTCGGTGCGGCGATCCTGACGGAAGCGTCGCTATCGTTCCTCGGTCTCGGCATTCCCGAGCCGCATCCGTCCTGGGGGCGGATGTTGTCGGAGTCTGCCGCCGAATACGTCCGCACGGCACCATGGCTCGTCATATTCCCAGGCCTCGCGATCTCGCTCGCGGTGTTCGGAACGAACTTGCTCGGCGATGCCGTGCGCGATCTCCTCGATCCGCGCGAGCGGAGCTGAAGCACGACAACTGGCCGGGGACCGCGAGGTCATGAACGACTGGACGGCAAGCGAACCGGCGCCGCGGCAAGCGGCGAAGCATCCAGGGAGCCCAATGACGACGACAGCTTCGATACCCGAGTCCCAGCCGTCCCGCGTGACTGGGAACGACAATCTTCTCGAAGTCACGGACCTGCGCACGTACTTCTTCACGCGGCAGGGCGTGGTCAAGGCCGTCGACGGCGTGGACTTTGCGCTCAAGCCCAAGGAGACCCTCGCGATCGTCGGCGAGTCGGGCTGCGGCAAGTCGATCACAGCCCTTTCCCTGCTGCGCCTCATACCGGTGCCGCCGGGCCGCATCATCAGCGGCGCGATCAAGCTCGATGGTGTCGATCTTCTCGGGCTCGACGAGGAGGAGATGCGCCAGATCCGCGGCAACGACATCTCCATGATCTTCCAGGAGCCCATGACGTCGCTCAACCCGGTCATGACGATCGGGCGGCAGATCGCGGAGGTGCTGCTGCTTCATCAGGGCATGACGACGAAGCAGGCCTATGCGCGTGCCGTGGAAATGCTGCGCATCGTCAAGATCCCCGAGCCCGAGCAGCGCGTGAAGGAATATCCGCACCAGCTCTCGGGCGGCATGCGCCAGCGCGCGATGATCGCGATTGCATTGGCCTGCAATCCCAAGGTGCTGATCGCCGACGAGCCGACGACCGCGCTCGACGTAACCATTCAGGCGCAGATCCTCAATCTCATCGTCGAGCTGCAGGACCGGCTCGGTACGGCGGTCGTCCTCATCACGCACGATCTCGGTGTCGTTGCGGAGACGGCGCACCGCGTCATCGTCATGTACGCAGGCCGCAAGGTCGAGGAAGCGGACGTCGGGGAACTGTTTGCGCGGCCGATGCATCCTTATACGCGCGGTCTCATGGCCTCGATCCCGCGGCTCGACCTCATGCGCGGCGAGGAAAAGGAGACCGTGGAGCGGCTGCAGGAAATTCCTGGGATCGTGCCGGCGCTGAGTGCGCTGCCGCCAGGCTGTGCCTTTGCGCCGCGCTGTCCCCATGCGGATGATCGCTGTCGCGCGGAGTATCCGCCCTACGAGCAGAAGAGAAGCGGCCACTGGGCTGCCTGCTGGCGCTCGGACGAACTTTTTGGAGGCGTCAATGCATGACGGAGCGGAGAGCGGCGTGACGCCGGGGACGGCGAACGGCGCAGCCGACAGCTCGCCCCGCCACAACCGGGCGCCGGCGCTGGAGGTGCGGGACCTCAAGAAGCACTTCGCGGTCAAGAAGGGCCTACTGCAGAAGACCATCGGTCACGTCTATGCCGTGGACGGGGTTTCCTTCACGATCCGCGAGGGCGAGACGCTCGGTCTCGTCGGTGAGTCCGGCTGCGGTAAGTCGACGGTCGGCCGCGCCATCCTGCGGCTCGTCGAGCCGACCTCGGGCAGTATCAAGATCGAGGGGGACGAAATCACTGGACTGTCGAAGCAGGAGCTGCGCCCCTATCGCCGCGAGATGCAGATCATCTTCCAGGATCCGTTCTCGTCGCTCGATCCGCGCATGAGCGCAGGCGACATTGTCGGCGAGCCCCTCAAGGTGCACGGCATCGGCAATACCAAAGAGCGCCGCGAGCGCGTGGCGGAGTTGTTCGCGCGCGTCGGCCTGCGCCAGGCGCAGATGGACAACTTCCCGCATCAGTTTTCGGGCGGCCAGCGCCAGCGCATTGGCATTGCGCGCGCGCTCGCGCTCAATCCAAAGCTGATCATCGGCGACGAGCCTGTTTCCGCGCTCGACGTGTCCATCCAGGCGCAGGTCATCAACCTGCTCATGGATCTGCAGCAGGAGCGCGGCCTCGGCTATCTCTTCATTTCGCACAACCTCGCCGTCGTCGAGCACATTTCGCACTACATCGCGGTCATGTATCTCGGCCGCATTGTCGAGTACGCCGACAAGAAGACGCTCTTCACGAGCCCGCGCCATCCCTATACCGAGGCGCTGCTTTCGGCCGTGCCGGTGCCCGACCCATCGATCAAGCGCACCAAAGTGGTCCTCGAAGGTGATGTACCGAGCCCGATGAAACCGCCGTCCGGCTGCCATTTCCACACGCGTTGCCCAATCGCGCAGGAGCGCTGCAAGATCGAGAGCCCGGTGCTGCGTGATGTGGGGAACGGGCAGAAAGTGTCTTGTCACTTTAGATAGTGACGCGGGCTGCTCTTTTGATGGACGGCCTAATGGCCGGCGCGCGGTCGCGCGCTCAGGAAGAGCGCTGCGCAACCGCTTCGCAAGCTTTGGCAGCCGGTCAGCCGGACGCCTTCAGGCTCTCGAAAGCTTCGAGCGCGTGTGCGCGCGCGGTCTTGTGATTGACGATCGGATGCGGGTAGGTGCGGCCGAGCTCGATGCCGGCCTTCGCGAGAACTTCCTCAGGAACGTTCCACGGCGCATGGATCTCTGGAGCCGGAAGCTTCGCCAGCTCCGGACACCACTTGCGCACGTACGCGCCGTTCGGATCGAAGGTCTCGCCTTGCTTCACCGGGTTGAAAATGCGGAAGTAGGGTGCCGCGTCGAAGCCTGAGCCCGCGACCCACTGCCAGCTTGCGGCGTTGTTGGCGAGATCCGCATCGACAAGCGTATCCCAGAACCAGGCCTCGCCTTTCTGCCAGGGCTGGAGGAGATGCTTGATGAGAAACGATGCGGTGATCATGCGCACGCGATTGTGCATCCAGCCGGTGGCCCACAACTCGCGCATGCCGGCATCGACGATCGGATAACCCGTGCGCCCGCGCTGCCAGCTTCGCAGTGCCTTCGCGTCGTTCTTCCATGGGAAATGCGCGAAGGTCTCACGCACTGGAACGTCCGGCATATCCGGGTTTTGCACGAGCATATGATTGGAGAACTCGCGCCAAAGCAGCTCCTTCAGAAACACGTCGATCCCGGCCGCGCGCTCGGGATGGGCTTCGGCAATGGCGCGTGCGCGCTGCCAACACTGCCGTATGCTGATCTCGCCGAAATGCAGATGCGGCGAGAGACGCGAAGTTCCGACGAGATCGGGCCGGTTGCGGCGCTCGTGGTATGAGGCGGCGCTGGATCTGAGGAACGTGTTCAGGCGCGTGCGGGCGGCGAGTTCGCCGGGCGTCCACGATTGTCTCATGCCTCCAGCCCAATCCGGCTTCGTCGGCGTAAGCTCCCATGAATTGAGCTTGTCCGAGGCGGGCCAGCGCGCGGGCGCCTGAAGCGTGCGCGGGGATGCAACGAGCTGGCCGGGATCCTCGGCAGCAAGGGCCGCGCGGGCAAACGGCGTGTAGACCTGGAAGGGCTTGCCCTGGCCGGTCGCTAAAGCCTCGGGCTCGAAGAGTAGCGCGCCGCGATAGCGCTTGAGCGCGACACCTGCTGCGTCGAGATCGGACTTGAGCGAAATTTCGAGTGTGGTGGCCCATGGCTCGTAGGCGCGTGCGCAGTAGATGGTCGAGGCTCCGCACTTCTCGGCCATGCGCAGCAGGATCTCGCGCGCCGCACCGCGCGCGAGAATGAGGCGGGAGCCGATCGCCTCCAAGCTGTCGGCGAGTGCGGCGAGGCTGCCGTGCAGCCACCAGCGACTGGCGCCGCCTGGCGTCCATTGCCCCGGCGCATCATCATCGAGAATGAAGATCGGGATGACGGGCAAGTTCGATGTCGCCGCTGCGTGCAGTGCCGCGTTGTCGGCGAGCCGCAGATCGTTGCGGAACCAAAGGATAGCCGCGCCTGTCATCGACGGCCTTGCTCCGGAGACATGATCGGTTGGGATTTCAGTAACGCCGGCGGGCGCGGATCAGTTCTTGAAGATCAGGTCGAAAAGCGTTTTCGGCTTGGCCTTGGCGGCGCCACCATCGCTCGAGCGGCGGCGGCGGTCGGTTGTGTATTCACCGTAGTTTCCTTGTGCCCAGGGCGCCCAGCTTGGCGTGCCACTTCCGCCGCCACCATAGCGGGGGCCGCTGTCCAGGCGGCGCGGCTGCTGGACAACCTCACGCTCGGCGGGTGCGGCGAGCAGGTATTCCTCGTTGCCACCTTCGAGGCCGGCGACCGTGAGCTTGGTCTCCGACCATGTCCACTCGGCTGTACGCGTGCCCTGGCGCACGAGCTCGATGGTGATGACGCGGCGCGCGCGCGTATCGATGACGGCCGCGTGCTCGACCTCCTCGGGACCGGCCTTGCCGTCAACCGTGCCGGCCGTGAAGCGCAGCATGCCAATGTGCTGCACAGTGTCCGCAGGCGTCGACCATTCGGTCAGGCGCGGCAGGCCGTCGCCCATAAGCTCCAGCGGTACCGTGAGCCGCGGAAAGCGTGCGTTGGTCGCGAAATACTGATTGCCGCGCACCTGGAGACGCCACTCGCCGAGGCTTTGTTCCTCGAGTTCATGGCTCGCGGCGATCTGGGCGGCGCCCGTGCGCTCGAGGGCGGCTGCCGCCTCGCGCAGCATGGGCTTGAGTTCGAGAGCACGGCGCAGCTCCACGATGGCCTCGTCAGTGCGCCCTGTGGCCTCCAGCAGCTCGCCGCGCGCCCAGATGACTTCCGGACGCTCCGGTTCCAAGCTCAAGGCGCGCTCGATATCCGTCTGCCCGAGCTCGGGACGCCCCATGAGCCGATAGACCCAGGCGCGATAGGCATAGGCCTGCGCCGAGCGCGGATCAATCTCGATCGCGCGCGAAAGATCGTTGAGGGCCTCCTCGTAGCGCTCGGCTTTGGCTTGCGCGAAGCCGTGCGCCTCGACGGCCGCGTTGGATTTCGGATCGAGTGCGACGGCCTGCTGGAAATCGCGC
Organism: Pseudomonadota bacterium; assembly: GCA_023410905.1. Lineage (GTDB taxonomy): Bacteria > Pseudomonadota > Alphaproteobacteria > Rhizobiales > Hyphomicrobiaceae. The sequence continues at coordinate 21,182 of JAEYPL010000095.1, forward strand.
AGCGCAGAGGGAATGTCGCGTGCCGCAAGCGCCGCATAGCCGCGCAGCAACGTCACCTCGATGTTGTCGCGATCGATATCGAGCACGCGACCGAGGTCGTCCGTCGCGTCCTTGTAGCGCTCAAGTGCGAGATAGGCTTCGGCGCGCGCTCGCAGTGCCGGCGCAAAGCGGGGCGAGACAGCGAGGGCGCGGCCGAGGTCGCGCAGGGCCGCATGAGGGCGGCCTTGTGCCAAGTGCACGCGGCCACGTCCGGCAAAAGCGGCACCCTCGCTGGACGAGAGGGCAATGGCGCGCGAGTAGTCGCCGAGGGCCGCGCGGTGATTGCCGAGGCGGACGTGAGCTGCCGCACGATTGGTCATGGCGGCCGCGTAACTGGGGGCGAGCAGGAGTGCGCGATCGAAATCGCGGATGGCCTCGGGCGTCGCGCCGATCTCCAGCAGCACGGTGCCGCGGTTGTTGTAGGCGCTGGCGCTCTCGGGCACGAGCAGGATGGCGCGGTTGAAATCTTCGAGGGCGGCGCGGGGCTGGCCGAGGCGCGCGCGTGCGACGCCACGGTCGATGTGCGCGAGCGCGCGCTGGTCATTGGGCAGTCTGTCCGCCGCGAGGGCAGCGGTGTAGAGGCGGACGGCATCCTCGGGGCGGTCGGCCCTCAGTGCGGCGACAGCCTGACGGACGCGGACCGCAGCATCGGCTGCCGCGGCCGGTTGCGCGGGTGGCGTCGCCTGGGCGAGCGCGAGGTCAGGAAGGAGCGCGAACGCCAGCGAAACAGCGAGGTGCCAGTGCGGCCTGCTGTCGTATGGGCGTTGCGTCTTTCCCTCGAAGATCATGCGTGCTCATTTTCTTCTCCTTCTCCCCGCAAGCGGGGAGAGGGGATGAAGTGCGTCTCTCGGCGCCTTACGCCCCAGGAATCATGACTTTGTAGCACAATTCGGTCAGCGGACGGTTGGTTGCGGCAGCGGGCGGCAGCTCAGGCGGGCAGCTCGTACCCGATGGTCGCCTCGACGGCGATGGTGTTCTGGACGGCGGGACGGGCCATCATGCGCTGGTAGTGAGCGTCAAGGTTCGGGAAGGTGCCCGGTTCGGGCTTGAGGGAATTGAAAAAGCGCCAGTACAGGCGAAAGAGATGGATGTCTGCGACGGAGTACGCGCCGGCAATCCAGGGCCCAACGCCGAGGCGCTTGTCGGCAACGGCATAGATCGCGCGCGCGTGGTCGAGGCCACGGCGGCGCGCCGGGTGCACGGTCGCGGCAATGAACGACATCCAGGATAAGACGTGCGCCTCGGCTTCGGGATCGTCCTCGGGCATCAGGCCGGCATCGGGATATCGGCGAGCGAGATAGAAGAGGATGGCGGCGACCTCGGTAAGCGGGCGGCCGTCGATGAGAAGCGTCGGGACTTTGCCCTCGGGGTTGAGCGCCAGATAGGCGGGCGTCCGGTTCTCTTTGCGCACGAAGGAAATCGCACGTGCCTCGAAGGGCACGCCGATCTCATGGAGCGCGATGTGGGGCGCCATGGAGCTGGCGCCGGGTGCGAAGTAGAGGGTGAGCATGCCTACCACCCTGCGATGTTGCTGCCGTTATTTGCCGCCGGGCGGCGTGAACTCGGCTTCGCGCGTGCGGCGCGCGATCTTGTCGAGGACGCCGTTGACGACACGCGGTTCGTCCTCGCTGAAGAAGGCCTTGGCGACCTCGACGTACTCACTGATGACGACGCGGGCCGGCACGTCCGCGCGCTCGATCAGCTCGAAGACACCCGCACGCAGGATCGCACGCAGCGTGGAATCGACGCGCGTCAGCCGCCAGCCTTCGGCGAGCTGCGCATCGACGATCGGATCGATCTCACGCTGGCGGCGGACGACACCGCGCAGGATGGCCGCGAAGAAATCGCGGTCGGCGGCGGCAACGGACTTGTCCTCTGCCTTCTCGCCGAAGTGGTGCAGATTGAACTGGCCGATGACATTGTTGAGATCGGTCTCGGCCATATCCATCTGGTAGAGGGCCTGGACGGCGCTGAGCCGCGCGGCACTGCGGGGTGCGAGAGGACGCGGGTCGTTCGCGGGCTTCCTCATGATTCCCGCCCGACGAAATCTTGGCCGATCTCGATGAGCTTGAGGCATGCACGCGCGGCGTCTGCACCCTTGCCGGCGAGGCCACCTTCGGCGCGCGCCATGGCCTGGGCGTGCGTGTCGACGGTGAGAATGGCATTGCCGACGGGAAGCGCGAGGTCCATGGCCGTCTGCATGAGCCAGTGGTTGGCGTTGTTGCACACGATGTCGTAATGCGAGGTCTCGCCGCGAATGACGCAGCCGAGCGCCACTACGCCGTCGATGGGCTGCGGATCGCCTTCGTCGAAACGGCCCGAGGCCGCGCAAACGGCGAGTACTTGCGGAATCTCCAGCGCGCCGGGAACGACAATCCGCTCATACGTGCAACTATGCGCATCGAGCACCGCGAGCGCACCCTCGATCAGCGCAGCGCTCACGTCCTCGTAGTAGGGCGCCTCGATGATGAGAATGTGCGCGTCGATCTTACCGGCGCGCGGGCCAATGGGTGTGCCTCTACCGGCCATAGTCCTTACCGTACCTCTCGTGTGCCAACGATGCGCAGGCCGTAGCCCTCGATGCCGACGTAGCGCGAGCGCGGCACGTTGGTCAGCAGTTCCATATCCGTGACGCCAAGATCGCGGAGGATCTGGGCGCCGATGCCGATTTCCACGCGGCGGCGCTCGGCGCGCGCCTGCGGCGTCTTGGGTTGCTCGCGCTCGGCGAGCCACGTGGACAGCGAGCGTGGTCTCAGATCGCGAATGAGCACGATGGCGCCACGGCCTTCCGCAGCGATCATCTGCATGCATTTCTGCAGGAAGGCGTCGGGCCGGTTGGGAACACCGATGCCGAGAAGGTCGGCCGGCATATTGACGGCGTGCACGCGCACGAGCACGGGCTCAGGGCCGCTCAGATCGCCGCGCACGAGCACCAGATGCTCGACCGGATCGACCGTCGTCTCGTAGACGTGCAGGTCGAAGGTGCCGCCGAACGTGCTCTCGACCTTGCGCGAGGCCGTGCGGTTAACGATGCGATCGTTCTGCAGGCGATAGGCGATCAGGTCCTCGATGGTGCCGATCTTGAGGCCGTGGCGCTGCGCGAACGAGACGAGGTCCGGCAACCGGGCCATGGTGCCGTCGTCGTTCATGATCTCGCAGATGACGCCGGCCGGGAGCAGGCCGGCCATGCGCGCGAGATCGACAGAGGCTTCCGTGTGACCGGCGCGGACGAGTACGCCGCCTTCGCGCGCGACGAGCGGGAAAACATGGCCCGGCGAGACGATGTCGTCATGCGTCTTGTTCGGGTCGATCGCTGTCGCGATGGTCAGCGCGCGGTCGTGTGCCGAGATGCCGGTCGCGATGCCTTCCTTGGCTTCGATCGATACGGTGAAGGCCGTGCGGTTGCGCGCGCCGTTGTTGCGCGTCATGAGTTCGAGGCGAAGCTGCTGGGCGCGCTGCTCCGTCATCGAGAGACAGATGAGGCCGCGGCCGTGCTTGGCCATGAAATTGATCGTGTCCGGTGTCGCCATCTGCGCCGGGATGACGAGGTCGCCCTCGTTCTCGCGATCCTCGGCATCGACGAGGATGACCATGCGGCCGTTGCGCAGGTCGTCGAGGATATCCGCGATCGGCGAAACGATGCCCTTCCCCTCGGAGTAGGCGACGCGCGCGAGATCGGCGAGTTCGTTGTTCGGGCCGTTCGTCACCGGCGCATCTCCAGAAGGCGCGCGACATAGCGCGCGAG
>JAEYPL010000097.1 GCA_023410905.1 Pseudomonadota bacterium
AGCTTCATGAGCGCGCGACTGCGCGCCGGCCCGTAGGCCCCGCCGAGAGCATGAGCGCGCGACTGCGCGCCGGACGGTAGGCCGACCTTCAAAACTAATGCAAAACCGGCCCGCGCAAGAATGTGCGTCGGTCGCCGGACTGCACCGTGACGTCCATGGTCTTGCCATTGCGGTTGATCGTGAGTGGCACCGGCGCGCCCGCCGGACCGAGCGACCACACATTGCGGAAGAACGTCGGCAGGCCGCGCACGTCCTGGCCGGCGACCGACATGACGATGTCACCGACGCGCAGGCTCGACTTGCTGGCGGGGCCCTTACGCGACATACCCGCGATCACGATGCGGTCGCCGACCTCGGCCGCGAAGATGCCGAGCCACGGCCGCGGTGACCTGCTCGGCCGGCCGATGGTGGTGAGGTCGTCGAGAATGGGTTTCAGCAGATCGATGGGAACGATCATGTTGATGTCGACGGCCGACTGCTTGCTGCCTTCGCCTCCGCCTTGTTGCACCTGCAGGGAGCCGATGCCGAGCAATTCGCCCGAAGGACCGATAAGCCCGGTGCCACCCCAGTGGGGATGCGAAGGCGCGGTGAAAATGGCCTCGTCGAGCAGATATTCCCAATAGCCCGCGAATTCCTGCTTGGAGATGATGCGGGCGGCGATCGCATTTTGTCGGCCGCCAGCACCGGCGACGACGACATGATCGCCGACCTTGGTCTTGGCCGAAACGCCGAGTGTCATCGCCGGGACGTCGATGCGCGCGAGCGCCTGGACGAGGCCAAAGCCGGTCTCCTGGTCATAACCGAGCACGTGGCCCTGCACGACGCGGCCACCCGCGAGTGTCAGCCAAACGGTTTCGGCCTCGGTCACGAGATAGCCGATCGTCAGAACGAGGCCATCATTGCGGATGATCACGCCGTGGCCCACGCGCTCCGTCCCGAGCGTCTCTGCGGTGAAGGCATCCGACGGAATGGTCGTGCGCACGCCGACGATCGCGCCGAGCACGCGATCGAGATCGTAGTCATAATCTTCTGGCTTGGGCTGCACGGCCTGCCTCCCATCCGGTTCGGTCCGCGGAGCGGGCCTGAGAGCCATTCACAATACGTCGCGACTGCCATTGCCACAACGTCTAAGGCCCTGCCTGCGGTTGCTCGCTTCGTGAGGGGATATTTACAGCGCTGGTTAGCGCGAGCCGCGGAACAAACGCCATTTACTGCGTCCATTGTTCTTTTCGCCCGCAGGAGATTTGGGGGCGCTGGACATGCTGCCAGAGCTGTGCCGAGCGGGGCGGCTTGCACTGGCCCCGCGGATTTCGACCTCGGCCTCTTCCTCGGCCATGGAAGGTCCTTCGCGGAATATGCGCGGGGCGTGCCGCTCGGCCCGGTTCGCAGGTGCCGACGGAGCGCCTTCCGCGCCGATGATGGTGATCTCAGCAATCTCATCGTCTTCACCGGGCACGTCCTGATCGGACAACGCACTGGTGGCCATTTCCGGTGCGGCGGGCGCAACCGCACGCTTCTGCTCGGCCTCCACCGCGGGCCGTACCGTCGCGGAAAGGCTCTTTGGCCGCGTAGGCGTGGCTGTCACGGCCTCGGTCAGATCGGCGATTTCCGCCTCGAGCTGCGCAAGGCGCTGGGCCGTAACGTCGACTGTGTTCTCGGGCTTGGGGGGCGGCGCAGCCTCGGCTGTTGGCTCGACAGGCGTCGATGGTGGAGGGCTGGTCTCAGCAGCGGCGCCGAGGCGCGCAAGCAGTGAGCCGTTCGACGCTTTCTCGCCGTTTGCCGGTTCGCGACTGGTCTGCGCGGCCTCAGAGGCCCGATTGCCGCGCGACGTGGACTTGGCCCGCGCCGCCGCGCCTTTTGCTGCTGTCGAACGCGGGCTCTCGCTGGCGCTCGCAATCTCGCTCTCGGCCTTGATCTTGACCCGCCGCTTTGCCGGTCCGGCTTCCTCGCTGGTCTCGGAGGGGGCGGTCGGTGACAGGAGGCCGATCGCCTCTCGCAGCAAGGCCCGCGCCTTTTCTATGGTGGCGGCACCATCAGTCGCGCTGTTAGCAGCAAGGTGCTCGGAGAGCTTCCCGTCGATGGCTTCGATCGCGGCAATGATATGTTGCACGCTGTCGGGCGCCGAAACCGTGCCTTCGCGCTTATCGTTCACGTTCGATCGCTTCCCGATCCACCTGCCGTCCATGCGGCAGGGCTGGCAGGCACGGATTAAAGCCGATTGCACGGCCAATGCCCAGCGTGGAGCCGCGACGTAGCATCGGAAACGGGGGGAAAGCGCAGATCGGCTCTCTAAAAACAATCGGGCCGGCATCTTGCCGACCCGACATGCATGACTATGCCATATAACGTTTGCCTGCTTGACCCGGTCTCGCCGCATGGCCCCGTGGGGCTGGGGGGCTGAGATATACGAGACCACGTTGCAAAGACCGGGTCCAGAGGCAACATGGTTTTTATCGCTGTGCTTTGGGGCGCGGACTGGACCGGATTTTGACCAAACCGCGGTAACCAGTGTTCGATTACGCCTGGAGAGCCCAAACTTGCGTCATTTCATGAGAAAAAGGCTGTAAAGACACAGGAACGGAGGGGCTCTGCGCAGTTCTGGCGATGTCGACGCCAGATGATTCGAATCATCGGCGCCCTTATACTCAAAAGAACCTTATTCTGTTGTGGATGTGGCCGCACGCGAGCGATCGCATGGCGCTGCGGTCTCAGCCGCGCGGCCGGCGGCCACCTTTGAGCCGGCGACTTGCCAGTACCTTGTCGATGCGCCGCCCGTCGAGATCGACGACCTCGAAGGTCCACCCGCCGGCATCGACCTGCTCACCGACCTGAGGCAAGTGCTGGAGGTGGGCGAGCACGAAGCCCGCGACCGTGGCATAGCTCCGATTCTCGGGCACGGGGACGCCGATCTTGTCCGCCATTTCATCGACCGGCATGGCGCCGTTGAGCAACCACGAGCCGTCGTCGCGCTCGACCGCGTGCGGCTCTTCCTCGGCGGTCGTGTCGGAGCGGAACACCCCGGCGATGGCTTCGAGGACGTCAGCCGGCGTGACGAGGCCCTCGAAGTGTCCATATTCGTCATGGATGAGCGCCATCGGCACTTCCGCATCGCGCAGGACCGACAGCACATCGAGTGCGTCCATGGTCTCCGGCACGATCGGTGCCTTGCGGATATGGCTGCGCACCTCGAATGTCTTGCCGGCAAGGATGGCGGCGAGAAGCTCGCGCGTCTGCACAACGCCGATCAGAGCATCCGTCGAGCCGTCGCCGACGGGCAGGCGCGAGTGCGGCGTCGAGATCAGTCGTTGGCGGATCTCCGCTTCAGGCGCAGTTATATCGATCCAATCGACGTCGGTTCGCGGTGTCATCAGACCGACGACGGCCCGATCCGCAAGCCGCATCACGCCTGAGATCAGTTCGCGTTCGCCGCTCTCGAGCACGCCTGCGGTTTCGGCTTCGAGAATGAGCGCGCGGATTTCCTCGTCCGTGACGCGGTTCTCGCTTTCCGTGCTCTGTCCCATGAGTCGAAAGACGAGGCGCGTCGAGGCATCGAGCAGCCAGACGGCAGGTTTGCCGATCTTGGCAACCATCGTCATGAACGGCGCGACCATGCAGGCAACGCGTTCGGCATTGCGCAGCGCCAGGTTCTTCGGAACGAGCTCGCCGATGATCACCGAGAGATACGTGACGATGACGATGACGAGGCCATAGCCGAGCGGCCCGGCAGCGCCGGTCGGAACGCCGAGCCCTCTCAGCGCATCGGCCGCATCCTGGCCGAAGGCTTCGCCGGAGTAGGCACCGCTGATGATGCCGATGAGCGTGATGCCGATCTGTACGGTCGAGAGAAAGCGACCGGGATTGGTCGCGAGCGCAAGCGCTGAGGCGGCGCCTGGTTGCGATGCTGCCGCTAGCGAGCGAAGACGTGGGATGCGCGCGGATACAACCGCCAGCTCCGAAAGCGCAAAAACGCCGTTGAGGAGAATAAGGGACAGGACGATGAGAAGTTCGAGCACGTCATTGCTGGCTGACGTGGATCCGTCCAAGCCACTCCCGTGTCATTGAGGGATCTCTAATTACGGCACCACAAGGTGCACGTCAATGAGTTGGGCGTTGAGCATTGCGTGAGAGCAAGTGGCTGCCATCGAACCCGCCTTATTGCCGGGAGCTGTTTGATCTAGATTGGATGTGCAGAAAAAGAGCGCCAACCGATCATCGGTTCGGGCGCCGCGTACTACAGAGACCCAGGGAGTGAAATATGAAAAAGGTCGCAATCGCCGCGGCAGCGACGGCACTCGGCTGCCTGATGTTCAATGATGCCAACGCCCAAGGGGCGGCTTTCCCGCCACCACCACCCAAAGTGAGTCCCGCCAAGGGCGTCATCGACATGCACGTCCACTCGCATCCGGACGTGTTCGGGCGCAACATGGACGACATCGATGTCGCGAACCTCGCCCGGTCGCGCGGCATGCGCGGGCTGCTCATCAAAAATCACATCAGCGAGACTGCCAGTCGCGCCGCGCTGGTGATGAAGGTCGTGCCGGGCATCGAGATATTCGGCGTCATTGTCCTCAATAATGCGGTCGGCGGCATCAATCCGAATGCCGTCGAATGGATGCATCGCGTGTATGGCGGTCGCGGCAAAGTGGTGTGGTTGCCGACCTTCGAGTCCGACAAGCACGTGAAGACGTTCGGTAAGCCCGATGCCAAGGGCCTCACCGTCGCGCCGAACGGGCAAGTGTCGGCGGAGATGGAAGAGATCCTCAAGATCATCGCTCGCGAGAACCTCGTCCTCGCGACGGGCCACGTTCATCCCGAGGAGATCATTGCCGTCGTCAAGAAGGGCAAGGAACTCGGCGTGAAGAACATGATCATCACGCACGCGCTCACCAATGTGCCCGGCCTCTCTATGGCTCAGGCCAAGGAAGTGACGAGCAATGGTGCGGTGATCGAGATCTGCTTCCTGCAGTTCCAGGCAGGGCCAAATGCGCCGCTCGCCTTTCTCACGCACTGGACGCAGATCAACGCGCGCCACGTCGCGCAGGCCGTGAAGGAACTCGGCGCAGCTAGCGTCGTCGTCTCTACGGACCTCGGCCAGAGCGCCAACATCACGCATCCCGACGGCATCGAGGTCGCGATTGCGGCGATGAAGAAGGAAGGAATCTCGGATGCCGACATCGACATGATGATGCGCAAGAACCCGGCGCGTCTGCTCGGCCTCGACGGTTGAGCGCCAGGGCGTAGAAAGACAACGGGGCCGCACGCTGGCGGCCCCGTTGTTATTCGTGCTACGATCAGAACATCAGCGCTCGATGTTGAGCTGGCGCTTCAGCTCCTCGATCTCGTCTTTCAGGCGCGTGTCGTTGCTGATCTCGCCTTCGATCTTGCGTATGGCATGCAACACGGTCGTGTGATCGCGATCGCCGAAGCGGCGGCCGATCTCCGGCAGCGAGCGCGTGGTGAGCTGCTTCGAAAGATACATGCCGATCTGGCGCGGCCACACCACCGAGCGATGGCGCCGCGGTGAGAGAATGTCCGACTTGGACACGCCGTAGTGACGCGAGACGAGGCGCAGGATGTCCTCGATCTTGATCCGGCGCGGCTCGATGCCGTTCACGAGATCACGGATCGTCGTCTCGACGAGATCGAGTGTGATGCGCGTCTGCGTGTACTGCCACGTCGCGTACAGGCGTGTGACGGCACCTTCGAGTTCACGGCCGCTTTCGGTGAGCTTGTCGGCGAGCAGCTCGACGACGTCGCGCGGTATCTCGAACGACGGATCGGCGGCGCGCTTCTCCTGTACGCGCCGATCGAGGATCTTCAGCCGCAGGTCGCGGTCATGGCTGTTGATCTCCGTGACGAGGCCGCGCTGCATCCGCGAGCGCATGCGATCGTTGAGGCGCGTGAGATGGCTCGGCGCCCGCGCGGACGCAACAACGAGCTGGCGACCGCCATCGAGCAGCGCATTGATGATGTGGTCAAACTCCAGCTCGGTCTGCTCGCCGTGCATGAATTCGAGATCGTCGATGAGCAGCAGGTCGATGAGGCGGAAGCTCTCCTTGAACGCCATGGCGTCCTGCGCCTTGAGCGCCTCGACGAACTGGAAGCGGAAGCGCTCGGCTGTCATGTAGACGACATTCGCCGAAGGCTGGCGGCGGCGAACCTCCCACGCGATCGCATGCAGGAGATGCGACTTGCCGTGTCCGACAGAGGCATGAATGTAGAGCGGGTTGTTGCCGCGCGCCTCGTCCGGGACCGTCTCGGCGACCTGCATGGCGCCAGCGTGCGCGATCCGGTTCGCCGTGCCGACGACGAAGCTGTCGAAGGTATAACGCGGATCGAGCGGCGATCCTTCAAGGCCCTCGACACCCGTGCGCGATCCGACACCTGCCGTATAGCCGGGCACCGTCATCGAGAGCGGGCTCGCCTCGCCGACTTTGGCGTGCGGGGCGGCGTAGCTCTTCTCGGGGCGAGAGGCGGAATTTCCTGCGTGAGCGACCGGTGCCGTCGGCGCCGGGCTCCGTACCTTCACCTCGACGCGCTCGACGCCGTCGAACTCGATGGCGGCGCAGCGCTGAATGGCATCGAGATAGTGCTGCTCGAGCCAGTTCTTCAGGAACTTCACCGGCACGGAGACGGTGAGTGTACCGCCCTCGAAAGCCGCAAACTCGAGCGAGCCGAACCAGCTCGAATAGACATCTTCGCCGAGATTGGCCTTGAGGGCCTGGCGAACGCGCTGGCCGCGCGCATTGATGGCAGCTTCCTCACCGGCCGGCTTCTGTGCGCCGCTGCCGCCGAGACCCGAAGGGCCGCTCGGCCGCTTTGCGGGCTCGCCTGCTGAATCCGGTCCCGATTTCTTGGATGGCCCATCTGGCTGGTCGCCGTCGTGCGTCATTGCTCGTACCCCACCTAAAATCTGTTCGCTCTCCAGGACCCGATGGCGCACCTCGGCCCGCAAAGATGCGAAAGCGCACCTCCCGGCTGCCGAACCTCCCGAGCGTCGATCGTGTCCTGCCCTCTTGCGGTCTCAGCCCTGAAGCCAGGGCAATCCCGCGGCCTTCCAGCCCGCCGCTGTGCCGCGTCGGCGATGCTGATCAAGCGGACCCTCGAAGCCATCCGCTACGTTGTGGCAATGCGCGTAACCTTGCGCTGCGATGGCGCGCGCCGCCATGAGGCTGCGACCGCCAGAACGGCAGATGAAGTACAGCTCGCTGTCCTTGTCCGCACTTCGGGCGGCAAGCTGTTCAGTCACCTGTTCCACGAATGCCGGGTTGAGACGGTTGTCCGGGAAGGTCTGCCATTCCACGAGAACCGGCTGGCCGCCGATCTCGGAAAGGTCAGGCATTCCGACAAAGGCCCACTCTGATCTCGTCCGCACGTCGATCAGAACGGCCTTGGGGTTGGCCTTGAGCGCACCCCACACATCTATAACCGGCACGTCGTCTACCGCACCAGAATCGAACGCCACTTAACAGTCTCCGCATCACCATCTACAGCAACGGCACGTAACCCTGCAGGTCAGCGCCGCTACTACGCAAGCAATAGGCAAGTACAATCAGCGCCATCAGGCGATGAGCCTGATGGAATACGCAATACAAGACGCTTTTGAACCCCGTCCCCGGACAACATGCTTTGGCCTCTGTCCGGAATGCCTACAATTGCCTTGGGGAAAACTACGCTGGGTGGCCCCCGCTCGTTCTCCTTAACCCGATAATAACCATGTTGGGGGGCGCCGGCGCAAGTGCGGACTTTCATCAGGCTCGCGCAAGGAAGGCTCGAGGCGACTCTCCGCAACGCTTTCCGACCAAGGGGCCACCCTGTTGATGACGTCTCAGGGCTGTGGACAAGGTCGTTGAGAATCCGAGCTGAATCCGACCCGCCAACGGGCTCTCCTGAAACGCAAATGACGCCCTCGAGGGGGCGTCATCTGAATCGTGTTTTGGCTTGAATGAGTTCAATAAGTGGAGGACCGGCTGAGATACTACTACGGCGAAGCTGACACAAAACCGTCAAATATCAAATGATTGAGCGGTGCCCCTCAGTCCCTGTGCGAGTCGCTGTTGTGCTCTTTTCGCCACATAGTACGCGCGTCCGCCCTGCGCCTACTGATCGGTGATCAGGAGGCGGCGGCGTCGATCGATTTGATGCGGGCCGCGAGGCGCGAAACCTTCCGCGACATCGTCTTCTTGTGGACGACGCCCTTCTGCGCAGAGCGCATCATGACCGGCTCGGCGGCCTTGAGGGCCTGCTCGGCAGCGCTCTTGTCGCCGGCAGCGATAGCGGCCTCGACGGTGCGCACGGTCGACCGCAGGCGCGAGCGCCGGGCCTTGTTGACTTCTGTCCGCTTCACCGTCTGGCGGGCCGCCTTTTGTGCCGAGCTGGTATTGGCCATTCTGTAGTCCTTCCTTGTGTCGAAGCTGGTCGGCGCGATCGAAGTCCGCCGGCATTTGCTGCCGCGAGGCCTGAACCGCGCAATAAACAGATGCGCCGCCCATGGCACGCATGGCCAGGGCGGTTCGCTCGGCCTCCGTATAGAAGACCCGGAGGGGGATGGTCAACGGGGAGTTGTGTGTAGGCACATTAAGTGTCGCGGGGTGCTGGGAAGGGGTGCTTCGCAACCAATGCGTGGTGCGTCGCGCCAGAGGCGCGCCAAGAGAGTGCCCCGCGGCGGCCATGCAGAGGGCGCTTACGGCCTGGGGCGTGCCTCCGGCAGGCTCCCTATGACCCGCCGTGCCATAGGCGTGTCGACACGGCGGGCCCCCTGGAGCCCCCGTCTTTTTTCTATTGAGCTGTAGTCTCTTCATGAGCGCCGGCCGATAGGCCGTCCTCCATCAAGAGGTCCGCGCGCGACCGCGCGCCGGCCGATAGGCCGTCTTTCTTCAAGAAAGACTCTGCGGCTCAAGCTCGATCAGTTGCCCGCCATCCATGCGCAGGACACGATCCATGCGCGCGGCGAGCTCCAGGTTGTGGGTCGCGATGAGGGCTGCGACACGCTTCTCCCGGATGAGCGCGATCAGCTCCTCGAATACGACGTCAGCCGTTCGCGGATCGAGGTTGCCGGTCGGCTCGTCGGCGAGCAGGAGGCGCGGCGTGTTCGCGAGCGCGCGGGCAATGGCCGTGCGCTGCTGCTCGCCGCCGGAGAGCTCGGCCGGGCGGTGATCGAGCCGCGGCTCCAGGCCGAGCGAGGTCAGCAACTCGCGTGCCCGCGCGTGCGCGGCGCTTTTCGAGCGCCCCTGAATGAGCTGCGGCATGGCCACGTTCTCGAGGGCCGAGAACTCCGGCAGGAGCTGATGGAACTGGTAGATGAAACCCATCTGCGCACGCCTGACGCGCGTGCGCTCGTCGTCCTTCATGCGCGCGCAGTCACGTCCCGAGACGATCACCTGACCGCCATCCGGCGTCTCAAGCAGGCCCGCAATGTGCAGCAGCGTGGATTTGCCGGCGCCCGACGGGCCGACCAGCGCCACGGCCTCGCCGGGCATCAGAACCGCCGACGCGCCGTTCAGCACGTCGATCCGGCGCGAGCCCTGATGAAATGTGCGGCGCAGGTCGATGAGCTGGAGGACAGCCGTCTCGAAGGCCTCGCCATGCTCGGATGTGAAGTCTTGCACGGGATGCCTCACTCGTAGCGGAGCGCTTCGACCGGATCGAGGCGCGAGGCGCGCCACGACGGATAGAGCGTCGCGAGAACGGACAGGACAAGGGCCATGATCACGATCGCGGTCGTCTCGCGGACGTTGATCTCGGCTGGCATGCGCGAGAGGTAATAGACCGTCGGATCCATCAGCGTGGTGCCCGTCATGCGCTGCACGAGCTGACGTATGCCTTTAATATTCCAGCAGAAAACAATGCCGAGAATGAGTCCCGCAATGGTGCCGACGATGCCGATCGAAGCGCCGGTGATGAGGAAGACGCGCATCATCGCGCCCTTGGTCGCGCCCATGGTGCGCAGGATGGCGATGTCGCGCCCCTTGTCCTTCACGAGCATCATGAGGCCCGAGATGATGTTGAGCGCCGCCACCAGCACGATCAGCGACAGGATGATGAACATCACATTGCGCTCCACTTCGAGCACAGTGAAGAACGTCTCGTTGCGTTTGCGCCAGTCGGTGAAGTGCAGCGTATTGCCACCCGCGGCCTGCAGCGGCCCGAGAATGTTGCCGACCTTCTCCGGCTCATGGAGCAGAACCTCGAGCACATCCACCTGCTCGGGGCGCGAGAAGTAGCGCTGCGCTTCCTTGAGGGGCATGAAGATCATGGCTTTGTCGTACTCGGACATGCCGAGTTCGAAGATTGCCGCGACCCTGTAGCGCTTGATGCGGGGGGCCGTCCCGAACGGCGTCGCGGCGCCGCGGGGCGATACGAGTGTGATCGAGTCGCCGGCCATCACGCGGAGCTGGTTGGCGAGCCGGATACCGATGGCGAGCGACTCGCTGTCGTCGAAGCCATCGAGCGAACCGAAGCGCACATTGTCCGCGACGAGCGGCATCTGGCGAAGCGCGCCCTCGCTGACGCCGCGAATGAGGCCGCCGAGCGATATCGCGCTCGACGAAATCATGGCCTGTCCCTCGATGAGCGGCAGCACGGCGCGCACGCCCGGCACCTGCGAGAGCCGGGCCGTCGCTTCGTCGTAGTCCGTGAAGGGCTCTGCAACCCGATAGACAATCACGTGGCCGTTGACGCCGAGGATCTTCTGGATGAGCTCGCTGCGAAAGCCGTTCATCACCGCCATGACGATGATCAGCGTCGCGACGCCAAGCATGATGCCGATGAAGGAGAAGCCGGCGATGACCGAGATGAAGCCTTCCTTGCGCCGCGCTCTGAGGTAGCGCCGCGCGAGCAGCCACTCGAATGGCGCGAACGGCCGCGTGTCGACGCTGGCGGCGCCCGATGTGGTCGTCATCGTCTACTGTCCCGCTTCCGAAGTTCGCCCGAACTCGATGCTGGTGCTCGCTACCGCGCGGCATGATCTGGCGAATTTCTCGATCATCACACTCGGCTCCGGTTCGCGGGTGACGCAGCGGACTGCACATACGCTTATGCTCTGGAATTCCCGATCAGCGCCGGTTGACTACCACAATCCGCCGCAATTAGGGCCGCGCGCGGTTCCGTTACCCACCGTGGCGGCAGGGCGACAGAAGGGCGCGATTGTCGCGGCAGGGGTGGAGCGGTCTACAGCCAGGCCTGTTCGCCGCGCCTCAGGCGCAGGATCTTGTCCTGGGGCACGTCGAGGGCGTGGATTTCGCCCCAGTCGAGCCCGAGGATATGCCCGCGCACAACACGGCTGACGCCGCCATGGGAAACGGCGACCGTGTCCCGCTCCAGGCTGGCAATCCAGTTGCCGACGCGCGCGGCGAGATCCTCGTAGCTTTCGCCATTGCGCGGGCGCCAGCCATAGGGATTTGCCTTCCGTGCAGCAAACTCCTCGGGATCCGAGTTCGGCAGATCATCCCAGATCTGGCCTTCCCAGTGGCCGAAGTTGATTTCCTTGAGCAGGTCCTCGCGCGCGAAGGCTTCCGGATCGAGGCCCATCTCCCGGCGAATGATGCGCATGGTATCCGCCGTGCGCATGAGAGGACTGGCGACGTAATCGAAGCCGGCTGCCGTATCCGCGAGAACGCGGCCGAGTTCGCGGCCGTTGCGCGTGGCCTGTCCGCGTCCCTTGTCGTTCAGCGGCGTGTCCGTCTGGCCCTGGTAGCGGCGCACCGCATTCCAGTCCGTTTCGCCGTGGCGAACGAAGTAGAGCGTAATTCCAGGCTTCAGCACGGATCAGACCTTGAGAACGAGCTTGCCGTTGTTGCCGCCCGTGTAGAGCAGATTGAGGGTGTCGGTAAAGCTCTCGAGGCCGCCCGTGCGCACATCCTCACGGATTTTGAGCTTGCCCTCGCGGTGCCACTGGCCGAGCTGGGTGATGGCTTCGGGCACCCGGTCGGCCCAGTCGAGGACAATGAGCCCGCGCATGGTCAGCCGCTGCGTCAGCACGGCGCGCAGGTTCTTCGGTCCCGGCGGCAGTTCGGTCGCGTTATAGCCCGAGATCAGGCCGCAGAGCGCCACGCGCCCGTGCACGTTCATCTGCATGAGAATGGTATCGAGGATTTCCCCGCCGACGTTCTCGAAGTTTACGTCGATGCCCTTGGGACAGGCCGCCTTGAGCTGCTCGGCGAGATTGCCGCTCTTGTAGTCGATGCAGGCGTCGAAACCGAGTTCCTCGACGACATAGCGGCACTTCTCGGGCCCGCCGGCGAGACCGACCGCGCGGCATCCCTTGATCTTGGCAATCTGGCCGACGATCGAGCCGACCGCGCCCGATGCCGCGGACACGACGACGGTCTCGCCCGCCTTGGGCTGGCCGACTTCCAGGAGACCGAAGTAGGCCGTCCAGCCGGGCATGCCGAGCCCGCCGACCCATCTTTCCAGCGGTGCGGCAGATGGATCGACCTTCGCGAGGCCCTTGCCGTCCGAGATGGCGTACTGCTGCACGCCGAGCATGCCCTGCACCGTATCGCCGACCTTGAAGCGCGGATTGTGCGAGGCATCGACAATGCCGACCGAGAACGAGCGCATCACGCCGCCAATCGCGACGGGTGGCACATACGAGCGCCCCTCGTTGATCCAGCCGCGCATGGCGGGATCGAGCGAGACGTACGCGATCTTCACGCGGATTTCGCCGTCGCCCGGCTCGGCGAGCGGCGCATCCTTCACGGCGAAGGTGTCCGGCGTGACGAGGCCCGGTGCGGGCCGCTTGGCGAGAATGACTTGGCGGTTCGTACTCATGGTCGCCTCCGCGGATGTGAGTGTGGCTGCTGCTATTCCGCTGCGGCCTTGGGTGGGGCGGATTCCTTCGCGGCCCCTTCGGCAAGCAGCGCATTGATCTCGGCGGATGTGAAACCCGCATCGGTCAGCACTTCGCGCGTGTGCTGGCCGTACAGCGGTGCGGGTCGTGCAACACCGGCTGGGGTTTCGGAGAACTTCGCCGGCACGCCGATCGTCTCGACCTTGCCTGCAACAGGATGATCTACCGCAACCACCATATCGCGCGCGCGCGTCTGAGGATGCACGAGCATTTCGTTGATGGAGAGCACCGGACCGGCCGGAATGCCGACCGCTTCCAGCTTTTCGAGCCAATGCGCCGCGGTGTTCTGGCGGAAGCGCTCGTTGAGCAGATCGATCAGCTCATCGAGATTGGCCATGCGATCGTGCCCTGTTAGGAAGCGCGGATCCTTGCCGAGCTCCGGGCATCCGAGCAGATCACACAACATGGGATACATCTTCTGGTTCGAGGCGCCGACATTGATATAGCCGTCGCTCGTCTCGAAGGCCTGATAAGGCCCATTGAGCGGATGACGCGAGCCCATGGGACCGGGCGACACGCCCGTCGCGAGCGCGATCGCCGATTGCCAGTACGTCAGCGTGATGCCGGCCTCGAAGAGCGACGTATCGACGAACTGGCCTTCGCCCGTCTTGAGCTTGTGCGCATACGCGGCGCAGATGGCCATGGCGGCGATGATGCCTGCAGTGATGTCGCACGCAGGCGAGCCGACCTTCACCGGCGGCCGCCCCGGACCTTCGCCAGTGATGGCCATGAGGCCCGACATGCCTTGCGCGATCAGATCGTAGCCGCCCTGCGTCGAATACGGCCCGGAACGCCCGAAGCCCGAGACCGCACAGTAGATCAGCCCCGGAAACTCCTTGTGCAAGGCGTCGTAGCCGAGACCGAGTTTGTCGAGCGTGTCATGGCGATAGTTCTCGATGAGAACGTCGGCGTCCTTCAACAGGCGTTTCAGCGCGGCGCGCGCTGCGGGCTTCTTGAGATCCAGCACGATGCCGCGCTTGTTGCGGTTCATCATCATGTACGCCGCCGGCTCGCCCTTGATGTCGGGCGGCAGCATGCGCCGCGTGTCGTCGCCGCCATCTGCCTTCTCGACCTTGATGACGTCCGCGCCCATGTCGGCGAGCATACGCGCCGAGGTCGGGCCCGCCATGACGTGCGAGAGATCGATAACGCGCATACCCTTCAGCGGGCCCCCCCGCGGACTATGGCGTTCACGCTCAGACATGCTTCCTCCACGAATATTCGTCGGTCCGACTTCGTTGGCCGCGAGCCTGCCCGATCAGGCCGGTGCCCGCAAGCCCAGCTCCTGGCTCGACGGAAGCGGCGCGAAAAGCGCCTCGACGGCGGCATCGCTCAGCCCGGCAAGCGTCGGCGGATTCCACTTCGGGTTCTTGTCCTTGTCGACGAGCAGCGCACGCACGCCCTCGACGAATTCGCCGTCCTCAAACAGACGCAGGCACAACCGGAGCTCGACGTTGAGCGCTTCTTCGAGCGAACCGAGCTTGCGTGCTTTTCTTACGGCTGCGAGCGTTGTCGCAAGCGCTTTCGGCGAACGCGCCAGCAGGGCTTCATGTGTTTTGCTGCCCCACTCGCTATCTTCGCGTGCGAGTGCGTCGAGAATGGCACGCACATTCGGCTGCGCGAACGTCCGGCTAATCTCGTCGGCGTGATCGGCAAGATTGGAGTGCGGCGGCGGCTCCGTGAAACGCGCGATCGTCTTCTTCACATCGGCAGCCTTCGTTGCGCAGAGCGCGGCGCGCAGCTCATCGAGCTTGGATGATTGCACGAACACGTCGGCGAACCCTGAGAAGATCGTGCCCGCTCCGCGCATGCGCTCGCCGACCAGCCCGAGATACTCACCGAACGAATCCGGCGCACGACCGAGCAGCCACGTGCCGCCGACATCCGGAATGAGACCGATGGTCGTCTCGGGCATAGCCAATTGCGAACGCTCCGTGACGATGCGCGTGCCGCCCTGTACGTGCGCCGAAAGCCCGATGCCGCCGCCCATGACAATGCCGTCCATGATCGGCACGAACGGCTTCGGATAGCGATGGATCAGCGCGTTGAGGGCATACTCCTCGCGCCAGAAGGCGAGTGCATCATCGAGCCCGCGCGCCCGCGAGTCATACAGCCAGCGCACATCGCCGCCCGCGCAAAGCCCGCGCTCTCCGGCGCCGTCGAGGATGATCAGCTCGACGGCGGGATCGTCCTGCCACGCGAGCAGGGCCGGCCAGATGGTGCGCACCATGCCGAGCGTCAGCGCATTGAGGGCTTTCGGCCGGTTCAGCGTGATGCGCCCGGCCGTGCCCTCGATGCGGATCAGGACTTCGTCGTTCGTCTCCGTCATCTCGATCTGCCTTAGATCTTCGGTGTCGGGAAGGCGCCGCGGGCCTTCTCGAACGCGCGGCCGATGCGCAGCGCGAGTGCATCATCGAAACGCCGCACCACGATCTGCAAGCTCATCGGCAGCTTGCCCTTGCTCAGTGCCGTCGGAATGGCGAGGCCGGAAAGCGCGAGATAGTTGCCCCAGCGGGTGAAGTGCGCCATGGGCGACTTCGTTTCATCGACCTCGGCAACGGCAATCGCCGGGAATGGGATCGTCGGCAGAATGATCGCATCGAGGCGATCCATGGCCGAGAGGAAGCCGGCGATGTCCTTATCGCGCTGTCGAATGACGTCGAGATAGTCGGCGGCCGAGATGGTCTTGCCGCCGGCGAAGCGCGTGCGGATCGGATTGGCCATGCCCGACTTGGGATCGTCCGTCTGCTGGCGCCAGTTGGCATAGCCTTCGGCGGCGATGATGACGCCCGTCGCGCGCGTGAAGCTGTCGAAGGATTGCGGCATCTTGAATGGCTCGATGCGCGCGCCGAGCTTCTCCAGCACTGCGGCCGAATTCGCGAGATCGGCCTTCACCTCGTCGGTGGTGATGCTGCCGAGGTCTTCGTCGACGACGCGACCGATGCGCAGGCCGGCAATGCCCCGCTCCAGATCCTGAAGCGGATCAATAGGACGGAAATCTTCGGTCGAAGGATCCTCCGGGTCGTGGCCGAGCATGGCGGCGAACATGCGCGCCGTCGTCGTCACGTCCTTGGCGAGCGGACCCGCCGTATCGAGCGTTTGCGAAAGCGGCGCGATCCCTGAGCGACCGATGAGGCCGATGGACGTCTTCAGGCCGACGCAGCCACACAGCGCAGCCGGAATGCGCACCGATCCGCCCGTATCCGTTCCGAGGCCGCCCGGCAACACACCAGCGCCGACCGCCGAGCCAGTGCCGTTCGAGGAACCGCCCGGAATGCGATGCGTCTTCAGATCCCACGGGTTCCACGGCGTGCCGACAGTCTCGTTCGTGCCGTAGCCGCCGAACGCGTACTCGACCGTGTGGGTCTTGCCGACGACGATGGCGCCTGCGCTCCGTAGCTTCATGACGACATGGGCATCGCGCTCGGCGGGTGCGGCCTGCTTGCGCGTCAGCGACCCGCAGCCGGAAACCAGCCCCTCGACATCGGCAATATCCTTGATGCCGACCGGCATGCCATGCAGCAGCCCGTGTGCGGCGCCTTCGGCGACCTGCACATCCGCGAGCCGCGCCTCGGCGAGCGCGCTATCGCGCGTGATCTGGGTGAAGGCGTGGATCTTCTTGTTGGCAGCCTCAGCGGTTTCGAGGGTTTTCTCGACGGCGGCCGTGATGGCGCCGGCAGCTGCGGTTTGGGACGACTTGGACATGAGGATCACGGCTCCGTTGAGAATGCTGGCTTGCAGAGGGGCAAGCCTAACACTCCCGGCGCGGCCCATGCGAGGGCCTATGGCGCAGGGGCGCTCTGCAATGTCTTAGTCCCGCGGGCTGCTGGGAAGAGGTGCTTGGCAACCGGAATGTCGTGCTATGCCCGCGGCGGCCATGCATACAGGTTGAGATTGCGACCGAGAGCTGCTCTCTTTTGTAGGACGGCCTACCGGCCGGCGCGCAGTCGCGCGCTCA
>JAEYPL010000130.1 GCA_023410905.1 Pseudomonadota bacterium
CGATGATGGTCGTCACGCACGAGATGGGATTTGCGCGCATGGTCGCCAACCGCGTGATATTCATGGACCAGGGCGAGATCGTCGAGGACGCGACCAAGGACGAATTCTTCGGCCGGCCGCGCAGCGAGCGCGCGCAATTGTTCCTGTCGAAGATCCTGCACCATTGAGGTGCGAGCGCGCTCACCGCGGTCGAGGGCGGCGCTCGTCCGTGCCGGCCGTCACAACTGGTAGCGGCGCAGGCCGCCATCGACGGGGATGACGGTGCCGGTCATGTAGCCGGCCAGCGGCGAGACCAGGAAGCACACCAGGTTGGCGACATCCTCCGGCTCGCCGTAGCGGCCGACGGGTATCTCGTTGTCGGCCTGCCACTGCCGGTATTCCGGCGTGTAGTTGCGGCGGATCTGCTCCGACATGATGCGGCCGGGCGGGATGCAGTTGACCGTGATGCCCGCCTTGCCGACCTCACGTGAGAGGCCTTTGGCCCACGCGTGCATCGCGGCCTTGGCGGCGAACGCGCCGTTCACGCCATCGGGCTCGGACTTGCCCGTGATGTTGACGATGCGGCCCCATTTCTTTGCGATCATCTGATCGAGAAGGCGATGCGCGAGCTGGCGCTGCCGCGTGAAGTTCAATGTGATCGCTTCCGTCCACTGCTCTTCGGCGGCGTCCTTGCCGAAGTGACGACTGCCACCCGCATTGTTGATCAGGATGTCGACAGAGCCGAGCGCGCCGAGTGCTTGGCTTGCAATCTGCTCGACGGCGTCCTCGGTCATGAAATCCTGCTGAATGAGTAGCGGCGCGATGCCGCCTGCCGTGGTGATCTCGCCAGAAACTTCTTCGAGAAGATTCAGCCGCCGGGCAATGAGAGCGAGACGCACGCCCTCGGCCGCGAGCGCCTTCGCGATGCCGCGTCCGATGCCCATGCTGGCACCAGTGACGATGGCGGTCTTGCCGGAAATGCCGAGATCCATGGCGTTTCTCTCCGCTTCTTACTTGAGAACGATCAGCGCATCAGCTGCGACACAGCCTTCGCCTTTGGCCCGCACAAACACCGGATTGATATCCATTTCCTTGACACGATCGCCGAGTGCTGCCGCCATGCGCGAGACCTCGACAAGCATGGCTGCGAGCGCTTCCTTGTCCGCTGCCGGACTGCCGCGATAGCCGTCGAAGAGCTTGGCGCCGCGCAGTTCCGCGATCATGTCGCGTGCGGTCTCGATATCGAAGGGCGCGATGCGGAACGTCACGTCTTTCAGCACCTCGGTGAGCACGCCACCGAGACCGAGCGCGACGGTCGGCCCGAAGCCTTCGTCATTCACGACGCCGATGAGCGCTTCCACGCCCGATGCCATTTCGCTCACGAGCACGCCGTCGATCAGTGCATCCGGCTTGTAGCGTTGGGCACTCGCGATGATCTCGCTTGCGACCTTGGGAAGATGCTCGGGGGCGACCTTGAGTTTGACGCCGCCCGCTTCCGTCTTGTGTGCGATATCGCGCGAGACGATCTTGACGGCGAAGGGGCCTTTGAGGTTTGCCGTCAGCCGGGCGAAGTCGCCGTTCGGCGGCACGACGACCTCGCGCGTGGTCGGCACACCGAAGCGCGAGAGAACCGCCTTGCTCTCGATCTCCGACAGCGTGACGGCGCCGCTCGGCAGCTCGAGACCGGCTGGCGTTTCGACTGTTGGCGTCACGCGCGGCAGCAACCGCCGCCGATCCTCGGCATAGCGCGCGAGTACGGCAGCGGCATGCGCGAGGCGAATGGGCGAAGCCATGTGCGGAATGCCGGCCTCGTGGAACATCTGCCAGGCTTCCTCGGACTTGTCGCGACGGCCCGACCACGCAACGTGCACAGGCTTGTCGGTTTTCGCGGCGGCAGCAACGATCGCCTCTGCCGCGAGCGCCACCGCCTTGCCGCCAGCCGAAGCCAGCAGGATCGAAAGTTGATCGATGGCCGGATCTTCGAGAATTATGTCGAGCGCCTTCGTGAAGAGCCCTGGATCGTTGAACACGCCGGCGGTCGTATCGGCAGGATTGTCGGCGGCACCGAAGCTCGGGATGATGGCCTTGAGAGCATCGACGGAGCGCTGCGAGAAGCTCGGCAGAGCGAGGCCGTCCTTCACGGCGCGATCGGCGAACACGATGCCGGAGCCGCCGGAGATCGAGAGCACGCCGATGTTGCGGCCCTTGGGCAGACGGCCCTGCAGCGCGAGCTTCGCGACGTCGACGATCTCCTCCACATCCTGCACCTCGATGAGGCCGGACTGGCGGAAGGCGGCGCGATAGAGATCGTAGTTGCCCGTCATGTTCGCGGTGTGCGAGGCAGCGGCCTTGGTGCCGCTCTCGGTCTGCGCGCCCTTCCAGATGAACACGGGCTTTCCCGTCTCCAGTGACTTGCGGCCGAGGTCGAGCATGCTCCGCGCGTTCGGCGTTCCTTCCATGTATGCGAACGCGAGCTTCGTGCCGGGATCGTCGAGGAACTCGCCCATGAGCTCCGGCATGG
Organism: Pseudomonadota bacterium; assembly: GCA_023410905.1. Classification (GTDB taxonomy): domain Bacteria; phylum Pseudomonadota; class Alphaproteobacteria; order Rhizobiales; family Hyphomicrobiaceae. Next base: position 2,501 of record JAEYPL010000130.1, read on the forward strand.
TGATGTCGGTTTCGTTGCCCGTCGACACGACATGACGGAAGCCGAGACCCTGCGCTTCCGCCATGTTCACGACGGCGTAGCCAAAACCGCCGGACTGGAAGGCGCACGATACCGGGCCTTCGCGGAGTTGCGTCTCCTGGCTCACGCTGCCGAACACGCACCACATGCGCGACGGCACCGAGAGTGCGCCCTGGCAGTTTGGCCCGATTACACGCACCTTGCTCTCGCGCGCGGCACGCAGCAGATCATCCTCGAGCTTGCGGCCCTCGGGACCGCCTTCGCGGAAGCCTGCCGTGAGCACGATCGCAAAGGGAATGCCGGCCTTGCCGCAATCGCGGATGGCATCGGCGACGCCCTTTGCCGGCACCGCGATGAGCGCCAGATCGACGGGCGATCCGATGGCGGCGGCGCTCGGATAGCACTTCAGGTCATGCAACTCGTTGTACTTGGGATTGACCAGATGAATGGGTTTTTTGAAGCCCGCGCCCTTGAGCGCGACAATGGGCTGGCCGCTGATACGCGTGAGGTCGCTCGAAGCGCCGATGATGGCAATGGCATTAGGATCGAACAGGCGCTCGAACGACATCGATGGTGTTTCCTCTGGATACGCGGATTGCGTGTTGGAATACGTCTGCCCGGGCCGCGATCCCAAAGGGCGGACATGAAAGCGGCGGCCGATGAAGGCCGCCGCAGGATACTTCAGCTGCGCACGACACCTTCCGGCGTCGAAAGCGGGAGGCCGAGCATGACGCGCCGCTTGAGCCAAGGCGAAGGCTTGTAGCGCGGGTCGTTGTAGAATGCGTAGAGTCGCTCGAGAATGAAGAGCACGCGCGCCGGTCCGATGCGGTCGCCCCACTCGATGGGACCAAAGGGATAGCCGAGGCCGAGCTTGGCACCCTTGTCGATGTCCGCCGGAACGCCGACGGCGCGCTGCGCGATGTTGCAGCCGACATTCACGAGCGCGGCAACCGCACGCTGCGCAACGAAGCCCGGGCTGTCGTTGATCACAATCGCGGCCTGTCCGTCATGGCTCATGAGGGCGTGCGCCTGATCGCGGAATGCCGGATCGGTCGCAGGCGACACCATCACCGTGCGCGGGCCCTTGAGGCCGAACAGGAGATCGACCGCAATGGTGCGCGCGCCGTCCAGCTTCAGCTCCGCGACGGCCGTCGTGACGTCGTAGCCGACTGGCGTGATGATGATGAGCGCATCCTTGCTCGGCGCATCACCGCTCTCCAATGTCACGCCGGTGCTCTTCAGATACTCGATGAATGGCGCCTGCAGATCCTGGTTGTGCTCGCTCGGGCGAACCCAGACCGACTTCGGCAGCGTCGACGGTGTCGGCCGCGCTTCAGGCTCGATCTTCTTGCCGCCGTCGTACTTGTACCAGCCCTGGCCGGTCTTCTGGCCGAGCAGGCCGCCGGCCGCGCGCAGCGACATGAGCGGCGAGGGCGCGTAGGCCGGCTCCTGGTAGAACTGCTGATACATGGACTCCATGGCCGCCGAGCCGATGTCGATGCCGACGAGATCCGAAAGCGTGTACGGGCCCATGCGGAAGCCCGGCGCGCCGGTCATGATGCGGTCGATCTCGTAGAAGGTCGCGATATCCTCGATCAGAATGCGCTGGCACTCTGGGCCCATGCCGCGGCCAATGTGATTGACGAGGAAGCCGGGGCTGTCGACGCAGAGCACAGGCTCGCGCGTCATGCGCCGTCCGATGATCATGAGAGCTTCCGTCACCCACGGCTCGGTCTTGAGGCCGGGGATGATCTCGACGAGCTTCATGAGCGGCACGGGATTGAAGAAGTGCATACCGCCGATGCGGCCTGCCTGCTTCGACTTGGCGGCTATCGCCGTCACCGGCAGCGAGGAAGTGTTCGTTGCGATGATCGTCTCGGGGCCGCAGATCTCGTCGAGGCGTGCGAACATCTCCTGCTTGATGTCCAGACGCTCGAAAATGGCTTCGACGACACAGTGCGCCTTCGCCATGTCGGCGAGATCGCTGCTGACGGTAATGCGCCCGAGCGTTGCTTCGACTTCTTCGTGAGAGATGCGGCCCTTTTCGGCCTGCGAGCCGAGCAGCTTGGCGATGAAATCTTTCGCGGCCTGCGCTGCGCCCGGCTTCTCGTCATAGGCGATGACATTCATGCCACCCTGCGCCGAGACCTGAACGATACCGCGGCCCATGGTTCCCGTACCGACGACGCCGATGATCATGTCTTTACGGTTGGGATCGAATGCCATGTCTTCCTCTCTGTTCAATCTGGACTGATGTTGCTCGCATTCCACAAGCGACGCGCCAGTTACCTGCTGCGGCGCCCCGGCGCGTGCTCGATCCTGCCAGGATTTTTGTTTGGTGCCGGGCACCTTAAGCGCGGGCCTCAGGCTTCACAACACTTCCCTGCGCGGCCTGCTGACACGCTCCTGCGGGTAGCCAGGACGTTCCGGATTGGCTAGATTTGCCAGTCAATTGGGTTCCGGATATTGGGGGTTGCCATGCGATCGCGCCTTTGGAGCGCACTCGCAGCCGGCTTGGCGTTCATAGCCTTGACCGGCCCGGCTGATGCGCAGTTCATCATCGATCATGAGACGAGCGGCAAGAAGCTCAGAGGCCTGCACGGGCCGACCGCTCCCCGCATCAGGCGCAGCTTCGAATCCGATCGGGAAGCCGCCACCACATTCCGTGAAATTCTGGCCGCCACGGGCATTCCGGGCGTCGCCGATCGCATTCAGGTCCGGGCCAGTGCCGAGACGGCGAACGCCGAGGCGCAGATCGGCGAGGATGGTCAGCGCTATATCTTCTACAACTCGACCTTCATGCGGGAGCTGGGTGCCAAGACCCAGCAATACTGGTCGCTGGTGTTCGTGATCGCCCACGAGGTCGGGCATCACATTGCGGGGCATCTCGATTTCGCAGGGCAGAACCACCGCGTCGAGCTCGAGGCTGACCGCTACGCCGGCTTCATTCTAGGGCGCATGGGCGCGAGTCATGACGAGGCCATTGCGGCAGTCGGCTCGATCGGCGGTGCGGGTGGCTCGGAGACGCATCCGCCGCGCGCTCAGCGTGTGCAGATCGTTTCGCTCGGCTGGAATGACGG
>JAEYPL010000174.1 GCA_023410905.1 Pseudomonadota bacterium
GCCAGCGGCCGCGAGGCGCCCGACCCTTTGTGCGATATCAGAAGCCGCTCATGTTTGGCGGCCGACTGAGAAGCTGATCAGAACCTGTTCTCTCTCGCGGCCTCGTTCCACTCCGGGGGATGCTTGCTTGCTCTTACTTAGGCCGCCCGTCGAAAGCGAGCAACACGATGACCTTCGAAGCTATGAAAGAGGTATTGAGCCGGCGGAAGCTGAATCCCAGAAGCGGCCATCGTGTGAGGGCTGGTCGGCGACGGGAAGTACGCCGCCGACTACGTCCGGAATCGGAGGGACCGCGTCAGCGGTTCAGATGTCGATCTTCTCCGCGATCTCGATCGCATCGTCGACTTCGATGCCGAGATATCTCACGGTGCTCTCGATCTTCGAGTGCCCGAGCAGCAGTTGGACCGCTCGAAGATTGCCGGTTCGCCGGTAGATGAGCACAGCCTTTGTCCGCCGCAGGGAGTGCGTGCCAAATTTCGCTGCATCAAGCCCGATGCTCGCCACCCACTCCTGGACGAGCCGCGCGTATTGGCGTGTCGTCAGCCCACCCCGGTCGCCTCGACCGGCGAACAGGAACTGACCCGCCTTGCGCCCAGTCAGTCGCAAGTACTCGTCGATGGCTTGACGGGTTTGATCGGTTAGCTCGAACCGTACTGGTCGGCCAGTCTTCTTCTGACGGATTGTTGCTCGATCCATCGAGTAGCCGCTCGGAGCGACATCATCGACACGAACTGCAACGACGTCGCAACCGCGCAGCTTGCTATCGATGGCCAAATTGAAGAGAGCAAGATCGCGCTTCTTGCCCTCGATCTGCAACTTCGTTCGGATCGACCAGACGTGGCTCGGTCTCAGCGGCGACTTTGCGCCGACGAGCTTCCCTTTGTTCCACGGCACGCGAACTGGCTTTACGACTGTAGAGGCTTGGTCCTGCTCCATGGTCTGTCTCCTTGCTAGAGACAAATGACCATGCGCCGATGCGGGGCTGTTGGGCCGGGGGACGATAGGGCTGGAATCAGATCTTCCTTGGCATGGTTACCGCGACGATCTTGACCCAAAGCGTCCTGAGCTTTTGCATCATGCGGGCACGGCGGCGAACGCTACGCATAAACAGGCACCATCGGACGCCACAGCAAGTCCGTGTCCCAGCGTTGTCGGGATAATTCGATCAGGGGACGTCTTCGGACATGCGCCGTGAACCGCCTAGAAATGGTGGCCGGCTCACAAACGACGCGCCGGCCATGGACCGACATCGAGCGTCGCCTCGCCCCTCGAAGGTGCGCCGAAGCAAATGCGCCTCACAGTTCCTGAGGTCTGCTAAGCCTTCTGGATGGTGGCTCAGGGAACAGGTCCCTCGTTGATGCGAGCCATTGGAAGCAACTGCCCGAACCGCACATTTGTGCTACGCATGACCAGATGCAGCAGAATCTGAGCGCGTTGGAACGGGCATTCGATTTGGCCAACTCAGGCAGCTGCGAGAGCGTTGCCGCCATCAGGAAGGTGCTGAAGAGCGAGGGCTATTCGGATCAGCAGGTCACAGGCCGCGCTCTTGGCAAGCAACTCACAGATCTGATCCGACAGGCGCGCCTGCGTGACAGGCCCTAGTCTATGCGCCTTATTTTGCCCGCGCGGCGGCGTAGGCTGCGAGATTTTGCGGAGGCCAACAGGCTATGCCGTCAACTCGGCGATTGCGTCAGCAATGATTGCAGCGAAACGCTCGGTGGCCCTTTGTAGGGAGCAAACTGCGCCCACTTCGGCCCATGCACAAAAACTAACAGGCCGCCTCCAGGCTTAACTGAAGGCGGCCCTGGGATGGAATCGGTCGGCGTTCGCTTAGTGCAAAGCCGACATTCCAATGCTGTGGAATCTAGCGCCCGCGCTGAGAACATCTCTCAGCTCGTCGAGATCACTCCGCTCGGATGTTCGCGACAGCCGTCTTACCTGAGCGACGATCCTGCTCAGTATCGAACGAGACCTTCTGTCCTTGCGTCAGACTGCGCAGTCCTGCGCGCTCAAGCGCGGTGACGTGCACAAACACGTCGGTCCCGCCGTTATCCGGCGCGATGAACCCAAACCCCTTCTGCTCGTTGAAGAACTTCACCGTTCCCAGTTCCATCGAATGTTCCTTCTACACGGAGGCCATATCAGCCGACAGCCGCCACGCGATCATCACGCATGGCGAGCTTACTATTCGAAATTTGGAAGGGGTTCTGAACGCGCGCTTGAGATTGTCAAAGCGCAACGGCCCGGTCGTCCGGCCAAAGTCGATCTGTTATAGGTAGGCGTTCGCTAGCACCATTACAAGCGCCAAAGCTGAATCTAAAGATTTAGAAGCGCACGACCTCGATCTGACCGATCTCGTGAGCCACCGACACAAGCTACACTAGCGGCCTCTTTCTTAATCAATAGCCCGCAAAGTAAAAGGTTCGTGGCCCGCCGTTGCCAATTGCGCGTCATGCAACGCGCACCTCATTTGGCTTGGTGGAGAGAGTAGTGTCGTATATCCTCGCAGCAATGGCGCTGCTCGCCACTGTAGTGATTTGGTGTGTTGCCGATAGTTATCGATCGGCGCGACGCCTTCCGAAAGCCCGCAAGGCATACGCTCCTGGATCTCGCTCAGTGCGAGCAAGAGAAGCAATCGATCCTAGCCGACAGAAGTCGTCAGCCGGGCGACGCACGTTCGGAAAACGCTGAGCTGCATAGGCGTCGCTACCCGAGCGCGTCCGCCATCCCGACTGCCGCCATGCTTGCCATCGCGGCCCTTCTCACTTCGCTACCGCAGGAGGCCTTATTGGCAGATCACAAATTCAAGATTGGTCAAACTGTCGACTACTCGCCCGGAAGGCTTGGCATGCCCGCGATGTCGCGCCTCTATAAGGTCGTCAAGCTGTTACCCACTGAGGATGGGCAGCTCCTCTATCGCATCAAGGGCAGCTCGGAGCCATTCGAGCGCATTGCGCGTGAGAAGGATCTCTCAAGGCCATAGTCAGACGCGCACGACCTTTACGGACGTTTCATCGATCAGCCTGATCATCCTCAGGTGAAATGACGACATCAGCAATCTCGTCGTCTGCATCATCCTCCAAAGGGAGCGTGTCGTCGTCGGCATTGATAGCTTCGCCGGTGGTGGTTTCAGATTCTTCATCCTCATCAAGCTTTGGTAGTAGCGGCTTCACCTCCGATTGGCGGGCAGCAAAGGCGTGAGCGCCTCGCCCCACCTTTCCCGACGCTCCGGCGACTTGATCCCTCCGAGGATGGAGCATGACGCTCTCATCGAAGAGCGCTCCGCAATTCGGGCAACGGATGTCAGCCTGGTTGAGGTCGTAGAACGGCAAGGCACATACGGCGCTTTGACAGATGCGCTTCGTGCCGCGGCTAAGCTGCTTCGACATTACTGATCCATTTCTTGTTGATGGCGATCTCTCGCACTAACGCTGCACTCGGACAGTGGCCGCAAGCGTCGCGGCAAGGCTTGAGACGCGTTCCAGCTTGTGTACGGCGATGCGCTTGTTGCTTGGGCTTGGCGCTTTCAAGAGTTCTACGACCTCGCGCAGAAGCAGCTCCAGCTGGCGGATACCGTCATTTGTCATGGTTACCCTTCCCGGGTCGTCGGCAGTCGATCGGTGACGAGATACACCGAGCGACGTGGCGCCAGACCACGCGGCAACGCTTCATTGTTGATTATGGTGCCGCGGCCTGGACGAAAAGATCGCTCGGTGTGAGCACCCGTCAGTCAGTCACAAGCCTCTTCGCCTCCAAGCGAAGGTCGCCTACGTAAGCGCTCGACGCCACAACTTTACGCGCGTTTAGCAGTGGCGTCCACGTTCGTCGCATCCACACGTCACCGGTCTCTGTGTTCGATAAGCTCGCTTCAATGAAGATTGAGAGAGACACTGCGTCGATCTGGCTGGACTTTGCCAGGCGCATCCAGGCAGGGTCTTCTGAAGGGCGATGCGGATGCCAGAACGATTCTCGCGGGCCGTGGTTCAGTCTTGAAGAACAGCCGAGAGATCTGGCGCTCATCGTTCTCATCCTCGGTGAAAGGCAGTCATCCATGGACAGGCGAATAGGCCGCAAGGAACATGCGCTGCGCGGTGCCGCGTCACAGGAGATCCCGGTGATGGGCAATATCGTTGCGATGCCTGTGCGTCGGGGACGGCTACGCCTCATTCAAGGTGGCGCCAGCATGGCTTCATTGGGAGCGGACGGGACGTCGCCTGCTCGAATAGCGGATTTCGAAACTTCGGTGCTGATTGGCTGGGCGAAAGATGGCACACACTATCTCGAAGTGAATTGCCTCACGGGCCAGCATCTTCAAACACTGATGAACGCTGTCATGGAGCTGGAGGCGGTAATTCTCGAAGCACGATCGAAGCAGGAGGCCAGCTTCGGCGCATCCGAAGTTGTTGAGCCGACCCCACCAACTTCTGAGCAGTAGATTAGGCGCGCGAGGCGATCTGCCAGTATCCGATCGACACCGCCGTAACGACCTCTACTTGGTCTGGGATACGCTAGGCACCAGCGGTACAGTCACCGGCGTGATCGCGATGGATCGCTTGAGAATCAGCTCATCTTTGAAGGAATAGTACAGCGCTCCGGTGAGGATCAGAGCGGTCGCAAAACCGAGCGTGATGGCCCAGGTGACCGTGCTGTAGCGCTCTCCCAGAGCGGAGCGCTGGTTCAGGGCCGACATCTTCCGTTCAGACACGTGAAGCCTCCGACAACAGCGAAAACGCGAGAGATACGCCGCCGGCATAAACGGGGTTGGAGTGGGCAGTAGCACGACATATCACTGGTGCCCTCTAATCAAGAGTGGCTGGATACGTCAGGCTTGAGGTCGCTTGTCGCACGATGGCGCCGTCGCGCTGATGAACATAGAGGTTCACGTCGTTTGCATTCGCGATCGCGCGTGAGAACGCCAGAGCATGATCACGCAACGTGAACCGGTAGCGTCCGCGAATGCTGCCACCCGTGACCTGCCACGCGCCGCTGCTGTTTTGCTTAACATGGACATCAAGCTCCATGATCTTGAACTCCTTGCCTCAAGGATCGCGACCTAGCCCGTAACCCGCGAGAGCATAGGCCCCATGATCACCATGGCGAGAAATGCGAAAGCAAAGACGGCCATGGCAGTATGAAGATAGGTCGTAAACGGTGCCGAGCAGACAGACGCTGTAATTCCACTCAATAGCGCGTGCATACGATTCACTCCCACGCTTACACCTGGGATAGCGTAAATGCCGCCTGCGCGCCCAGGGCGCACATGCCACAAACCGAAACGTCAATGAAGGCTATTGATACAACGCGCGGCTATCGCTAATCGGCCAGCGCTGCAGCCCAACGTCAGCACCGTACGTGCATCAGGCCGAAGGGCAGTGGATGTACCGTGCGCCTTGCTCGCGCATAAGTCAAAGGTATTCAACTACAGTGCACCCCTCAAACTGAGTTGTGCGCTCATACAAAGCGGGCCGTAAGCCTGGGTCGGAGCCAACGCCAGGGCAGGCGCGCGCGTGAGAGAAGGAAATCGCATGAGTAACTATCTTGCGTTTGCAGGCAGCACCATGCTCACCGACGGTGGTTGGCGCGATTTTGTGGGTGCCTATGATGAGCAGAAAGACGCTGTAGAGGCGGCAAAGAGCGCCGCTAAGAGCTGCAATCTCAGCACCCGACTGCACTGGTGGCACGTTGTCGATCTCGCCAGCTTGCGCATTCTTGCCGCGCACGACATCAAGCAACGAAGGCGGTGATGCGTTTCATAGAGAGCCGAGAATGGCACGATACATCTCATCGTCCTCCGCAGCAGGTAGCCCAATAGATGGTGTCCCATCGCCATCGAAGCTTGGCAGAAGTCGTCCAGTGTATAGGTGACACGTCGATCGAAGAGAAATCGAGGCGTCCCGTATGAACGCTGCGCCAGCGTGCAACTAATTGCCTCACTCGCCGTTGCGTGAGAATGGGCATCCTATGAGCCAGCAAAACATCGTCCTGGTTGTCGAGGACGAACCGATCATCCGCCTGGATTTGATCGATACGCTCGAACGAGCCGGTTTTGGGACGCTGGAAGCTGGCTCAGCGGCCGAGGCGATTGCGCTGCTCGAGAGACACCCGGAGATCCGTGTCGTTTTCACAGACGTTCAGATGCCGGGCACCATGGACGGCATCGCGCTCGCCAAGTGTGTGCGCGAGCGCTGGCCTCCTACCATCATTGTCGTGAGCTCAGGCAAGGTAGTCTTTCAACCGGGTGAACTTCCCGACGACATTCCTACGCTAGTCAAGCCCTACGATCAAAGTCTCCTGGAGCAGCTGATTGCCGATGTGGGTGTCAGGTTGCAATGAGCACAAGCGCCACTTTGCCAGTGAGGAGAGCTGACGCGACGGGCGGGCAACCGCGCGTCTTCCGCGCCATTGCCGGTTGACTACTCGGCAAGGCAGCTATGAGGCAGCACTATCTTGACGATCAGCCCGTCGGACCTCCAAGTTTTTTCGATGCTTCCGCCAAGGCCGGTGATGATGCTTCGGATCAATGTCGTGCCGAAGCCCATCTTCTCCGGCGGCGGTCCAATCGGCGTGCCGGTCTTCTCGATCCAATTGAGCAATAGCTGTTCGCTTACTGCCTCCCATGTGACGGTCAGGGATCCGCCTGGCGCGCTGAGCGCACCGTGCTTGGCGGCATTAGTCGCAAGCTCGTGCAAAACGAGCGTGAAACCGCTAGTCGCGGGCGGTGTGAGCTCGACAGGCGGTCCATGGAAAACCGGTTTGCGATACGGACGGAGTACGGTCTCGACGACGGTTCTGAACGGGACTGTTTCCTGCTCATCGGCAGCATGGTGATCTTGAGCTAAGGCATGCGCATCCGACAGCGCCGCGAGGCGTCCGAGCAGGTTCTCGACCATCTCTTCCTTGGATGCGGCGTGCCGCGCCGTCATGCGCACGAGGCTGTTCGTGACCGCGAAGAAGTTCTTCACCCGATGGCTCATTTCGCGGCCGAACATTCGCTCCTTGCTCATTGCGGCCTTGATCGCCTCATCAGCCTGAACCATCTGAAGCGCGGCGCTGGTAAATACCGCCAGCTCAGACATCAGCCGCGCGTGGCCGGCGTGGAACCGCTGGCCGTCGCGTGCAACCACCCATATCGTTCCCAGATGCGCATTGCTCCTCAGCAAGGGGATCAGCAGGACCTCCGGCACGGTGATGTTGGCATCGGCAATCCAGGAATACACCCGCTCCGGATGCGCCATGAGCGTCGGCGCCTGTCTGTCCAGGCACACGCCGCAAGGGCTGTAGTTCAGTGGCGTTCTCGATCCTTCGAAGACGGCAAGCCGCCCCGAGAGGCCCTGCCACCGAAATTCCTCGCCCTCAAGCACGCTGACGCCTGAGGAGTCCGCATCGCAAAGCTCGAGCGCCAGATCCGTCAATCGTGGGAGCACATCGCCTGCATCGCTTGCCATCCGATTGGCAAGGTCCTGTATGGCCAGCTTCTCGCGCAGGTAATCGGGCGCAGGCACGTGCCGCCGGGCAAGCTCGCCGGAGATGTCCACGTCGACAGCGATGCCCACGTCGGTCAGCGTCATTCCCTACCTTTCCGAGAGATTCCTGACATAATTGGGCTTCCGGGACTTGGAAGTAAAGCCTTCTAGGCTCAAGCATCTGCCAGCCGCTCGTCGAAAACCATAGCGGCACGCGTCGGCGTGTCCGGATAGGCGTGCGCAGTTTGAGCTTCGCCCGGCGTTGAGCCGAGCTTGAGCGACGCATTCGCGTTTACGCTTGAAATACGGCGTCTAAGCCGCTCAATTGAGTGCTATGCTACGCGATGAAAGAAATTAAGAGCCTGCCGGTACCGCCCCGGATCGATGACCTGAACATCCCGCTCGCCGAGCGGAAGACCATGGTGAGTCTTGAGACAGGCGACTGCCGATGGCCCTTCGGCGACCCCGTTCAGCCTGACTTCCACTTCTGCGGCAAGTCGAAGGTTGGCGACAGCCCTTACTGCGAGTTCCATAAGCGCCGGGCTTTCCAGGCGGCGCGTCCGCGAACCATCGGATACTGGCCGAACGTCGCATAGTTCACATACGGACCTCCACGCTGCTTTATTGGCGGTGCCAATCTCCATTGCTGGGAAATTCGAACTGTCCGGAGAGAACTCGGAGACTGATGCCTATGTGAGAAGCCCTGAGGACTTGTAAATCCGTCACCTGGACACCATCTGAATAGATGGATGCTGCTATTTGGTATCCGCTGAGCCACTAAGAGTGGCTAGATCGAGTTGTCTCAGAACATTCAGCTACTCCGGTGCAGATGCCTCCAAAGGGTTTCTAGTTCATCGAGTGCGCGCACCAGTTTGCTGACATGCTGCTCGTCCCTGTGGATCGGACAACTCTTGCGCCGGTTCCTTACCGGAGGCACTTCCCCTTGCTCGAAGAAGACGACACCGACGTTGTGCGACGGCAGGATGCGCAAGAGCCGGAGCGCATCGTCGAGCAAACAATCCGCAAATGTTTGATTTGCCGGTCGCCGTTTCCGAGCGCGTGGGCGGGCGAGCGCGTTTGCCGTCGTTGCAAAACATCTTCAGCATGGCGCAGCGGCGCATTGTAGTGAAACGCAAGCTCAGCGACACGTCCCCTGAGCCTGCGGTCATGAAGACCGAAGCGAACGATCGCCAGGGGCTCCTCCGCGAGATAATCGAAAACATGAAAGAGAACGATGAAAGAATTTGCCATGTCATTTGGCACTAAGATGCGGCGAACAACTTCACGACGCAATGCTCCCAGCGGGGCGCCTCTCAAGCGCTCACCCCGCCAGACATCCACACATGGCAACAAGGTCGGCAATGCCAAGGCGAGCCATGATCGCTATGTAGTATTGGCACGCGCTGCCGCATCGGCCGGCGATCAGGTGCAAGCCGAGAACCTATACCAGCACGCAGAACACTACTGCAGGCTTGTCCGGGAAGGGGTTGATGGACATTCTGTGTTGGGGAATGGATCCGAGGGATCCACTAACTCAGCTTGACGCGCTGAGCGCCTCATCCGTCCAAACCTGGAATCCGCGCAACTCGCCAGGCCCGAAGATGTGGGTGAGCGGCACGTCGGCGGCATCGCGTCCGTAGGCAATGAGAATGCGCCCGATGCGCGGCGCGTTGTTGCGAGGATCGAACGTGTGCCACTTCCCCCCGAGGTACACCTCCATCCACGCCGCAAAATCCATCGGTGCATAGGGCGGCGGCAAGCCGATATCGCTGACATAGCCCGTGCAGTATCGCGCGGGAATATTCAGGCACCGGCAGAACGTGATGGCCAGATGAGCGAAGTCACGGCAGACGCCCTGCGGAGCGGTGTATGCCTCATAGGCCGTTCGCGTCGGGCGGGAATGCTCGTAGCCGAATGCGATGTGGGCATGAACGAAATCACAGATCGCCTGAACGCGACGCCATCCGAGTGGCGTGGGGCCAAAAATGCGCCATGCCTCATCGGAAAGCCGGTCGGTCTCGCAGTAGCGGCTGCCGAGCAGGAATTGCAGCGTCTCGCCGGGCAATTGTTCCACAGGATGCTGCAGGGCGGCCAAGTCGACAGGGTCGGGCGTGCCGGGATCGCGAACGATGGCATTCATGCCGAGCGTGAACAGGCCCGGCGGCGCAATGAGGCGGCTGCACCAGTTGCCGAAGCTGTCGCGGTAGCTCCCGATCGGAACCGGCGGATTTGTCGTCAGATGGTCCGGCAGTTCCAGATCCGAAGCACGCGAGAAATGCACATTGAGCATCGCGATCAGTGGGGTTGGTTGAGAAAACTCGAAACCCAGCTCACATCCGACGCGAATGCGCATGAGACCTCCATACTGGTAGGTGCGTCGCTGTCAGGGGGCAAAAGAGCCCACCTTGATCCGCGAGCCTATCGTCACGCGAAGGGCGTTTCTCCAGCCGCGAGCGGAATTGCTGCCGACGAGTCTTGGTAGCTAGTTCCGTTCGAAGCATCGCGCTGCTGCGCGGCTGCCAAATCCGCCGGATCGATTTCAACGAACTGCCGGCGCGCACCTGAAAACCCTATCTCTGGCAGCGCGATCGTGGTGGATACGCGCCGAAAGGCGACAAACGACAGTCCGTCGATCATCAGCTCGACGGTCTCGATCTGGTACGTGCCCGGTGGCTGTGTTCCAACGACATCCCTGAGGTTGAAGGGACGCCGAAAGGTGACCAAGCTGTCGGTTGTTCTTTCTGTCATGACATTCTCCTAGCATCGCTCTCACGCGGTTGGTGCTCGTGGGACAGCATCGCAAGCAATGAGCCGCAGAGCTCGAGCGATGTGCGTAGCGGCTCAGTCCGACATTGCTTCCAATAGTGCCGCGATCCTGATTGTCGCGAAGTTCGAGAACGTGTCGGAGATCGCATAAGGCAATATGATGCGGTCACCATGGCGCATCCCGCCGCACGTATAGACGACGTTCGGGACATAGCCAGCGCGCTCCGTCGGATCGGGACGCACCAGCGGTTCACGCGATCGTGCCAAGACCTTCGACGGGTCATTCTTGTCGAGCAGAACCGCGCCGATCGAATATTTGCGCACTGGCCCAACGCCGTGCGTCAGAAGCAACCAACCTTCATCCAGCTCGATGGGCGATCCGCAATTGCCGATCTGAACGAACTCCCACGGAAATGCCGGCTTCAGAAAAGCCTGCCCGCCCTCCCAAGTGTAGAGGTCGTCGGAGAACATCAGATACAGGTTCTCGTTGTCCTGGCGCCCGATCATCGCAAAGCGGTTATCAATCCTGCGCGGGAAAAGACCCATGCCCTTGTTTCTCGCCGCCGCGCCTCGGAGTGGCGTCATCCGGAAGGTCTGGAAATCTGTCGTCTCAATGAGCTCCGAGCGGATCGCTCTTCCGCTGTAGGCGGTGTAAGTGGCGTAGTATCGCCTGCGTCCATTGTCCTCGAACTCAACGAACCTCGCGTCCTCGATGCCATTCATCTGGCTGTCGGTGATCGGGAAGATGACGCGCTCGCTTAGGTCTTCCTCCGGGCGGAACACGACCTCGATGTCGTCTCCATCGGGCCGAGCCGCCCGGTTTGTCACTGTCGGAACGGAGGCGAGCCGTGCCGTCGGATCGACAGTCACTTTGCCGTCGACATCGAGAGAGCCAGTGCGGAAGGTCAGTGATGAGATATGGCCTTCGCCGACGGCGCGAAGACTCAAGATGAACCGGCACCTACCGTCCCGCATACCCGTTTGGTCCGGGTGACGGACAATGCTTGGATTGAACAAGGCCGACGCCTCGAACGCATACTCATGTAGGAAGTAGGCGCCGACCAGCTGACGTTGAGCGTCGGTAAACACAGCATGTGGATCGAATGCAGCCTCCATCTCCGTCGCGCGCGCGCCGAACAGCTGGAGCAGATTCCGATGGCGCCCGGCAAAATTTTCGAGGACATCCGCCAGTTGTTGAGCCACATCGACCGGCTCCAGTCCGAGTACGCGCTCAACGATGTGGTTGGCTCTCGTCTTGTCCACCGCATTGAAATCACGTGGCTCGGTCGCCGGCTTGAACGGCCGGACGATGACGCGGGCCGGGTCCGGCCGCATATGCAAAGCCTGCCGATTGAAGAACACGGGATGAGACAAGACGGCCCCCTCGGGTCGTTCGGATATGATCACAAGAGCGGAAGTCTAGGCGCTGAGAGCGACCGACATCGGCCGTTGAACGCGATCGAAATTCGCGCCGGTCTCAGCGTGTCTGCGCATCTCGACGAGAGCGAGAAGATAGGAGACGGCGGCCTCGGCGCCTCGGTTCTCGTTGGGTCGATCGGGATGAAGACCATCCATGCAGGCGCCTGTGGCAGGATTCACTAGCGCAATTCGGAGGTCATTCTTGCCCAGAAACCAATCGAACGCCGACATTGCCGTTCGCGCCCAGTCCGACTGTTTATCCACGCGCACCGCCGCGAGGCAGGCCGAGATCGTTGCGGCGGCCTCGACCGGTTGCTGGTCGAACGGCTCCGGCGGTCTGTTGCGGCGACCGAAGCTGTGTGACCCGACAGGGCGGAAGTGACCGGATGGCGCAGTCTGCTGCGACATCAGCCAGCGCAGAGATCGCAGACCGGCCACGGCATATCTTGTGTTCCCGGTCGTCGCGGCGGTCTGGATCAGGGCTTGCGGCAAGCGCGCGTTGTCGTAGGCAAGAACATCCTCAAACCACACCCAGCCACCGGCCCTCCTTACAGCCAACGCCGTCATCAAACGGTCAGCTAGTACCGCGCGCAACCGATTGGCGGAGACATCGTCGGTTGCTGACGGACAATAGGCATCCAGCGCGAGCAGCGTGAAGGCCCAGGCGCGTGGCGACGTGAAGGCTTCGGCCGTGGGCAACGCTCCTTTGAACAGCGCCTTCGCCCAATTGCGCCGCGATCGATCGGCATCCTTGGTCGCGCAAGCAGCCAAGGCCCACAGCGTCCGGCTGTGGCTATCCTCGGAGCCCTGGTCTTCAAGCCAGCGGCGGTCATAACTCATGAAGTTGCGAAAGCGCCGTGTGTCGGGGTTCCAGGCGTGCTGGACGAATGCGGCGAACCGCGTCGTCAGCATTTCGGGCAACCGTACGCCTCCAGCATCGGCAAGATTGGAGGCGAAGAGCAAAGCGCGGGCATTGTCGTCGACACAGTAGCCGTGCGACCGGTCAGGAATGCCATGCACGGCGTGCTGAAGGAGGCCCGTGCTGTCGCACATCGATAGGAGATGATCGGTTCGAATGTCGGGCAGTGAAGCTTCACTCGGCCTCGGTACGTGTAGCGCGCCCGCGTTCGTAGGGCCGATGATCGTGGGTTGAAGGGCACTCTCAAACGTCGCCAGGTAGGCTATGGCCGCTTGCGGCCAGATCATCGAGCGGCTCGCCGCATAGGCGCGCTTGCGCATGGCATGGCGACGCACATCGTTGACCAGCAATGCCGAGATTTCTTTGCCGATGGCGCCGGAATCTCCGAACGGCACAAGGATGCCGCGCCCGTCGGCGAGCAACTCCTTGGCGTGCCAATAGGGTGTCGAGACGACGGCTTTGCCCAATCCATAGCTGTACGCGAGCGTCCCGGACGTCATCTGCGCTTCATTGAGATACGGCGTGACGTAGACGTCGCACATCGAGATGAAGTCCAGCAGCGTCGGCTGCTCGACGAACTGATTGAGGAACACGACGTGCTCGTCGACGCCGAGAGCCCGTGCTCGTGCGGTCAGATTGTCGCGATAGGTTTCGCCTTGATCGCGCAGCAGATTGGGATGCGTGGCGCCGAGCACGACATAGAGAGCCGTAGGACATGATCGGATGATCTCGGGCATGGCGTCGATCACGGTCTCGATGCCCTTGCTCGGCGACAGCAGACCGAACGTGAGGATGACCGTTCGCCCCTCGAAGCCGAGCTTTTGCTTGGCGCCCGCGGACTCGAGAAAGGGGAAGTCGGGGATACCATGCGCAATGACGTCGATGTCGTGCGCCGGGACGCCATGGCTTGTGTAGAGGACCTCCCTTCCCTTCTCCGACATCACCACCAGCTTCGAGGAACGCTCGATGATTCGAGACATCACATCGCGCTGGTCAGGATTTGGATCCGAAAGGACAGTGTGAAGCGTCGTGACAATTGGCATGTCGAGGCGCGACAGAAGCTCGACGATGTGACTGCCGGAGACACCGCCAAAGATCCCGTACTCATGTTGTAGCGAGACCAGATCAAATCCCGATTTGTTTAGGAATTTGGCCGCTTGCAGGTAGTCATCGACCACGCCGTCGCGAAGCTCGATCCGAACAGGCTCCGGGTATCTGTAGGTCCCGCCGGGGTCGTTCATCGCAACGACGCAGGTTTCCAAATCCGGCCGCGTCTGCGCAACGGCTCTATGCAGATCGTGAGTGAAGGTTGCTATTCCGCAGCGGCGAGGCAAATGGTTGCCGATGAACGCGATACGTTGGAGTTTCTTCATGTGTTTCTCCTTTGCACCCGCGTGTCGCGGCGCCATCGTCCAGGGAAAGCGGCGACGGCGTCAGGACTCGCTCTGACGTGCTCACGTCGTCGGAATAAGGCTGTGTATGTTTCTGCAGTAGATTGCGTGCGACGTCGCCGGTGTAGGCAATAAGGCAGGTTAGGGAGGCGGCACCAACGTGGATGCCAGCTGTTTCAGCTTCTGCATAGATGGCGCCGCCTGCCGCGATCTTGACAGATCCGATGGTTGCCGAACCGCTGAGCGCGAGCAGCCATGTCTCCCGATCTGCTTCGAGGCACCAGATGGACTCGGGCGGCAGAACGAGCCGTTCGAGCACGAAATGCTGATTGGCCACCAGCAGCGTTCGTTGATCTGATACGTGGATTGCCTGCGCATCAGGCTCTCCGGCGCCTCTGTGCGCCGCCGCAACCGCGCAATCGAGATGAAGATCACGCTGCCGGCCGTAGTCGAACAGGCGAAACGTGGTATCGCTGCGTTGCTGGATCTCGGCGATCACCAGCCCGGCGCCGATGGCATGGATGGTGCCGGCGGGAACCGAAACGACGTCACCCGCGGCCACTGAGCGCCACGCAACGAGGTCGGCAATCGAGCCGTCCTCGATCGCCCGACGCAACTGCTGCGGCGAGCACGAATGGCGCAGCCCTATGGCGACCTTTGCATCTGCTGCGGCCTCAATGACGTACCAGGCTTCAGTCTTTCCATTGGGCAGACCGATAGATCGCGCGAAAGTATCATCCGGATGCACCTGAATAGACAACGGCTGACTGGTGAAAAGCAACTTGAGCAGGAGCGAGGCAGGCGTTCGATCTGCGCTGGTTCGCTCATACCAAAGCTCGCCGATCGACGTACCATCACATTTCGGATGCGTCCAAGGGCGTGGATCGGCGACGCCCCAGGGCTTGATCACGGTGCGCGCGGCTACATGCTCAATTGGCATGAGGACCACCCCGCAGCCGGCACGGAGAAGCCGCTTCGGGGATCCCTCATCTCGACTTTCGACCGGATGGCTTAGTGGCCGCGCCCATGCCAGACTTCGTGAGGAAGGGTGTCTCCTGCGCCGCCGGCGTCTTCGGCTTCGCAGATTTCGGCTTTCGGAGCTCGCGATTACCTTTTTGCTGACCTTTTGCCACGTATCATCTCCATGTTCTGCTGTGCCGCACGAGGCGGCTTAGGTGAATTTCACTTAAATCGGCGCAAGTCGAATTGATGTGGCCAGCGAGTGAGGTGAGTCCCCGCCTGCCACTTCGAGTCGCTTGGCGCTCAGTTCTTGACGGCCACCTTGTCGTCGAGGATCAGCGTCGCGCAGGCACGCGTCATCGTTGAATCGACGGACCTGACTCCTGGCATCTTTGCCCAGCCGCCCTTCTCGATGAAGTTGCCTTGATCCCATGTGTGGACGGCATCCTGTTGGCAAGGACTTTCTGCTTGTCACACTGTGCTGGTCGGTAGCGCCCATGTGTCCGGCCTTTCTGCTCGGCGCGAACACCGATGGCCTTCATGCTATCCGCA
>JAEYPL010000180.1 GCA_023410905.1 Pseudomonadota bacterium
GCCTCCGGCTCAGTGGGTGCGTCCCAACCGATAGGGATCCGAATTAACCGGCAAGCTACATGAGCAAATTAAATCTTGCGCTAATAGACATACTAAATAAACGATTGATTGTTTCTCTTTTTGGCACGGCCCGAATACAGGCCAAGAACTGAATAATCTCAGATTTCAGGCAAGCTTTTCCTGCATCTTCTGCCGCTCCGGTAATCTGACGTGATGGGCTTCGGGACTGGTGAAGATGGCGTCCAGCATGGCCGCACTTACATCCTCGATCCGCGAAGGACGCCAACGCGGCTGCTCTCCGCGCGCGATCAGCCGGTCGCGCACGCCCGCATGGATGTCCGGAAGCTCCATCATCCGACAGACGACTGCGTGCTCCATCTCCAGCACTTCGTTGAGTTGCATCGACGACGCCTCGCGGACAAATCGGTGCGTCACCGCCAGCGCTGTCGGCGAGCGCTCGAGAAGGCGCGCGCGCGTCGCTTCCGCCCAGGTGGCTCCAGGGCCACGCTCCCGCTCGAGGCGGGCAATGATCTCCGCGACCGTGCTGGCATTGAACGTGCGCGTTATGATCTCTGCGCGGTCGAGAATCGGGGCGGGGCCTGGATCCTCATGACGCGTATCGACGAGCGGATCGACCGGATCGGCGTCCGCCAGCGCTGCGGTGATGGCGCCAAACTCCACAGCCGGAATGCAGTGCGTGACGAGGCCGAGGCGGTATGCATCCGCGGGGCCGAGTGCTTCGCCCGTCAGCGCGAGATACATGCCGATGTCCTTCGGCAGGCGCGCGAAGGTGTGAGCAAGGCCGTTGTTGGGGATAAAACCGAGCCCCGTCTCGGGCATGGCAAAGCGATAGCGCTCACCGGCGACGCGATGCGTGCCGAAGCGGCTGATGCCGTTGCCGCCGCCCATGACCGCACCATCGATGAGCGATACCGTCGGCTTGGTGAAGCACTCCGCGAGCCAGACGAGCATGATCTCATCACCGAGCGCCTTTTCGGCGGCCTCCATATCCTTGTCCGCGAGCGCCGCCATCTCCACGACATCGCCGCCAGCGCAGAACATCCCGTCCGCCGCCGAGCGGATGACGACCGCATAGGTGATCGGATCGCGGGCATACGCCGGCAGTTCGGCTGCAAGACGCGCGCGCGCCGCAATGGTCAGCGCATTGCGCTTGTCGGGGCGATCGAGCGTCACGACTCGCAGTGCGCCCCGCTGCTCGCACTTGAGACCGTCCGACACATCTGCCGCCGCGGCTGGACTGCCCATGGAGACTCCCTCTACTTCGCTCTCGGAACAGCACCTTAGCGAACGAACAGGTACTTCGCCATTGGATGGCCGGATAGGCGCCATATGATGTAAGTGCAGAGCACGAATGATTCTTGTGCTGTGGTGGAAACTCATCTCTTGCGTCGGGTGTTTTATGAGGCCATGTCACTGGAGCGCTGCGACCGAATGCGCGTGCTGACGTCCGGCGGCCCCATGGCCGTGGCGCTGATCGTGCTGCTCATGCTCGGCGGCGGTGCATCAGCAGCTGATGAGCAGCTGCCCGAGCGCAATCCCCTGCGCGAGACGGGGCTGCCCCTTCCAGAGCGCAATCCCATGCGCGAAGCCGAGTTTCTGCTGCCCGAGCGTAATCCCGTACGCGAAACCGTGCTGCAAATTCCCGAACGCAATCCGCTCCGCGTCGTGCCAGAGCCCCGCGCGGAGCGTGGCAAAGGCGGACGCTGGCCCAAGCTGCTGCCCGGAACGCCCGAAATCCTCAAAACCTGGACTGAGGAAGAAACGGCCGCCGAACGCGCGCGCTGCGCCACAGTGCTCAAGGATGTCGACGCGGAATTCGAGGAGGCCGATCCCGTGCGCGATGGCGGCTGCGGGTCCGCTGCGCCGGTGAAGGTCAGCAGCATCGGCAAGCAGAAGAAGGTCAGCATCTCCCCACCCGCGACGATGACCTGCGATCTCGTCGTCGCACTCGTGCAGTGGATGGACAACGATGTCCAGCCGGCAGCGCAGCGACACTTCGGCAAGGCCGTCACCAAGATCAGCAACATCAGCGACTATTCCTGTAGGAACGCCTACGCGCGAACATCGACGCGCTTGAGCGAGCACGCGCTCGCCAATGCCCTCGACATCCGCGACTTCATCACCGAGGACGGCCAGGTCGCCGATCTCAAACGCGACTGGGGGCCGGTCGCGCGTGATATCGCGGCTCAGATTGCCGCCGAGAAAGCTGCCGAAGCCGCGCGCAAAGCTGCGGCCGCCGCCGCAGAGGCTGCAGCAAAAGCCGCCAAGGAAGCCGCTGCCAAAGCGGCCGTTGAGAAGGCCACAGGCAAATCCAAAGGCGACACCAAGAGCGGGGCAAAATCCGAGCCCAAGGCAGAGCCCAAAGCCGAAACCAAGACCGCCGCGAAGTCCGATCCCAAGTCAGAGCCGAAGAGCGATGCGAAAGAAGAGGCTGCGCCCGAGCCCACCGAGAAGCTCTCGCCGCGCGAGCTGCGACGCCTCAAACGCGCCGAGCGCAGGAAGGAACGTGAGGACGCCAGAGCCGCAGCAAAGGAAGCAGCTCTCGCCGCGGAAAAAACGCCCGCAGGTTTGCTGCCGGTATCGGCGTCCCTGGCTGCTGCCGCAAAAAATCCGGGACCGAAAGGTCAGTTCCTGCGCGAGATCCACGAGGCGGCTTGCGGCACGTTCGGCACGGTGCTCGGCCCCGAGGCCAACGAGGCGCATCGCGACCACTTCCACGTCGACATGGCCAAGCGTCGCTACAAGAGCTTCTGCGAATAGCGGCTAGTGTCCTGCGCGGCCGAGCGCTTCCATGTCCGCGAGCCAACGCGCGCGGCGTTCCGGCTTCACTGTCGTAATCGAACCAAGAAGCGTACCGCGGATGGGGCCTACGCCGAGAAAGCCAAGAATATTGCGCTTGAGCATCTTGAGCGCGTGCGCGCCGAAGTACCAGCGATAGATGAATGCCGGCGTACCCATGGTGATGACGATGCGCGCCGATTTGCCTTTCCACGGCGTCACGAACTTGCCGGTCTGGCCCGGCTCGAAGATGTCCGGCTGGATAACGCGTTCAAGAAAGCCTTTGAAAATGGCCGGCAGCGTGCCGAGCCACAGCGGAAAGATCAGCACGAGATGGTCCGCCGCGTGGATAGCGGCATGCGCGGCCGCAAGATCGGGTTCCAGCGGCTGCAGCGTGCGGTGGGCACCGCGCAGCACCGGATCGAAAGCCATGGTTGCCGTATTGAAGAGCAGAACCTCATGTCCGGCGCTCTCGGCACCCCGCATGTAGGCCTCCGCCAGCGCGCCGCAGTAGGTGCCGGAGCGGGAATGGCCGACGATGATCACGATTCGCGCCATGGCGCGGACTCCTTGTCCTGACGGACAAGCTCTGCCTGCATGGTGGCGACCCTGCTTTGATGCCGCGCAAAGCTGTCCCGCGTTGCATCTGCGCGACGCACTGGGCTTTGCCGCATTCCTGCACTACACGCTTGCAGGCTTGAACTCAGGCCGCAGCACAAGGAGCCTGCCTTGGGACGACCGCCACGACCGTCGCCGGCCACAAAGCCCGGAGATGGCGACAGCGAGGCCGATACCCGCATCGCGCCCGATCCGCTTGCGGTCGTGCTGCCGGCGCTCTCGGCGCTTGCCGCCATCGCCTCCATTGCCGCCGTGCACTGGGTGGGGCAGGAGCGCGCGCCCGAAAACACGCGCGGACGGCGCAAAGTCGGCTTCGTGCTGCGTGATCTCGAATCGTGCTGCCTCGGCCTGCAGGAAGTCTTCAAGCGCCTGAACCGCAATCCGCGCCTCTTTGCAGGCGAGGGTGCGGCGGCCGCTTCGCCGCTGAAGTTCGGCGTTCATGGACCGCGCATCGACCCTGGCCTCGCGCGCATCTATCACCAGCTCATGAACGATGTGGCGTCCATGCTGGTGCTCGCCTCGCAGAATGCCTTCGACATAATGTGCGCGGTGGAGGATGGCGAGATCGTCGCGCCGGAGCCGCTTTACTTCGGCTTCGGCGAGCAGCAGGACCGTCTCAACAAGCTCGTGCAGGAGCGCGCGAGCCTCAAGACGCTCGTCGAAACGGGCCTCGATGTCGCGAACGCCCTGCAGGCCCTCGTCGCCGAGTTCAAGAAGTACAAGGTCGACGGCGCTTAAGAAGCACTCAGGGCCGGCGGTTGCGTTTCAAGTCCTCCTGATCGTCCCACATGAGGAAGTCGGGGCCGAGTGCCGCGATGTTCGGCGCGCCCATCTGGCCCATGGTGAGATCGACTTCATTTCGCATGATGTCGAGTGCGCGCGCGGCGAGCCGCTCGCCACCGGCAGCAACCGCGTAGAGCGTCATGCGTCCGACAAAAACGTACTTCGCGCCGAGGCAGAGCGCCGTCACGGCATCCGAGCCGCCGCGCACGCCGCTGTCCAGCATCAACGTCATCTTGTCGCCGACCGCATCGCGGATTGCGGGAAACACTTCGACGGGCGACGGTGCAGTGTTGAGCTGTCGCGCGCCGTGGTTCGACACCATGATGCCGTCGACACCAGCATCGCGCGCGATCTCGGCATCACGCGGGTGCATGATGCCCTTGAGCACGAAGTTGCCGGGCCACAGATCGCGAAAGCGCTTCACGTCATCCCAGGTCATGGCCGGCGTCGTCTGCGAGGAGACGAAGGCCGCGACCTTGTCGGCATCGTTCTGCGCGCCAGGCCCCGCATAGGGCGCCCAGTTCGGGAACATGGGCTGGCCGCCACTGCGGTAGTAGTCGAACATCCAGCCGGGATGCATGAGCGCTTCGAGCTTCGTCTTCAGCGGCATGTTGAGCGGGCGAGACATGCCGTTGCGCTTGTTGCGCAGGCGGTTCGAATGCACCGGTACATCGACCGTGAAGACGAGCGTCTTGAGGCCGGCATCCTTCGAGCGCCGGATCATATCCTCGGAGATGGTTTTGTCCTTGGCGGCATAGAGCTGATACCAGCCATGATCAGGTGCCTCGCGACCGAGATCCTCGATCGAGCCGGTGCCCGTTCCGGACATGATGAAGGGCACGTTCGCGTCACGAGCGGCGCGTGCGAGCATCATATCCGCGCCGGGACGGAAGAGCGCGGCAATGCCGGTCGGCGCGATACCAACGGGGCTCGAATAGCGACGGCCGAAGAGTTCGGTCGACAGATCGCGCTTCGTCACGTCCACCAGATATCGCGGGACGAGACTGTAGCGCGCAAATCCCTCGAAATTCCGGTCGAGCCCTTCTTCGCCGTCAGCGCCGCCCTCGATGAAGTCATAGGCGATCTTCGGCAGACGGCGCTTGGCCAGGCGCCGCAGTTCGTCATAGTTGTGAACCGAGCCGGGACGTGCGGCATTCATGGGCGGGCCTTTCCCTCGTGGACAGCGTTTTGCGCTTGGATTGCAGTTTGTGCGTTTCCCGACCGAGGAAACTGAAGCCACCCGGCGATGGGATCAAGCAGAAATCAGCCACTTGCATGCCAGCATTGCCGGGCGGCCCTATAAGAAATGCCGGCCCCACCATGAGCAACCGGCCGCACGACCCAAGGAAATTCGATGCCTCTCGAGCCAATCACCCGCCCCGTTGCGGGCCCCGCCGACTTCGCGCGCGATCTTTCGGCCGAGAATGCGGTCAATGCCGTCGTTGCCTTCGCCTTCTCGATATCGGGCCCGGTTGCGATCATCCTCGCCGTCACCGCGCGCGCGGGCCTGAGCGAGGCGCAGGCGGCCTCCTGGCTCTTCGGCGCCTTCTTCATCAACGGCTTTCTCTCCATTGCCTTCTGCGCCGCCTATCGCCAGCCGCTCGTCTTCTTCTGGACCATTCCCGGCACGGTGCTGGTCGGCCCCGCGCTCGCGCACGCCAGTTTCAATGAGGTTGTGGGTGCCTTCCTGGTCACGGGCGTGCTCATGCTGGTGCTCGGCCTGACGGGCGTCGTGCGCCGTGTGATGGATGCCGTACCCATGCCCATCGTCATGGGCATGGTTGCCGGCGTATTCCTACCCTTCGGCCTCGACTGGGTGAGAGCATTCGAGACCGATCTTCCGATCGCGCTCTCGATGACCGTGACATTCCTCGCACTGTCCGCCCTTCCGGCGGTCGCCATGCGGCTGCCGCCGCTGATCGTCGCCATGGCTGTCGGCGTCGTCGCCATCGCGCTCACGCGTACCGGCACGCTACCGCCGATCGACAGCAGCACCGTATTTGCCGCGCCCGTTTTCGTGGTGCCGCACTTCAATGTGGCAACGCTCGTCGAGCTTGTCGTACCGCTCGCCATCACGGTGCTCGTCGTGCAGAACGGACAAGGCATTGCCGTCCTGCGCAGCACGGGCCACGAACCGCCCGTGAATGCGATCGGCGCAGCCTGCGGTCTATGGTCGATATTCGCCGGTCTCGTCGGCACCGTATCTACCTGCCTCACCGGACCGACCAACGCCATTCTCTCGACCGGACGCGACAAGCGCACGCACTACGCAGCGGGCATCCTCGTCGGGTTGCTCGCCCTCGTCTTCGGGCTATTCTCACCGCTCTTCACGAAGCTGCTGCTGGCAACGCCACCCGCCTTCATCGCGACGCTCGCCGGGCTCGCCATGTTGCGCGTGCTCCAAGGGGCCTTTTCGACAGCCTTCCAAGGCGCCTTCGGCATCGGTGCGCTCGTGGCGTTCCTGGTAACGGTCAGCGGGATCGCCATCGCGGGCATTGGCGCGCCTTTCTGGGGTCTCGTATTCGGCACGCTCGTCTCGCGCATCCTCGAGCGCGGCGATTTTGCGGCCCGTGCGCCCCCGAAGAATTGAACGGGTCGCAATTGTTTCGCACGCGCAAACCCACCTCTCGACTACTGACGATTTGTGCACAACAGTTGTGTTCCCGGTTGCTGTGATCAGGGTTTCTGAATCTGCTATCCGCGTCTGCGCTTCACATCCTCTTTCTGGGGTTTCGCCATGAACAAGGCCGTCGCAGAATTCATCGGCACTTTCACGCTCGTCTTTCTCGGTTGCGGCTCCGCGGTCATTGCCGGCACCGGTATCATCGGAGTGCACGGCATTGCCGTCGCCTTCGGTCTCGCGCTCATCGGCATGGCCTACGGCATCGGCCCCGTCTCGGGCTGCCACATCAATCCCGCCGTCAGCCTCGGCGCCCTCATCGCCGGGCGCATGTCGAGCGGCGACTTCATCCAGTACGTGATCGCGCAATGCCTCGGCGCAATCGCCGGCGCGGCCGTGCTCTACATGATCGCCTCAGGCAAGCTCGCGGGCTTCGATGTCGGCAAGCAGGGCCTCGGCCAGAACGGCTGGGGAGCGACCTATCTCGGCGGCTATGGGCTCGGCGCGGCTTTCATCTTCGAGGTCGTCGCGACCTTCCTGTTCGTCGTCGTGATCCTTGGCTCGACGGGCGCCGGCGCTGCGACGGCCAATGCCGGCCTCGCCATTGGTCTGACGCTCGTTGCGATCCACCTCGTCGGCATCCAGATCACGGGCACCTCGGTCAATCCCGCGCGCAGCCTCGGCCCGGCACTGTTTGCCGGCAGCGGCGCACTTTCGCAGCTCTGGCTCTTCATCGTGGCGCCGCTGATCGGCGCGGCAGCGGCGGGGATCGTGTTCCAGACGGGCGCGCTAGACGCCAAGAAGAGCTGACGCACACGCCAAAGCAAACAAGGCGGGCTCGCGGGCCCGCCTTGTCGGCTCAGATCATCAATGCCTGCTTAGACGCCGGCCGGCTTGTCGGCTTCTGGCGCCTGGGGCTGCGGCGGATTATTGCGCCGCTGCGTCATGAACTCGTCGAACTCGGCCTTGTCCTTGGCCATACGGAGGCGATCGAGGAAGCCCTCGAAGTCGCGGGCCTCTTCCTCGAGGCGCCGGATCGTGTCAGCGCGATACTCGTCGAAAGCGCGGTTGCCGGTCGAATACTGCGGCCCCGTGGGGCCTGACCATTTGCCGAACTTCTCGCGGAAATTCTGCCCGCGCCACTCACCCCGCCGCCATCCACATCCCATTCGTCCGCTCCATATCATGTAAGCCAGGATGGCGAGGCCGATCGGCCAGAACACAATGAAGCCGATCACCATCAGGGCAATCCAGGCAGGCTTGCCGAAATCATCAATTCTCATGGCCATCTGATTCATCGTGCGCTCCCGGCGTTGAGTGCCAATTCTCGAGGTTTGCCCGTCTCGGGTTCGTCCCTCGATGTGAATGTAACGAACATTTACATCACTTCAAGGGGAGACCTCAAAATATTCTCGTGCAGGTAGGGACAGTCCGGGCCCAAGCCGGCTGCTCATGGCCTGACGGAGGGCAGGTCGGCCGCATGGAACGGCCCAGGGCCGCCCGCGGTTCTCCGTGCGGTCCGCATGTTCAGGAGGACGTACCCGACGTCCCGGAGAGGCCAATGCAGATCTCGCAAACCAGCGGGTCGCGCAGGGCGAATGCCGCACTCGATGCTTCGAACCTCTTTCTAGCCGACGTGCGCGATGGGCTCGGGCCCTATCTGGCGATCTATCTGCTGACGGTGCAGCATTGGGATGAGGCGAGCATCGGCCTGCTCATGTCGATCGCGGCGGCGGCGGGCTTGATCGCACAGACGCCGGCGGGCGCCTTCATCGACACGACGCGCGCCAAACGCGGCGTGATGATCGTGGCGACGGTACTGGTGATCGCGGGATCGGTGGCGCTGCCATGGCTGACGTCCTTTTGGACAATCGCCCTGTCCCAGGCAATGGCACAGGCGGCCGGCGTCGTATTCGCGCCGGCACTCGCAGCCGTAACGCTCGGTATCGTTGGCCACGCCGGTTTTACCAGACGCATCGGACGAAATGAGAGCTTCAATCACGCTGGAAACGCGCTGGCTGCCGCAGCCGCCGGTGCATCGGCGTACTTCTGGGGACCGACCGTCGTCTTCTGGCTGATCGCAGGCATGGGCATTGCCAGCCTGTTCAGCGTTCTCGCGATCCCCGCCCGCGAGATCGACAACGATCTCGCGCGCGGCCTGCACGACATGGCGGATGCGCAGAAGCAAAAGGATGCCGACGAGCCTTCTGGCCTGCGCATTCTTCTCTCCTGTCGCCCCCTCCTCATCTTCGCGGCGTGCGCAACCCTGTTCCATTTTGCCAACGCGGCCATGCTACCGGTCGTCGGCCAAAAGCTCGCATTACAAGACAAGAACATTGGCACCACCCTGATGTCAGTGTGCATCGTTGCTGCCCAGCTCGTGATGGTGCCGATGGCACTTATCGTCGGCGCAAAGGCGGATGCATGGGGCCGCAAGCCGCTGTTTCTTGCCGGTCTTGCCGTACTCGCGGTGCGCGGCGCGTTCTACACGCTCTCAGACAACATGTACTGGCTGGTGGCCGTGCAGCTTCTCGATGGTGTCGGCGCCGGCATCTATGGCGCGCTATTTCCCATCATCGTTGCTGATTTGATGCGAGGCACGGGGCGCTTCAATGTCGCTCAAGGCGCGATCATTACCGCTCAGGGTGTCGGCGCCATGCTGTCGACCGCGCTTGCCGGCGTCATCATCGTGAAGTTTGGATATTCCGCGGCGTTTCTGACATTGGGTGCGATCGCGGCAGTCGCGTTCGTCGTGTATTTTCTGCTGATGCCTGAAACCGCCGAGATCGGTACCGCACCACCGCTGACTCTCTTCAGGCCGTCGGCGCCCCGAGTCCGCGCAGATAAATGAGCACGGCCGCCTCGAGCAGGTCTTCCGGACTCATCGGGATCGGCCGTCGTGCGCCGTCCGCCCGGCCGAAGAGGCTCGCGATGCCATGTGCCTGGGACCAGATGTGGAGCGTCATCATGAGAGCCGGCGGGCGCGCGTTCGCAGGCAGTGTCGCGATCACCGCCTCGACGGCGGAACGTACTGCGCCGAATGCCGCCTCCGCCGCGGCCCTGAGTTCCGGATTTGACCCGATGGGCACGCCCGACTCGAACATTGCGGCGTAGTAGGCGGGCTCCTCGCGAGCGAAGCTCAGATAGGCCTTGCCAACACGATTGAGCGATTTCAGCGGCTCCGATGGCCCATCGCCGGCGGCCTTCGCCAATCGCTCACCGAATACCTGAAACCCGCGCTGCGCAACATCGGCGAGGAGCGCCTCGCGGTCACGGAAATGGCGGTATGGCGCCGCTGCGCTGACGCCGGCTGCGCGTGCCGCATCGGCAAAGGTGAGCCCGCCCGGCCCCTTCTCGGCAATGAGCGAGAGCGCCGCCTGGATGAGCGCCTCCTTGAGATTGCCGTGATGATAGCCGCGTCGCAAAGCGTGGGTCCTGGCCCTTGAGTCGAAAGACGAACGCAGAATACAGCAATTACCGCACTCCGGCATCGTGTGGCGCCACAAACCAAGTGCCGTACTTAAGAAAATCGGCCGCAAGAAACGGATCGCGGCAATAGCCCGGGCCTGATTTTCATTCGCCTCCCAGATGTCGTGGAGGCCCGATGTCACGCCCGTCCGACCGCCTGCCGCCTTCCTTCGCGAAGCTCGGCTGGTCCAATCTCTCCGCCCAGCTTTCCGAGCAAATTGCACTCGCGGCGGCACCCTTGGTGGCGGTCCTGCTGCTCAATGCAGGGGCGACCGAAACCGGCCTGCTTCAAACGGCGCAGACTTTGCCGTTCCTGCTGCTCGCGCTGCCTGCTGGCGTTCTCGCCGACCGCGTGGCCCGACGTCGTCTCATGGCCGGATCGGAGGCCCTTCGCGCGGCGTCGCTGCTGGCGGTGATCGTGCTCCTCGCGAGCGGCGGCCTGGATCTTCCGCTGCTGGCTCTGCTCGGCTTCATCGGGGCAATCGGCACTGTCTGCTACAGCGTCGCAGCGCCAGCCCTGCTGCCGTCGATGGTGCCGCGTCATCAACTGGGCGATGCCAATCGCTGGCTCGAACTCGCACGCAGCACAGCTTATGCGGGTGGGCCGGCACTCGGCGGTGCCATTGTTGGCTGGATGGGCGCTTCGACGGCCTACATCATCGCGACGGTGCTCTCGCTGTTCGCCGCCGTGCTCCTCATGAGTTTGCCCGAGAGTGCACCCGCACAGAAACTGCGCCGGCATCCGCTGCAGGAGGTAGCCGAAGGCGCGCGCTTCGTTCTGACCCACGCACTGCTGCGACCCATTCTCATCACTGCGGTCTTCTTCAACACGGCGTGGTTCGTGCTGCAGGCAATCTATGTCGTCTACGCGATCCAGTATCTCGGATTGACCGCTGCAGGCGTCGGCGCATCGCTCGGGATCTACGGTGCGGGCATGATCGTTGGTGCGTTGCTGGCGCCGCGCCTCATGCGACGTCTAACGCTCGGCACGATGATCATTCTGGGCCCGCTCGCGGGATTTCTTGCAGCGCTGATCATGCTCGCGACGTTGTGGATGCCGTCGGGAAGCCTTGCAGCCGCGAGCTTCTTCCTCTTCGGCGTCGGTCCCATTCTATGGACCATCACGACAACGACGCTCCGTCAGGTCGTGACGCCGATCGTCATGCTCGGCCGCGTCTCGGCGCTGGTCATGACAGCCACATTCGGCGCCCGCCCGATCGGCGCGGCAATCGGGGCGATGCTGGCGGCACGCGCCGGCGTGGGTGCGTGTCTCGCGCTGTCGGCCGCAGGTTTTGCCGTGCAGCTCGCCGTGATCATGCTGTCACCGGCCGCACAGCTCGCGGATTTACCTGCCGTGGCGGCCGATCGATCCGAAGCCGCCCGCGTCAGCTCGTGAAGAAGCTCTGCGTGCCATGCGCTTCGATGGCCTCGGCCAGACGCGCGAGCGCGTGCACATAGGCGGCCGTGCGCATGGGAATGCTCTTCTCGCGCGACAGGCTCCAGATCGCACGTCCCTCACGCTCCATGATCGCGCGCAGACGCGTGTGGATCTCGTCCTCGGTCCAGTAGAAGCCCTGGCGGTTCTGAACCCACTCGAAATAGGAGACCGTGACGCCGCCGGCATTGGCGAGAATGTCCGGCAGCACGACGACGCCCGCGGCGTTCAGGATCTCGTCGGCCTCGGGCGTCACCGGCCCATTGGCGAGTTCCAGCACGAGCTTCGCACGCACGCTCTTGGCGTTGTCCGCGTGGATCATGTTTTCGAGCGCGGCGGGCACGAGAAGCTCGCACTGCACGCCGACGATCTGCTCGGGATCGAGCGCCTCGTGCCCATGATGGCCGACCGTCGCCGTGACGGGCTTACCCGCCGCTTTGGCCGCGAGGAGCGCCTCGACGTTGAGGCCATTGCCGGCATAGACCGCGCCCTGCGAATCCGAGACCGCGACGATGCGATGCCCGTCGCCGGCGAGCAGGCGCGCCACATGCTGCCCGGCATTGCCGAAGCCCTGCACGGCGACGCGCATGACCTTCCCGAGCTTCAGATCCTCCCCGAGATGCCGCACGAGATAGTAGCCGCCGCGCGCCGTCGCATCGCCGCGCCCGAGCGAACCGCCGAGCGCAATCGGCTTGCCGGTGATGACGGCGGGCTCGGCCTGCCCTTTGATCTGGGCGTACTCGTCGGCCATCCAACCCATGATCATCGCGTTCGTGTACACATCCGGCGCCGGAATATCGCGATCAGGCCCGACTGTGCGCGCAAAGGCCTGCATGTAGGCGCGCGACAGCCGCTCCAGCTCCGCCTTCGAGAGCTTGCGCGGATCGACGCGCACGGCGCCCTTGCCACCACCGTACGGCAGATTCATCACCGCGCACTTGAAGGTCATCCAGAAGGCGAGCGTCTCGACCTCTTCGACGTGCGCATCCGGATGGTAGCGGATGCCGCCCTTGGTCGGCCCGCGCGTATCGTCGTAGCGGCAGCGCCAGGCGAGGAACGACTTCCGCGAGCCGTCGTCCATACGGATCATGAGGCGGACCTTGGTCGTCTCGCGGGCGTACTTCAGCTTCTCGACGACATCCGGGTCGACATTGAGGTGTCGGGCCGCCTCATCGAGGCGCACGAGGGCATCGTCGAGCAAGCTACCGTCGGACATCGGGGCTCCTTCGGGAGTGAGGATGGAGGTGGGGCTGCCGAGCGGCGCCCAATCCTTGGGCGAATACTGCATAATTC
>JAEYPL010000185.1 GCA_023410905.1 Pseudomonadota bacterium
CCTGCTGCTGCTGTCGCTGCCGGTCCTGGCGGGCGCCATCACCATGCTGCTGACGGATCGCAACTTCGGCACGACGTTCTTCAGCGCGGCCGGCGGCGGTGATCCGCTTCTGTATCAGCACCTGTTCTGGTTCTTCGGCCACCCCGAGGTCTACATCCTCATCCTGCCGGGCTTCGGCATGATCAGCCACATCGTGTCGACGTTCTCCAGGAAGCCGGTGTTCGGCTACCTCGGCATGGCGTACGCCATGGTCGCGATCGGCCTCGTCGGCTTCATCGTGTGGGCGCACCACATGTACGTGTCGGGCATGGGCGTGGACGCGCAGGCCTACTTCGTGTTCGCCACCATGTGGGGCGGCTCCATCCAGTTCCGCGTGCCGAAGCTGTGGGCGCTAGGCTTCATCTTCCTGTTCACGGTCGGCGGAGTGACCGGCGTGATGATCGCCAATGCAGGCGTCGATCGCCTGCTCACCGACACCTACTACATCGTTGCGCACTTTCACTATGTGATGTCGCTCGGCGCCATCTTTGCCATCTTCGCGGGCTGGTACTACTGGTTCCCGAAAATGAGCGGCTACATGTACAGCGAGGCGCTGGGCAAGCTGCACTTCTGGCTCACCTTCTTCGGAGCCAACCTGCTGTTCTTCCCGCAGCACTTCCTCGGCCTCGCCGGCATGCCGCGCCGTTACGTGGACTACCCGGACGCCTTCGCCGACTGGAACCGCATCTCGTCGTACGGCTCCTACATGACCGCCGTCGCGACGCTGATCTTCATCGTCGGCATGCTGCATGCCTACTTCGTCATGAAGAAGAAGGCGGGCGACAATCCCTGGGGTGAAGGCGCGACCACGCTCGAGTGGACGCTCACCTCGCCGCCGGCGTACCACAGCTTCGAGACGCTGCCGCGGATCAAGGCCACGGATCACCACTGAGCCCATCTCCCGGATGCCGCCCCAGGACTTTCCTGATGCGGCACCCGAACTCGAGAGACGAAACGCGCCATGAGCGATGTGACCGTCCCATACACACGCAAGAGCCTCAGCGAGGCTCCCGGCGGGACCGTCGGCGACTTCATCGCCTTGATGAAGCCGCGCGTGATGTCGCTTGTCGTTTTCACCGCCCTTGTCGGTCTCGTCGTCGCGCCGGGTGATCTCCATCCCGCGCTCGCCGTCATCGCGCTCCTCTGCATCGCCGTCGGCGCGGGCGCGTCGGGCGCGCTCAACATGTGGTACGACGCCGATATCGATGCGCGCATGGCGCGCACGGCGGGCCGCCCCATTCCGCGCGGCAGCGTGACACCCGAGGAGGCCTTCTCCTTCGGCATGGTGCTGTCGATCGGATCCGTAGTGACGCTCGGCGTGCTCGTGAACTGGGTGGCGGGCGCCCTGCTCGCGCTCACCATTGCCTTCTACGTCGTGATCTACACGATGTGGCTCAAGCGCTCGACACCGCAGAACATCGTCATCGGGGGCGCCGCGGGTGCCTTCCCGCCGATGATCGGCTGGGCCGCCGTCACGGGCGGCGTCAGCATCGAGAGCATCCTGATGTTCGCGATCATCTTCATGTGGACGCCGCCGCACTTCTGGGCGCTCGCGCTCTTTCGCGCTGGCGACTACGAGCGCGCAGGCGTGCCCATGCTCCCGGTCGTCGCGGGCGAAAAAGAGACGCGGCGCCAGATCGTGATCTACTCGGCGCTTCTCGTGCCGCTCGGCGTCGTGCCGGCGGTCATCGGCCTTGGCGGTGCTGCCTATGGCATCGCCTCCACCGTGCTCGGCGCCGTCTTCCTGAGCCTGGCGCTCAGCCTTTGGCGCGCGGAGAGGGAGGCTGAGAGCATTCAGATCGCCAAGCGGCTCTTCGCCTTCTCGATTCTCTATCTTTTCGGCCTGTTCGCGGTGCTGCTCCTCGAGCGCCTCGCGGCAGGTTTGATGACCTGAGTTAGGACGCGGATGTGGCCGAGCATGACGATCAGGAGGCAAAGCGCCGGCAGCGGATGCGCTCGCTCGCTATCGGGCTCGCGCTTGCAGCGCTCGTGTTGCTCTTCTATGTCGCCACGCTCGTGCGTCTCGGCGGCAATGTGCTGAACCGGCCGCTCTGAGCGCCGGTAGGTTGAGGATCTGCAAGCGGCACCTGCCGCTGTCTGGGAGTTGGATGAAAGCGCGATGAGCACGGCGCACGACAGGCCCGAGGATGCAGCGGCTGCCCAAGCTGCGGTCATGAGCGCGCGCAACCGGCGCGTTGCCGTGATCTGCGCCGGCGTCGGCTTCAGCATGCTCGGCATGGCCTATGCGGCCGTACCGCTCTACGACCTCTTCTGCCGCGTGACCGGCTATGGCGGGACCACACAGCGCGCCGAGCGTCCGGCGGACACCACACTCTCGCGCTCCATGACCGTCCGCTTCGATGCGAATGTCGGCGGCGGCCTGCAGTGGGACTTCGCGCCCCTGTCCGGCCCGCAGTCGCTGCCCATCGGCGAGAACGGCCTCGCCTTCTATCGCGTCACGAACACTTCCGACCGCCCGATCGTCGGCACCGCGACCTACAATGTCGCGCCCGAGCAGGCCGGCGTCTTCTTCAACAAGCTCGAGTGCTTCTGCTTTACCGAGCAGCGCCTCGAACCCGGCGAGTCCATGGAAATGCCGGTCAGCTACTTCGTCGATCCGGAGATCGTGAAGGATCCGGACGCCTCGCGTCTGTCGACGATCACGCTGTCGTACACGTTCTACGAAGTAAAGAAGCCGGCTGCCGCCGCGGCTGTCGACAAGACAAAAGCCACGCCCACCAAGCCGGGGCAGGGAACTTAGGGATCAGGCGCCGCTCACGCGCGCCAAGCAGGACGAGACGGGGACAAGGGAGCTCAACGGAATGGCCGACGCCCACGCCAAGCATCATGACTATCACTTGCTCAATCCGAGCCCCTGGCCGCTCGTCGGTTCATTGTCCGCGTTCGTGCTCGCCATCGGCGCCATCGTCTGGATGAAATCCTTGAACGGCGGCCCAGGCGTGTTCGGCATGAAGGGCTCCTGGCTCTTCGGCATCGGCGTCATGGGCGTCCTCTACACCATGTTCATGTGGTGGCGGGACGTCATCAAGGAAGCCCACGCCGGCGATCACACGCCCGTCGTGCAGATCCATCTGCGCTACGGCATGATCATGTTCATCGCCTCGGAGGTGATGTTCTTCGTTGCCTGGTTCTGGGCCTTCTTCGATGCCGCCCTGTTCCCGGCCGCCGTCCATACGCTTCAGAACAGCGATCAGGTGGTCGGCATGGTGGAGCGTAACGCGCTCACCGGCGGTGTCTGGCCGCCAAAGCCCTCGGAGAATTTCCACGCCACGTTCGATCCCTGGGGCCTGCCGCTCGTCAACACGCTCGTGCTGCTGCTCTCGGGCACGACCGTCACCTGGGCGCATCACGCACTGCTCGAGAACAATCGCAAGGGCCTCATCTGGGGCCTGACGCTCACCGTCATTCTCGGCATCTTCTTCACGATACTGCAGGCCTACGAGTACGGCCACGCAGCGTTCAACTTCCATGGCCACATCTACGGCGCCACGTTCTTCATGGCGACCGGCTTCCACGGCGCGCACGTGCTCATCGGCACGATCTTCCTCGCGGTCTGCCTGGTCCGCGCGCTCAAGGGCCACTTCACGCCCAAGCAGCACTTCGGTTTCGAGGCGGCCGCCTGGTACTGGCATTTCGTCGACGTCGTGTGGCTGTTCCTCTTCGCGGCCATCTACGTCTGGGCGGCGGGCGTTCCGGCGGCGCACTGAGTGTGCCGCGAATTCAGGCGGCCTGCCTCTTCACAGACGCCCGCTGAAAGTCAAAGATCGGGGCGGACAGCAATGTCCGCCCCGATTGATTCAGCAGCCCACTCAAAGTCGAGAGATCCCATGAGCGCGAAACCGAAGGTCGCCGTCATCGGCACGGGCGGCACGATCACGGCCATGAGCAGCCTCGGCTCGCTCGACCTCATCGAGTACGGCAATGCCGGCACGATGCTCGAAGCCGACCAGCTCGTCGCGCTCTACCCACAAGTCAACGAGGTCGCCGAAGTCATCTCCATCCGCTTCAAGGCCGTGCCGTCACCCGCGATCTACTTCCCGGAATGGAAGGCACTCGTCCTCGCTGCGGAGAAAGCCGTCGCCGAGCATCCGGGCCTCGCGGGCATCGTCATCCTGCACGGTACGGCGACGCTCGAGGAGACCGCCTACGCGCTCTCGCTCACGGCCAAGGTGAATGTGCCGATAGTCGTTGTCGGTGCCCAGCGCCCGTCGAGTGCGCTTTCCTCCGACGCTGGCCTCAATCTCGTGAATGCCATTCGCGTGGCCGCAAGTCCCGAAGCGCGCGGCCTCGGCGTGCTCGTCCTGCTCAATGATGAAATCAATGCCGCGCGCGAGGTCACCAAGACATCCACAGGCCGCCTGCAAACCTTCCGCAGCCCCGACTTCGGCGCACTCGGCCACGCCGACGGCGACCGCATCAGCTTCTATCGGCGCCCCGTTCGCCGCGTCGCCCCGGATACCGAGTTCGACATCCGGGCGCTCGATGCGCTGCCGCGCGTCGACATCGCCTATTCGTACACGGGCGACGATGGCACAGCGACGCGCGCCTTCGCGGCCGCCGGCGCCAAGGGCATTATCGCCGCCGCCTTCGCCCCCGCGATGCTCGTTCCCGCGGAGTTTGCGGCCTACAAGGAGGCGATCGCCGCGGGCGTGGTGGTCGTATTGGCCACGCGTGCCGGATCGGGCCGCGCCTTCGCCTCGCGGCCGATGCGCGAAGCGGGCCTCATTTCCGCCGACAACCTCACGCCGCAGAAGGCGCGCATCCTGCTCGCGCTGGCGCTCACGCACACGAGCGATCCCGAGCGCCTGCGCGAAATCTTCGCCACGTACTGATCAGACGCAGGCTCAGAACCCGACGCGCACGAGCCAGAGCGTGATCGCCGGGAACATGACCAGGATCACCGTTCGCGCCATGTCGCTGATTACAAACGGCAGTGCGCCCTTGTAGGTTTCGCTTAACTGCACGTTACCCGCCATCGAGTTGATGATGAAGAGATTGAGGCCCACAGGGGGCGTGATAAGGCCGACCTCGACGACGATCAGCA
The DNA here is from genome assembly GCA_023410905.1 of Pseudomonadota bacterium. Lineage (GTDB taxonomy): Bacteria > Pseudomonadota > Alphaproteobacteria > Rhizobiales > Hyphomicrobiaceae. The sequence continues at coordinate 5,105 of JAEYPL010000185.1, forward strand.
CCAGAATGCCGAACCAGATGGCGGTCTCCTCGGGGTTCAATCCGAAGTCGAGCGCCATCACCACCGGAAAGAATACCGGAATGGTCAGCAGCATCATGGACAGTGAATCCATGACGCATCCCAGGATGATGTAGATGATCAGGATCAGCGTGAGGATCGTGAGCGGCGAGAGCCCGGACACCTGCGCCCAGTCGGCGGCCGCCTGTGGGAGCTGCGTCAGCGCGAGGAAGGTATTGAAAGCTGCCGCGCCGAGAATGATGAAATAAATCATCGCAGACGCAGCGGCCGTCTCGAGAATGCATGCGACGAACGTTGCCCTGTCGAGGCGTCCGGTGATCAGCGCATAGGCCCCCGTCGCCACGGCCCCCACCGCCGCGCCCTCCGTCGGCGTGAACCAGCCGACATAGATGCCACCGATCACGAGAACGAAGATCAGCGCCACGGGCCATACGCCCTGCATGGACTGCCAGCGCTGGGCTATGGACTTGCGCGGCGCAAGCTGGCCGGCCGCTCCCGGAACGACGCGCACGTAGATCGAGACCGTGATCAGATACCCGATCGCCGCCAATATGCCCGGGATCAGCGCTGCCATGAACATCTTGACGATGTTCTGCTCGGTCAGCACGGCATAGACGACGAGCACGATAGAAGGCGGAATGAGAATGCCGAGCGTCCCGCCCGCGGCTAGCACACCTGTCGCAAGCGCACCGGAATATCCGTTCTTGCGCAGCGCCGGCAGCGCCACCTGCCCCATGGTCGCGGCTGTGGCGAGCGACGAGCCACACACCGATCCGAAGCCTGCGCACGCGCCGACGGCCGCCATCGCAAGCCCGCCGCGACGATGACCGACCCAGTCGGCCGCTGCCCGAAACAGCGATTCGGAGAGCCCTGATCGCGTCGCAAACTGCCCCATGAGCAGGAAGAGCGGGATGATCGAAAGCGAATGGCTCGAGAACGTGTCGTACGTCAGCGTCTTCAGCGCCGACAGCGCCGGGACCATCGAACCCGTGACGATCCACGTACCGCAGAGACCGGTCAGCAGCATGGCCGCGCCGATCGGCATGCGCAGGAACATGGCGCCGAGCGCCAGTGCAAAGGCAATAGCCGCAAGTGCCGCGCCGCTCATATGTGCGCTCCACCTTCCGTGCCCTGTCCGCCGGCAATGACCTCGTTGAGGCTGCGCCAGACTGTGTAGAGGCACGTGAGCACGAAGACGACGGCGCCAATCACACCCGCCGCATATCCCCACCAGACCGGCATCTGGAGGATCATGCTCGTCTCACCGTAACCGAGCTTGTCGCGGAAGCCGAGCCAAAGTTGCCACGTCACGATCAACGAAATGATGCTCATCGCGATGTTGCCGATGACCGCAAGCGATGCCCAGAAGCGCGCTGGCAGATAAGAAGCAAGCATGTCGACGGTGACATTACCTTGGCGGAACTGGCACCAGGGCAGGAAGGCGAAGATGGCGACCGCGCACCCCGCCTCGACAAGCTCAAAGTCACCCGGCACGGGCCCAAGCCCCATGCGCGTGAACGCGCGCCCGACAATCGACACCACGGACATCACGGCGAGTGCGACGAGTACGATGCCACCTGCGATCGCCAAGGCGCGGGCGAGGGCGCCGATGAAGCGCCCCACCGCCGCCTCAGCCGACGGCGCAATCCCCGCCTGCTTAGTCGCGCCCGCTTCATCGGACATCTGGAGCCCCCTCAGCCCGCGTCGCTCGCAACGCAGAGGGAGGGAACACGACATTCCCTCCCCGTATTCACTTTGCTCTGGCAGGCGCTGCTCACTCCGGCCCGGCGTACTTGGCGATCATCGCGCGGGCATCCTTCAGCATCTCTGCCGCCGGCAGGCCCTTCTCGGTCATTTCCTTGACCCAGGCTTCCGCGATCGGTGCCGCCGCCGCCTTCCAGCGCGCCGTCTCGGCAGCATCGAGCGTGATCATCTTGTTGCCGGCGGCCTTGGCTGCGGCGATGCCAGGCGCATCACCCTCGTCCATGACGCGGCCGACCCACTTCGACGCCGCCATACCGCTGTTGGCGTCGATGACCTTCTTGATGTCGGCAGGGAGCCCGTCGTACTTCGCCTTGTTCATCGCGAAGAGAAAGAAGCTCGTATAGAGACCGCGGCTTCCCGTGAAATTCGTGTGCGACTGTACGAGCTGCGCCACCTTCAGCGGCGTCGTGACCTCCCACGGAATGACCGTGCCGTCGATCACCCCCTTGGAGAGCGCCTCAGGCATGGCCGGGACGGGCATTCCCACCGGCGTTGCACCGAGCGCCGAGATCATCGCCGTCGCCTGACGCGTCGGACCGCGCAGCTTCAGGCCCTTCATGTCCTCGAGCTTGGCGACGCCATTGCCCTTGACATGCAGCAGCCCCGGTCCGTGCACGTGCACGGCAATGATATGTACGCTCTCGAATTCCTTCTTGAGGTACTTCTCGTAGAACTCCCAAGCGGCCTGGCTCGTCGTTTCGCCGCTCGCGGGCAGGAAGGGCAGCTCGAACACCTCCGATCCGGGGAAACGACCGGGCGTGTAACCCGACAGCGTCCACACGATATCGACCACGCCGTCACGCGCCTGATCGATCAAAGCCGGCGGACGACCACCGAGTTGCATCGACGGATAAATCTCGACCTTGAGCTTGCCGGCTGCTTCCTTGGTGACCTTCTCGGCCCATGGCGTGATGAAGTTCTTCGGCACCGGCGCCGGGGCCGGCAGGAAATGATGGATGCGCAGCGTCACATCCTGCGCCACGCCGGCCACCGGCAAAGCCGAAACCGCCGCAGCGACCGTGAGCGCCGCCAAACCAAGATGGATGCCCAATCGCGATCCCATGCCATTCCTCCCAGTTGTTTGGAATTCCAAGTTTTGCGCTAAGCTATTCTGGTGCAGTCGCGCAGGCAACCGTTTGCTCACCCATACCAACGGTGGAGACGAACCGGATGTGCCGCCCGCCAGTGGGGACAAGCATGACAATCGACTGGACCGGAAAAATCGCTGAAACCAACGAGCTCAGCATCAACTA
>JAEYPL010000224.1 GCA_023410905.1 Pseudomonadota bacterium
GCCTATCTCGATGACGGCGTGATGATCAATTCGCAGTTCCTGGACGGCCTCGACATCAAGGCGGCCTTCAACACGATCGCCGACCGCCTGGAGAAAGCAACGCTCGACGGCCGTCCGGTTGCCAAGCGCAAGGTCAACTATCGCCTGCGCGACTGGGGCATCTCGCGCCAGCGCTACTGGGGCTGTCCCATCCCGATCATTCACTGCGGAACGTGTGGCGAAGTCCCCGTACCCGTCGACCAGCTCCCAGTGAAGCTGCCGGAGGACGCATCCTTCGCCGAGCCCGGCAATCCGCTCGACCGCCACCCGACCTGGCACCACGTCGATTGTCCGAAATGCGGAAAGCCAGCGACGCGCGAGACGGACACCATGGATACGTTCGTCGACAGCTCCTGGTACTTTGTGCGCTTCACCGCACCCGATGCAGAAACGCCCGTCGACCAGGCGGCGGCGGATTACTGGCTGCCCGTCGACCAGTACATCGGCGGCATTGAGCATGCGATTCTGCACCTGCTCTATTCGCGCTTCTTCACACGTGCCATGGGCGTGACTGGAAACCTGAACCCCAAGCTCAAGGAACCCTTCGCCGCCCTCTTCACGCAGGGCAAGGTCGTGCACGAGACCTATCGCTCGGCGGACGGCCAGTGGCTGTTGCCGACCGAGGTGCGCTTCGAGGGCGAGGGCGATGCCCGCCGCGCCACCGAGATCGCGACCGGCAAACCGGCCGTGATCGGCTCCATCGAGAAGATGTCAAAGTCGAAGAAGAACCTCGTCGACCCCGACGACATCATCCAGCATTACGGCGCCGACTGCGCGCGCTGGTTCATGCTCTCCGACAGCCCACCCGAGCGCGATGTCATCTGGACGGAGGCCGGCGTCGCGGGTGCCGGACGGTTTATCCAACGCATCTGGCGCCTCATGGCCGACATCGAGTCGAAAGCGGCGCCCAAGGATGCCCCGCGCCCCACCGATTTCGGACCCGCAGCGCAGACGCTTCGGCGCGCGACTCACAAGACGTTGGATGCCGTCGGCCGCAATATCGAGAACCTGCGCTTCAATGTGGCCGTGGCGCAACTCTACGAGCTGTCAAATGAGCTGTCGGCGGCTGCCGGAAAGTCCGAAGCCGGGCTCGATTGGGCACTTCGCGAAGCAATTGAGCATCTTGTTCAGATGATCGGCCCGATGATGCCGCATTTGGCTGAAGAATGCTGGGCGCGGCTCGGTTACAACACTCTTTTGGCTGATCAGCCGTGGCCGCAGCCGGATGGGGCCTTGCTCGTTGACGATCACGTAACCATTGCCGTACAGGTGAACGGCAAGCGCCGCGACGAGCTGACCATCGCTCGCTCTGCAGCGAAGGAAGAGATCGAAGCGGCAGCGCTCAATCTGGAGTCTGTCGTACGGGCCATCGAGGGGCGGTCCGTGAAGAAGGTGATTGTGGTCCCACAGAGGATCGTGAATGTCGTCGCCTAGGGGGAATAAGCCGCAAGACGGTCCGTCGAGACGTGCACTTCTGCGCGGGCTCGCGGTGACGATTGCGGCCGCTCCGGTCCTGGCCGCTTGCGGTCCAGGCGACTTCCAGCCGCTCTATGGTCCGACGGCCAGCGGTGAGCACCTTCAGGATGTCCTCGCCAAGGTCGATATCGCGCCGATCCCGAGCCGGGTCGGCCAGCGCATCCGCAACGAGCTCATCTTCAACAACACCGGCGGCGGCGAAGCACCCAAACCCGCCTATCGCCTGGAGATCGTGCTCCGCGAAGGCATCAACTCGACGCTCGTGACCAACAAGGGCGAAGCCTACAGTCAGGTCTATAACGTCGAAGTCGCCTATCAGCTCATTCACCTCCAGCAGAAATCCATCGTTCTGCAGGGAAGCTCGCACGCCCGCGCCGCCTTCGAGCGCTATCAGTCGATCTATTCGAACGTCCGCGCCCGCGAGGACGCCGAGACGCGCGTCGCCCGCACGATCGCCGACGAGCTCAAAGTGCGCCTCAGCGCCTACCTCTCGCGCGCGCCGGCCTGACCCCTCCGACCTCTTATCAACTTGATGATTTTGCGCACCAGCGAGAGCGCTGCTACGTTCGCGCGAACCCGCCCTTGCCCCCTCCCCCCGTCCTTACGGGGAGAGGGTTAGGGTGAGGGGCGGACGCTTGTACTGACCTCGGCGTATGCCGCCGCCCCTCATCCCGACCTTCTCCCGTAAGCACGGGGAGAAGGGGAAGTAGGGCATCACCAGCAGCTCGTGTAACGCCTCATCATGGTTGCGATCAAAGCTCAGCAAGCGAACGCCGTCCTGACGCGGCCCGATCCGGGGCTGACGGCGTTCCTCATCTACGGCAGCGATACAGGCCTCGTGAGCGAACGCGCCGTGCGGCTCGCGCAATCGCTTGCCGTACGCGATACACCGCCCGGCGAGATCGTGCGCATCGATGATCCCGAGCTGGAAGATGACAGCGAGCGCCTCTCCGTCGAGTTGCTGACACTTCCTATGTTCGGCGGACGCAAGATCGTGCGCACAAGCATGAGCCGGCGCGTCACTGGGGCACTCCTGCGCGGCATACTGGACGGGCCACCACTGGCTGGTGTGCTGATCGTCGAGGGTGGCAACCTGCGCCCCGACGACGCCGCGCGTGCGGCTTTCGAGAAAGCGGCCCACGCCGCCGCCATTCCTTGCTTCGGCGATGATGCCCAGTCGCTCGATGCCATGATCAACGAGGTTCTCGGCGCGCCCCGCCTCTCCCTCACGCCCGACGCACGCGAGATGCTGATCGCACGCCTTGGCGCCGACCGCGGGCTCTCTCGCGGTGAAGTGGAGAAACTCGCGCTCTATGCCGCCGGGCGCGGCACCATCCAGGCCGAGGACATCGAGGCGATAGTGGGCGATGCCTCAGAACTCGCCATGGATCGCATCATCGATGCGGCCGCGGCCGGCGACGGCACGCGCGCGATCGAAGGCTGCCAGCGCCTACTCGCGTCGGGTGAAGGTGCGCAATCGGTCATCGCTGCCGTTCAGTGGCACTTCGCGCGCCTGCATCGCATTCGCGGTGCCATCGAGGGCGGGCGCAACATGGATGAGGCCATGCGCCAGATCCGTCCCCCCCTGCACTTCAAGCGCCGCGCGGCCGTCGAGGCGCAGTGCCGCCGGTGGACGGCACCGAAACTTGCCGCGGCCGTCGCTCGCATTCGTGCCAGCGCGCTCGCCGCCCGCACGGCGTCGAGCCTCGAGGATGCCCACGCCGAGCGCCTCCTCATGGAGCTTTCGCGCTTGGCCGCCTCCCGCGACATGTCAGCACCGCGAAACTGAGTGCATTGAGATAATTGGCTGTTTACGCGGGGACAGGACGACCTGCCAGCTTGCCCCGACAACCCCGGCGACTATAGTGCGGCCACACAGAGAACGCGGGGGACCCTTCCATGGCCAAGATCGAGCACGATGTCGTCGGCATCGGCAATGCCATCGTCGACATCATTGGCCGCTGCAAGAACGACTTCCTCATCAAGCACAATCTGGCCAAGGGCCACATGATGCTGGTCGATGCGGATCGCGTCTCGCATCTCTATGAGGAGATGGGTCCGGCCGTCGAAATCTCCGGCGGCTCGGCCGCCAACACCATGGTCGGCATTGCTTCGCTCGGCGGCAAATCGGCCTTCATCGGGAAGGTCTCCGAGGACGACTTCGGCAACATCTTCCGTCACGACATCCGTGCGGCGGGCGTCGCTTTCGACACACCGGCTTCGACAGGCGGCGCACCGACGGCGCGCTCCCTGATCCTCGTCACGCCGGACGGCCAGCGCACCATGAACACGTTCCTCGGCGTCAGCCCGGAGCTCAGCCCTCGCGACGTCGATGCCGAGCTCATCGGTGCCTCGCGCATCCTTTATCTCGAGGGTTATCTTTTCGACCGGCCCGATGCTCAGGCTGCGTTCCGCCACGCGGCCGACATGGCTGAGAAGGCCGGCCGGGAGGTTGCGCTGACGCTCTCCGACGGCTTCTGCGTCGAGCGCCATCGCATCGAGTTCCTGGAACTCATCCGCCACCGCGTCGACATCCTGTTCGCCAACGAATCCGAGATCATGGCACTCTACAGCGCCGCCACCTTCGAGGAAGCCGCGCGCGAGGCCAAAAACGATGCCAAGGTCGCCGTACTCACGCGAAGCGCCAAGGGATCGGTCATCTTCAAGGGTGACAAGGCCGTGAGCGTGCCCGCAGCGCCAATCCGGCAGGTCATCGACACGACTGGGGCCGGCGACCTCTACGCCGCAGGCTTCCTCTACGGCTATACGAACGGCAAGCCGCTCGACACGTGCGGTCATCTCGGCAGTCTGGCGGCCGGCGAGATCATCAGTCACATCGGCGCGCGCCCGGAAACCTCGCTCGCCGCGCTCGCTGCGGCCCGCGGTCTCTGAAACCCCGCCGCCTCCTCCCGCGTTGCAACAAAACGTGGCCATCAGGCTGCGGGTGATATATCTTTGTGCGTCGCATCATAATGCCGCCACAAGAGGCGCCGCGGAATGTTGTGCGTCATGGTCATCAGTCTCACTTGCGGGGTACGCACATGACTGGCCGGAAATCGAAGTCGCCGGGTCCGAAGGCCTCAAAGGTGAAAGCCCGAGCAAGCCAGGACCGCAAAGCCGGTAAGCAGAACGACAAGAAGTCCAAAGCCGCTACGGCCGCTCGGCCCGCAAAGGCCGCTGCCTCCACCCGAAAGGGCAATGCGGCACCATCAGCACGCAAGGCCGCCGTCCGTGCCCAGGCAGCGGCGCCGCTCCTCGCACGTAGCGAGAAGAAAGTGGGGCCGGCAGAAAAGACGTCGAACCCAGCAAAATCGCCGGGACACGCAAACTATCATCCCAAGACGGAGCCACCGGCGGCGCCTGCCAACGTACATACCGCCAAGCCCGTCGCCGCATTCGACGTTCTCGGATTCGCACAACCGTGGATGACACTCGGCTGGCGCATGACAGCAGCGGGCCTCGCTATGCAAACCAGCATCGCCAAAGCTGCGTTGAACATGCCGCTGGCGACAACGGCCATGCGCCAGGGCGCCGAAGCGTGGAATGCGTGGCTTGACCTTTCGCAGCGCCGCACGACGAAGTCGCGCAAGGACTGATCATATCCGGCGGAGCAGGACGCCTTCCACAGTGTGGTTCGCGCCCTTGCGCAAGATGCAGCGCGCGCGCTGACGCGTCGGCAGGATATTCTCGTCGAGATTGATCCGGTTGATCCCGCCCCAGATCTCGAGTGCCTTGGCGAGTGCCTGCTCGTCGGTGAGCTGCGCATAGCGGTTAAAGTCCGCGGCCGGGTCACGGAAGGCCGTGGTCCTGAGACGCATGAAGCGCTTCACATACCAGTCTTCGATGACTTTCGGATCTGCGTCGATGTAGATCGAGAAATCGAAGAAATCCGACACGAACGGGATTGCTGCACCGTCCTTTGGGAGACGCGCGGGCTGCAGCACGTTGAGACCTTCGACGATCAGGATGTCCGGGCGATCGACGATGATCTGCTGACCTGGAATGATGTCGTAATGGAAATGCGAATAGACGGGCGCAGCTACTTTCTCGCGTCCGGATTTCACATCACCGAGAAAATTCAAGAGCCGCGCGAGATCGAAGCTCTCGGGGAAACCCTTGCGGTGCATGATGCCGCGCGCTTCGAGTTCGTGGTTCGGCCACAGAAAACCGTCGGTCGTCACGAGATCGACGCGCGGATGATCGGGCCAGCGCGCGAGCAGCGCCCGCAGGACGCGCGCCGTCGTACTCTTGCCGACCGCGACAGAGCCCGCCACGCCAATGATGAAGGGCACGCGCCGCCCCTGCCGCCCCAGAAACTTCGATGTGACGGCATAGAGCTCCTGCGACGCCGCAACGTGGAGATTGAGCAGGCGCGAGAGCGGCAGATAGATCTGCTCGACTTCCTCGATGGAGAGTTCTTCGATGAGGCCGGAGAGCGTCGCGAGGTCGCGCGGCACCAGCGTCATCGGCGTATCGGCGCGCAGGCGCGCCCAATCCTCGCGGCTGATCGAGCGATACGGCGAGTAGAGCACGCCGGACCGCGCCGCGTAGTCTTCCTGCTGCAGGACATCGCGCATAGCTTCAGCTCCCCTTAGGGTCTCGGCTCGCTTTCTCGTCGAGGCCCGACAGCCCCATGCGCTTTTCGAGCGTCGCCAGCACGTCCTCGATCGCGACGTTGCGCACTTCGAGCAGCACGAGCAGGTGATAGAGCAGATCGGCAGCCTCACCCTTGAGCGCCGCGTCATCTTCGCGGAGACCGGCGATCACGACCTCGACAGCTTCCTCGCCGAGCTTCTTCGCGCAACGCGGCACGCCGCCATCGAGAAGCTGGCGCGTATAGGACGTATCCGCCGCCGCCGAGCGCCGCGCCCGAATCGTCTCGGCAAGGCGCGTGAGCACACCATCCGTTCCGAGACCATCGCCATCTGCTTGAGTTGCCATGCGTATTGTCCGTCATGCCCCGATAGGCGTTCTGCGCATCCATACTGCCTGGCGCCGCCAATGTCATGGTCGCTCGCATACTGGCGTGAATGCGCGCACCCGACGGCTTATGCGTCGGCGACGATGGATCGTATATTATTACGCATTATCAATGACATATATTGTCACGAAACGATTATGGCTCTCGGCTAGAAGTCTGCCCAGGGCCAAGGGGCCCAGCGAGGCGCTGAGCGGGAAATTCGCGCCTCACCTCAGTTGCTCTGGGAGATTGCAATGAGCACCAAGTTCTTCACGACCGCGGCGGCAATGGCTGCTGTGGGTATCGTCGGGTTTGCCGATGCAGCCTCGGCACGCGATCGCGTGCAGATGGCCGGCTCGTCCACCGTTCTGCCCTACGCCAACATCGTGGCGGAGCAGTTCGGCAAGTCCGCGCCGAATGTGAAAACGCCAGTCGTGGAATCCGGTGGCTCGTCGGCGGGCCTCAAGCAGTTCTGCGGCGGCGTTGGTCCCAACACAATCGACATCGCCAACTCTTCGCGCCCGATCCGCCCGAGCGAGATCGAGGCTTGCGCCAAGGCTGGCGTGAAGGACATCGTCCAGGTCCAGTTCGGCTATGACGGCATCGTCTTCGCCGTGGACGCGAAGGCTGGCAACTGGGCCCTCGAGCCGAAGGATCTCTTCCTCGGGCTCGCCGCTCAGGTGCCGGTCAACGGCAAGCTGGTAGACAATCCCCACAAGACTTGGAAGTCGGTGAACGACAAGCTGCCGGACTTCCCGATCGTCGCCTACATCCCGGGCGAGAAGCACGGCACGCGCGAAGTGTTCGAGGAGAAGGTGATGCACGTCGGCTGCAAGGCCGTCGGCGCCGACAAGCTCCTCGCCGAGGCCGCCACCGGTGACGAGAAGGCCAAGAAGGCCTCTGCCGACAAGAGCTGCCTGCGCGTCCGGAAGGATGGTGGCACGGTCGACATCGACGGTGACTACACCGAGACGCTCGCGCGCCTCAATTCGAACCCGACGGGTCTCGGCGTGTTCGGTCTGTCGTTCTACGAGAACAACACCGACAAGCTGCGCGTCGCGACGATGAGCGGCGTGCAGCCGTCGGTCGAGACCATCTCGACGGGCAAGTATCCGGTTTCCCGCCCGCTGTTCTTCTACGTGAAGAAGGCGCACATCGGCGTGATCCCGGGCCTCAAGGAGTATGTCGAGTTCTTCGTCTCCGACAGGATGGCCGGCCCTGAGGGCCCGCTCGCCGAGTACGGTCTGGTCCCCGCACCCGACGCCGAGCGTAAGGCCGTGCAGGCCGCCGTGAAGGAAATGAAGACCATGTAATCGCAAGGGGCGGTTCGATCCGATAGGGATTGGACCGCCCCCTACTGCCCTGGTCTCAGGAGCGGGCCTATCCTCTCCGCAAGTACTTCGCCGGTATTGCACTCTCCAAATTGGTACTCGATCGCAGTAAACCGTCGAACCTTGATCTCCCTCGATCTTACTGCTCGACGCGATCGGGCTTGGTTCGTCGAAACTGTTCCCGAGCATCACTCAATCGATCAGAAGGTGAGTAGTTTGACCCTTGCGCAGACTATACTGGCCGTCGTGGGACTGGCCTTGCTCGCTTTCATTCTCGGGATACGGCGCAGCAAGGCGTTCCCGCGCTCGGCGACCGAACTTCCGCATTCCAGGCCCAGATACCACGGCGGCTATCTGGCGATCCTGGTCTGCCTGGTGCCGCTGATCGTGATCGCGCTGTGGTCTTTCGCGGCGCCGCGGATCGTGAACTCGATGGTGGAGCGCGCGCTGCCACCCCAGACTGTCAATCTCACCGCGCTCGAACGCAATTTCGCGCTCTCTCGCATCGATACGATTGCGCGGGCAATCCCTCGCCTTTCTGGCGAAGAACGGCAGGTCATACGCGAGGCCGGATCGGGCTCTGGATCACCCGAGGCGGCTCAAAGCCTGCTGCAATCGAAGGGCGTCGCGCTGGGCGCGGCACCGGACCCATTCATCCTCGCTGCAGCCGACGGCAAAGCGGCGCTGACGGCAACCAGCAACTGGCTGCTGACGGCGATCGCCGCTGCTCTGGCGCTGCTCGGCCTAGGTTACGGGCTACAGCGGCAAGGGCCGCAGCTACGTGCACGAAACTTCGTGGAGCGTGTTGTCACCGGCTTGCTGATGGCCGCATCGGGCATCGCGATCCTGACGACGTTCGGCATCGTCATCTCGGTCGTGTTCGAGAGCCTCAGCTTCTTCCAGATGGTGCCCCCGTCGAACTTCTTCTTCGGCACCGTGTGGGATCCACGCTTCGCGGCGGCAGGTGCTTCGCAAGCGGATTCGGTCGGCCAGTTCGGCCTGATCCCCCTGCTGTGGGGTACGCTCTTCATCTCATTCGTCGCGCTGGCCGTAGCGGTGCCCATCGGTTTGCTGTCGGCCATCTATATGTCCGAGTACGCAAGCTCGAGGTTCCGGAGCACGACAAAGCCGCTCATCGAAATTCTCGCCGGCATTCCGACGATCGTCTACGGCTTCTTCGCGCTGGTCACCTTCGGGCCGATGCTGAGGGATGCTGGAGCGTCCGTCGGTCTCAGCATTGCGGCGACCAGTGTGCTCAGTGCGGGCGTCGTCATGGGCGTGATGATCATTCCCTTTGTTTCGTCGCTGTCGGACGACATCATCAATGCCGTGCCGCAATCGCTTCGTGATGGTTCCTATGCGCTCGGCGCGACCCGCTCGGAGACAATCAAACAGGTCGTCATGCCTGCTGCTCTGCCCGGTATCGTCGGCGCGATCCTGCTCGCTGCGTCCCGCGCAATCGGCGAAACGATGATCGTGGTGCTCGCGGCGGGCATTGCAGCCAACATCACGTTCAACCCGTTTGAATCCGTCACGACCATGACCGTCAAGATCGTGAGCCAGCTGACGGGTGATCTCGAATTCACGAGCCCGCAGACACTGGTCGCGTTCGCTCTCGGGCTGACCTTGTTTGTCATCACCCTCGGGCTCAATGTTTATGCCCTCTACGTGGTGCGCAAGTACCGGGAGCAATACGAATGAGTGACACCATGGCAAGTACGGCTGCCGCCCCCGGCACGATCCGCAGCGCCTCGTTTGCTCGCAACGATGACGCGCGCGTGCGTCGCCGCTATGCCGCAGAGGCGCGCTTCCGGGCCTATGGCCTCACCGCGATCATGATTGCACTGGGGTTCCTGGCGTTCCTGTTCTACTCGATCATCAGTCAAGGCTGGACGGCTTTCCTGCAGACCGAGTATCGGGTACCCGTCACGTTCGACGCGAGCCTGATCGATCCGGACGGCAAACGTGATCAGAGCGTGCTGTTCGGGGCCAATTATCCTGAGCTTGCGCGACGCGCGGTCCAGAAAGCACTCGGTGTCGAGACGCTGGATCGGCTCGCACGCCGCGACCTCAATCAGTTGCTCTCGCGCGGCGTCGACGTACAGTTGCGCGACATGGTGATGCGCGATCCGTCCATCATCGGCAAAACCGTGACGGTGCCGCTGCTGGCTCACGGCAATGTCGACGCGCTTCTGAAAGGTGCGATCGACCGCTCGATCCCGCAAGACCGGCGCCAGCTCAATGACCGCCAGCTCGCTTGGATCGATCAATTAATTGCGCAGGGACAAGCCGCGAAGGGCTTCAACTGGGGCTTGTTCACGTTCGGCGCATCCAGCCAGCCCGAGACGTCTGGATTGCTCGTTGCGCTCGTCGGCTCGCTCTACATGATGCTGATCGTGGCGGGCCTCTCGGTCCCCCTCGGCGTTGCGGCGGCCATCTACCTCGAAGAGTTCGCCCCGAAGAACCGCATCACCGACATCATCGAAGTCAACATCAACAATCTGGCGGCTGTCCCGTCGATCGTGTTTGGACTGCTCGGCCTGTCGGTGTTCATCAATCTGTTCGGCCTGCCTCGCTCGGCTTCGCTGGTCGGCGGTCTCGTGCTGACACTGATGACCTTGCCGACCGTGATCATTGCGACGCGGGCCGCGATCAAGGCCGTGCCGCCATCCATCAAGGAAGCAGCCCTCGGCGTCGGTGCCTCGCACCAGCAGGCAATATTGCATCACGTGCTACCGCTCGCGATGCCAGGCATTCTGACGGGCACGATCATCGGGCTGGTGCAGGCCCTGGGTGAGACCGCGCCGCTGCTCATGATCGGTCTGGTGGCCTTCGTCGCCGACGTGCCTTCAAGCCCGATGGAGCCGGCGACGGCGCTCCCTGTGCAGATCTACATGTGGGCGAGCTCGGCCGAGCGCGGTTTCGTCGAGCGGACGGCCGGCGCCACGATCGTGCTGCTGATGTTTCTCGTCTGCATGAATGCCGTGGCGGTCTACATGCGACGCAAATTCGAGCGCCGCTGGTAGGTGGCATCCGCAGATGAGTTCGAGCGGACACGTGCCCGCTCACCGAAGATGTGTTATCTGGAGCGAGCCTGAGGCGAATGAACATGGATATGTCGGTCAACACGGAAATGTCGCTGCAAGCGGACATGCCCGGCAAGCTCGCCGGCAAAGTCAACGACGGCTTGAAAGTCGTTGCTCGTGACGTAGACGTGTTCTACGGCGAGAAGCACGCCATCAAGAAGGTCACCGTCGACATCCCCGACAAGTCGGTCATGGCCTTCATCGGCCCATCCGGCTGCGGCAAATCCACGTTCCTGCGCTGCATCAACCGCATGAACGATACGATCCCGATCTGCCGCGTGACGGGCAAGATCGAAATCGACAGCAGAGATATCTACGATCCGTCACTCGACGTCGTGCAGCTGCGCGCTCGTGTCGGCATGGTCTTCCAGAAGCCGAACCCCTTTCCGAAGTCCATCTACGAGAATGTCGCCTACGGCCCGCGCATTCACGGTCTCGCCAGGAATAAGACCGATCTCGACGAGATCGTCATGACGAGCCTCGAGAAGGCGGGCCTGCTCAAAGAGGTGAAAGATCGCCTCAACGACTCAGGCACCGGACTCTCGGGCGGTCAGCAGCAGCGCCTGTGCATCGCGCGCGCGATCGCGGTCAGCCCCGACATCATTCTCATGGACGAGCCGTGCTCCGCGCTCGATCCGATTGCGACGGCACGTATCGAGGAACTGATCGACGAGCTGCGCTCGAACTTCTGCATCATCATCGTGACGCACTCCATGCAGCAGGCAGCGCGCGTTTCCCAGCGCACGGCCTTCTTCCATCTCGGCGTTCTGGTCGAGGAAGGCGAGACGGAAGCGATCTTCACGAACCCGAGCGAAGAGCGCACGCGCGACTACATCACCGGCCGCTTCGGCTGAGTCAAAAAATAAAGACGGGAGCCGCTGCCTCCAGCTCCCGCCTGAAATTCGTTCGAAATTCCGCGACGACTACAGCCGGTAGCGGATCTGATCGGACCAGAAGCGCTCGAGCCGCATCAACGCGCGGTTGAGCCCCTGCACATCACCCTGGTTGACCTCGCCGACGACCTCGAGCGAACCGAGCTGGCGATGGTAGAGCTTGTCCACCACATCGCACGCTTCCATGCCCTTGGGCGTCAGACTCACCTTCACCGAGCGGCGGTCCACTTCGGAGCGCTTGTAGTGAAGATAGCCCATGTCGACGAGCTTCTTCAGGTTGTATGAGACGTTCGAGCCGAGATAGTAGCCGCGCGTCTTGAGTTCGCCCGCCGTCAGCTCGCTCTCGCCGATGTTGTAGAGCAGCAGCGCCTGCACGCTGTTGAGCTCGGCACCGCCCTCGCGATCGAACTCGTCCTTGATCACGTCCAGCAGCAGACGGTGGAGTCGCTCGATCAGGCGCAGGGCCTGCAAGTACTCACCGCGGAATTCTTCGCCCGCCGCGACATCCCGCGGACGGACTTTCTCCAGTACTGCACTCATTACACAGCCTCCGGCTCAGTGGGTGCGTCCCAACCGATAGGGATCCGAATTAACCGGCAAGCTACATGAGCAAATTAAATCTTGCGCTAATAGACATACTAAATAAACGATTGATTGTTTCTCTTTTTGGCAC
>JAEYPL010000254.1 GCA_023410905.1 Pseudomonadota bacterium
CTCCAAGTCATAAAAAGGAGGGGGGTCCGGGGTCTCCCCGGCTGGGGTGCGGGGACTGGTCCCCGCGTCGCGAAGCGCCCCGGCGCGCCTCTTGCTGACCGCCCCCGCATTTGCTTCCCTCGTTGCAACGACGGACGCAGGGAGAAACGGCGATGCCGACAATCGGACTGGTGGGTGTGGGACTGATCGGGCGGGCGTGGGCGAATGTGTTCGCGCGCGCTGGTTGGGACGTGGTGATGTGGGATGCAAATCCGGAAGCCACGGCTGCCGCACCGCGCCTCGTCGCCGAGTCGCTGCATGACCTCGCGAAGCATGGACTGGTCGACGCGCCCGACAAGGCTGCTGCACGCTTACGCACGGTGCCGACGCTCGAAGATGCCGTGAAGGGCGTCGATCTCGTGCAGGAGTCCGGCCCCGAGCGTCTCGAGGACAAGCTGGCCATCTGGGCGCGTCTCGATGCAGCGGCGGCGCCTGAGACCGTGCTCGCGTCATCGACATCCGCGATTGTCGCGTCGCTCTTCACGGAAAAGCTCGCGGGGCGCGGACGTTGTCTCGTCGCGCATCCGGTGAACCCACCGCATCTCGTGCCCATCGTCGAGTTGTGTGGCGCACCATGGACGACGAAGGAGACAATCGCGAAAGCGCGCGGCTTCTATCAGAGCGTCGGGCAGGTACCGATCGAGGTGAAGAAGGAGGTCGACGGCTTCATTCTCAATCGCCTGCAGATCGCGCTGCTGACGGAAGCGTTCCGGCTCGTCGATGAAGGCTATGTCACGCCGCGGGATCTCGATCACACGATCGCGGACGGGCTCGGCCTCAGATGGGCTTTCATGGGGCCGTTCGAGACCATCGAGCTCAACGCGCCGAAAGGCACAGCCGATTACTGCGAGCGCTATGGCGACTGGTTCCGGCGCTACATGAAGGACCTGCCGAAACCTGCGGTATGGGACGAGGCGAACTGGCGCCGCGTCGCAGAAGCCTGGGGTCCAGCGCTCGCCTCGGAAAAGATCGCCGAGAAGTCACTCTGGCGGAACGAGCGACTCGCGGCACTGGCTGCCCACAAGAAGAATCAGAAGAAATTCCAGCAATGAAAGCCACTTAATGAGCACGGCCGGCAAATTTGTCGCCTTTACCTCGCGCGCCATTGACAGGTGACTAAATGGTCACCTATAGTCAGGACGTGACGGACGATGATCTCGTATTCAAAGCGCTTGCTGATCCGACGCGTCGGATCCTCCTGGACCTGCTCTTTCAGCGCGACGGCCGCACGCTGAAGGATCTCGAATCCGGGCTGGAGATGACCCGCTTCGGCGTCATGAAGCATCTCAAGATCCTCGAAGACGCGGGTCTCGTCGTCACGCGCCGGTCGGGCCGCGAGAAACTCCACTTTCTCAATCCGGTCCCAATTCGGATGATCCATGACCGGTGGATCGACAAGTATCGCGAACGGGAGGTCTCGGCGCTGCTCGCGCTGAAGGCCGAACTCGAGGAAAAGGATCGATCATGACGGACAAAGCTTCGACCACACTCGTGTACAAGATCGTCATCAAGGCCAGCGCGCAGGCGATCTGGGATGCGATCACGAAACCCGAATGGACAGATCGTTATGCGTACGGCGGGCGCGCGTCGTATGAACTCAAAAAGGGCGGCCAATATCATCATGCCGCCAGCGCGGAGATGAAGTCCTTCGGCCTGCCGGACAAAATCATCCTCGGCGAAGTCGTCGAGAGCGATCCGCCACGCAAGCTCGTGCAGACATGGCATCCGCAGTTCACGCCCGAGATGATCGCGGAGCCGCCGTCGCGCCTCACCTACGAAATCTTCGAGAGCCCGAGCGGCGTCTGCACGGTCGTGATGACGCATGACGTGACGGATGCACCGCTGGTTGCGGGCATGGTTCCTGGCAACAACAATCCCGTCGAGAGTGGCGGCGGTGGCTGGCCGTGGGTGCTCAGCGATCTCAAGACGCTGCTGGAAACCGGCAAGAAAATGTAGTGCTCACACGACGAGTTTGTAGGCCTCGCCGTCGCGCACGACGTGTCCGGCGGTGGGGCCTGCGAAATGCGTGCCGATGACGAGTACCGGCTCGCCCGCCAGTTCAGCGAGGATGCGCCGCCGCGTGACCTCGCCGGCCTTCTGGTCGTAGTCGGCAGCAGAGCACCATTCCGGCCGTGCGAACTGGCAGGGATGATGCGCAAAGTCGCCCGTGATCATCGCGCGCTGACCCTTCGACGTGATCAGCACGCTGGCGTGGCCGGGCGAATGTCCGGTGCTCGGTATGAGGCTGATTTCCGGACAGATCTGGTGATCCAGTTCGACGAGATCGGCGAGACTGAGATCGAAGATCGGCTTCACGCTGTCGGCGATGACCGGATGCTGATCCGGCCGCGCCGTCTGCGTGGTCCAATGCTCATACTCGATGCGGCCGAAGAGATAGCGGGCCTTCGGAAAGGTCGGCACCCACTGGCCATCGACGAGACGTGTGTTCCAGCCGACGTGATCGACATGTAGATGCGTGCAGAGCACCGTGTCGATCGTCTCCGGCACGAAACCCGCGGCGGTCAAATCATCGAGGAAAGGCCCGCTGCGATCGTTCCAAGTCGGAATGCGGCGGTCTTTCTTGTCATTGCCGAGACAGGTATCGACGATAATGCGCCGGCCCGGCGCTTCAACGAGCAGCGCGTGGATGCTCATGCGGTGGCGGCCCTCGTCGGCGGGGATGGCGCCGGCCTGCACGGCCGCCTGCAACGACCCCTCGGCCGCCGCCCAGTCGCCCGAGCGCGCCTCCAGGTCGTACAGCGTTGCCAGCACCCATGGGGTGTTCGGCTGCAGCTTGTGGGCGCGGCGGGCGAGGTTCAGCGCCTCCACCCGGTCGCCGGTCTTCACGGCCTGGGTGAGCAGGCCGCGCAGGCCGAGGAACGCCGTCTCCGGACGCTCCAGCATGGCGTGGAAGTACTGGTTGGCGGCCTTGTCGTCGCCCTGGAGCTGGGCGGCCTGGGCCGACAGCAGCATGGTGAGCGGCGGCTCGTTCAGCAGGCCGTCGGCTTTGCGCGCCATCTTGCGGGCGGTGACCGGGTCGCCGGCGGCGACCGCGACCATGCCCTGGGTGAGCGCCCTGTAGCCCTTCTCGCGCCGGCGCGAGCGGCTGTAGTTGCGCAGGCCGCGCGGGGCGCGGACGATGGCGCGCCAGAACCGGTAGAGCAGGGCGGCGGCGCCCAGCGCGCCGACCGCGATCAGCACCATCATGGCGAAGCTCGTCTCGATGACGTAGCCCTGCCATTCGACGCTGACGTTGCCCGGATGTTCGGCCAGCCAGATGGCGATCGCGACGAGGACCGCGACCTTGATGAGGAACCAGACGGCGCGGATCATTGCGGCACCTTCCCGCCCGCGTTCGCCCCGCCGGACGCCGCGGTCAGCAGCGCGATGGAGCGTCCGGTGAGCTGCTGGCCGGCGGTGTTGGCGGCCAGACGGGCCTTGGCG
>JAEYPL010000270.1 GCA_023410905.1 Pseudomonadota bacterium
CCATTCAGCGTCGCGGCAATGACGAGCCGATCGAGATCAAGATCGTCCGCGACCGCATTCGCATCAATGACGTGCGCGCCCGCGCCGAAGGCGATGTCGGCTATATCCGTATCACCACCTTCAACGAGCAGACGCACGCCAATCTCGTCTCCTCGGTCGAGAAGCTGAAGAAGGATATTGGCGCGAACCTCAAGGGCTATGTCATCGACCTCCGGAACAATCCGGGCGGCCTTCTCGACCAGGCGATCGCAGTGACCGACGACTTCCTCGAGCGCGGTGCCATCGTGCTGACGAAGGGGCGCAATCTCGAAGAGACGCAGCGCTCGAACGCACGTGCCGGCGAAATCACCGACGGGAAGCGCATCCTCGTGCTCATCAATGGCGGCTCTGCCTCGGCCTCCGAGATCGTGGCAGGCGCTCTGCAGGATCACAATCGCGCACTCGTGATCGGCAGCCGCTCGTTCGGTAAGGGGTCGGTTCAGACCATCATCCCGCTCGGCCAGAACGGCGCCATCCGCCTGACGACAGCGCGGTACTACACGCCGTCGGGTCGCTCGATCCAGGCGAAGGGCATCGATCCTGATGTCGTCGTCGAGCAGGAGCTGCCCGAGGAGCTCAAGGCGCGCGCGAGCAAGGAAAAGCCGCGTGGCGAGGCGAGCCTGCGCGGGCATCTCAAGGGTGACGTCGGTAAGGACGGCAAGGAGGAGTCGGGCTCGAACTCCTACGTACCGCCCGAGGCGGACAAGGACACCCAGCTCCAGTACGCACTGAAGCTCATGCGTGGCGAGATCCCCGAGCCGCCGCCGCGGCCGGCCGATCCGCAAGCTTCTGCAGACACGCCGAGCCCGGCCACTAAGCAGTAGGCCGGAACACTCGGAAGCAGGCATGAACGTCGACGCCCAGGCTCAACACCTGGGCGTTGTCGTATGAGGGGCGACGCACATGAGCAACGGCCGGCTGGCAACCATCGTCGTCGACAGCGTCACGCATCTGACGCCCGATCATCGCGGCGCAGTCGTCTATGCAGCCTCGCACGGCGGCAGCTACGCGGCGGCCTACGCCGCCGGCAAAGGTGTTGCCGCGATCATCCTCAATGACGCGGGCATCGGGCGCGAGCGCGCCGGCATCTCGGGCCTCGACCTGCTTGCTGAACTCGGCGTGCCGGGCGCGGCTATCGCACACACAAGCGCGCGCATCGGCGACGGCCAGGATGGCGCGGCGCGTGGCATCCTCTCGGCCGTGAATGCCCCCGCCGTGGCGCACGGGCTCACGATCAGCATGAGCTGCCGTGAAGCGCTGGAACGCCTCTCAGCGGCGCGACTTGAACCTGCACGCAAGCCACCGCCTGCCGATGAAGCGCGCCACGAAATCGCGTCGGCCGTCCATTCGGGCGCGAAGATCATCGTGATGGATTCGGCGAGCCTCGTGACGCCCGGCGATGCGGGGGCCGTGGTGGTGACCGCCTCGCATGGCGGCCTGCTCGGCAACAAGCCGGAGACTGCGATCAAGGTCCCGGTGTTCTCGGCCGTCTACAACGACGCCGATCACGGCATGGACAACGCCGGCATCTGCCGCCTGCCGGCACTCGACGCGCGCGGCATCGCAGGGGCGTGCGTCTCGGCATTTTCCGCGCGCATTGGCGATGGCCTTTCGACATACCAGGACGGCTTCATCAGCGCGTTCAACGAGACGGCCGCGCGCCACGGCGGGCAGATCGGCCAGTCCACGATTGACTTCTGTGACGCCATGCTGCGTGCGTCGAGCCGGACGCTCCGGTAGCACCTTCGCACCGCATTAAACCTCGCAGTCGACAAGACGCGCCTGCCTCTGCAATGTTCCGGCCTCCGCATCGCTGTGAAAGGCCTCCTCATGAGCACGCCCACGCCCAACTCGACACGCCGCATGACCGGCGGCCAGGCCCTTGCAGAGATGCTGAAGCTTTCAGGGATCGGCCCGATGTTCGGCATGGGCGGTTTCCAGCTCCTGCCCTTCTATGAGGCCTGCCGTGCGCTCGGGCTGAAGCACGCGCTGATCAACGACGAACGCGCGGGCGCTTTCGCAGCAGACGCCTACGCGAAGGTCACGAACCGCCCCGGCGTTTGCGACGGTACGCTCGGCCCCGGCGCGACGAACCTCGTTACCGGCGTCATCGAGAGCCTCAACGCGGGCCTCCCCATGATCGTCATCACGGGCGATGCGAACCGCGAGCACGCCACGAAGAACATGACGCAGGAGGCGCGTCAGATCGAAATTCTGCGCCCGGCGGTAAAGGAGGTCATTCGCGTCGAGGTCATCAAGCGGCTGCCCGAGCACGTGCGGCGCGCTTTTGCCGTCGCGACGAGCGGGCGTCCCGGTCCGGTGCTGATCAACGTGCCGGAGGATGTCGCGCACGCCGAGCACGATTTCGATGCGAGCGACTTCTGGGTGGACGAGACGACACTCAAGGCGCAGGCACGGCGCACGCGGCCGGACGGATCGGAAGTCGAGAAAGCCGCGGCGCTGCTCGCGCGCGCGGAGCGGCCGCTCATCCTGGCTGGCGGCGGCGTGCATATCTCTGAAGCCTATGCCGCGCTGCAGAGCTTCTCCGAAGCGTACGGCATTCCCGTCGCGCACACGATGTCGGGCAAGGGCGCGATCGCGTGCTCGCATCCGAACTCGGCGGGGCTCTTCGGTCGCTATGACCGCATTGCCAACGAGTTGATCGCAGCTTCGGATTGCCTGCTCGTCGTCGGTTGCAAGCTCGGCGAGATTGCGACGAAGCGGTTCGCGCTCATTCCGCCGGACAAGCCGGTCATTCATGTCGAGATCAATCCGGAGGAAATCGGGCGTACGACGCGCACGTCCGTCGCGCTCGCGGGCGATGCGCGATTGACGTTGCTCGATCTTGCGTTGGCGCTCGGCTCGGGATCTGCAGCAGCCACACGGCGCGCGGGCTATCTCGCCGAATTACCGAAGCGCATGGCCGAATGGCGGCGCGGCGCTGCAGACCGTCTCGAATCCAAGGAAGTGCCGATCAACGTCGGCCGCCTCATGCACGAGATCAACGGCATCATGCCGGCGGACGGCATTCTGGTCGCTGACGGCGGCTTTGCCGGCCACTGGGGCGGGCTCATGTTCGACACGAAGGCTGCCGGGCGGCACTTCCTGCCGGACCGCGGCTTTGCCTCGATCGGCTATGGCGTGCCGGGCGGTATCGGCGCGCAGATTGGCGCGAGCCCGAAGCGGCGCGTGATCGCCCTCACCGGCGACGGTGGCTTCAACATGAGCCTCGGCGAATTGGAAACCGCGCGGCGTCTCGGCGCGAGCTTCGTCGCGATCGTCTTCAACAATGCAGCGTCGGGCTACGTGAAGGCTTTGCAGCACGCCGTGTACGGCCCCGGCAACTACCAGTCCTCGGATCTTGTCGAGATGGACTATGCCGCGATCGCAAGAGGCTTCGGCTGTCACGGCATTCGCGTCACCGATCCCGAGAAGCTTTCATCCGCGATACGCGAAGGATTGGAGAACACGTCGACGCCGACCGTGCTCGACTGCATCGTCACGCGCGATCCCTCACGGATGCTGCCCGCCGCCGACAACCGCACGCTCAAGGTGCAGAAGGGCGACCGGCCTGTGTGAGGCGTCGCGTTCGATCAATGTCAGATGCGCCCCATCAGAACGAGAATGAGCACGATCAACAAAGCTAGCCCGAGGCCGCCGCCGCCATAATAGCCAGTGCCGTAGAAAGGCCGTCCACCCACGCCGCTGAAACCGCCGAGCAGCGCGATGATCAGGATGATGAGAAGGATCGTGCCGAGCGTCATGGGATGCGCCTCGAAGATGAATGATCTTGAGGCGGGAACGTCCGATGTCGGCAGAAGTTCCTGAGGCGCGCATCGATGCGCGCGCTCCTTCTTTTGTAGAGATCGCAAACCTAGCGGTTGGTTAAGCCAACCGCGCGGCGGCGTGCGCGAGGAAGAGGTACACGCGGCCACCATCCGACACGACGTAGGACTGCGTGAGGCGGCCGCTTCCATCCTGCTGATCGGCTTCACGCAGCACATGCTCGAAGTCGAGGAGATAGCGGTCCACGGTCGCCTTGAACGGGGCCTCGGAGCGATAGCGCCGCTGCACATCATCGAAGATCGAGCGGCCCTCGTTGGAGTAGATGCTGCGGACCATTATGCCGCGCTGGCCCGTGCGGAAGCGCGACCAGATGGCCGCTGCCGTCGTCGCGTCGAGCGAACGCGCGATCCCCGGCACGTTGATGCCCGGATCAGGCGGCGCAGCCTGAGCCGCAGCGGCCGTCGCGCGCTCGGCTTCTTCCTCGGAAGCGCGCGCAAGCAGATCGCCGAGCTTCCAGCCTTCGCGCCCCGTGCCCCCGCTGGCGCCGGCCGCCCCGCGGGCCGCAGCGGCTTCGCCTGCTGCCACCTGACGGGCGGACGGTTGGTGCGTGTGACCTGCACTCGCCGCGTGGGACGCGCCATGATGGCTCGCGGGAGGCGGAAGCTGCGCGGGCGGTACGATGTCCCGGCGCGCGCTCTCGCGGATGGTGAGGCTCGAGAGCTGTTGCAGCGCGCGCAACTGCTCCTGCAGCATCCGCTTCATGCCATCGGTGCTCGCGCGGGTCGTATCGGGCAGACGCTCGAGCTGGTCGCGGAGCTTCCCCTGCTCGGCCTCAAGCTCGGAGAGCGCCGAGCGGGCGCGGACGCGCATTTCCTCGGAGGTCGCGTTGAAGCGGCTCGAGAGCGTGCCGATGTGCTCGTTGACCTCGCGCGAGACGCTGGAAAACTTCGCACGCAGCTCGTCGAGCGCGCGATCCGTTTCGCTGCCGGCCGACGTCCTGAGGCGGTCCATCTCGGTGAGCGCGATGCGCGCCTGCTCCTTGGCACCGCGCGTGAGCTGCTCGCCGACGAGCTTTGCCCGCGACTCAGCCTCGGCGAACGAGCCTTCGAGCTGCGTCGAGTATCCGCGCATGACGCGATCGATATCACCCGTCTTGCCGGCGAGTTGATCGAGCGTATGCGACAGGTCCTCCTGGCGCGCCTGCAGCGTACGATCGATGCGCGTGTTGGCGGACTCGAGCGCCGACGCTGCCGTCATGATCACCTTGCCCTGAGCCTCGAAGCGGCCGGTGACGCTGTTGATCTGGCTGAGCAGACCTTCCGACACGTGCTTCAGCATGTCGGCCTGATTGGCGAGCCCCTCGATCGCAGCCATGGACTGGCGCGTCACGGACTCGCTCGCGCGGCGCACGGCCGTCACGCCTTCCAGCACCTGCCCGTCGAAGGCTTCGGCCTGACTGCCGAGGACATTGCCGATCTGCGCGGCGTGTCCTTCGAGTGCCTCGGTGAGCGCGAGCGCCTTGTCGGCGACGGCACCGTCGATCGCAAGCGTCGAGCGCAGAATGCTCTCGTCAAAAAGCTTGAGGCGATCGGCAAAGGCGTCGTCGAGCACTTTCGTGCGCTCCACGAGCTGGCGATCGATCGCTTCCTGGCGGCTCGCCATGGTGGCTTCGAGGGCACCGGCGAACTGCTCGAACACCGACTGAAGGTTCTCGGTGCGGACCGCGATGCCCTCGTCGATCTTCTGCGCGCGCTCGTCGAAGGTGATCGTGAGCCGTTCGGCGTGGCCATCGAGCGCGGTCTCGATGCGCTTCGAGCTGTCCGTCATTTCGATGGACATCTTCTCGAACGACAGGCGGAGATTTTCGGTGCGCTGCTCGAGGGCGACAGCGAGCGTCGTCGTGAAATCCTCGAAGACGTGCTCGATCTTGGCTGTCTGGCTGCCGAGCTTGTTCGAGACATTCTCGGCGGTCGACGCGAGCGATGTTTCGAGCGCGACGAGGTTCTGCCCCGCGCCCTCGATGAAGCCCGCGAGCTTCTGCTGCTGCTGGCCGAGCTTGTCGACGAGCGAGGGGATCTCGGTGCCGATCTCCTTCAGCGCGCGGTTGACGCGCTCGCTCGTCTGCAGCAGCGCCGTACGCTCGCCCGAAAGCTCGCCGAGCAGGCCGCGAATGCGATGCTCGTTCTCGCTGTAGGCGCGTTCCAGGGCGGCGACTTCACTGTGCACGAGCGCTTCGAGCTCGCCGGCACGGCCGAGTGCGCGCGACACCGCCTCGTTCATGAACGAGACCTGACGACGCACGGCCTGACCGACCGAGGCGATCTGCTGCTCGGCCATGCGGTCGGGCTCGGCGAGGCGGATCGCGACCTCGGTCATGGCCGAGGACATGAGGCGCAGCTCCTGCGCGCGCCAGATGAGCAGCGCGAGGAACCAGAAGAGCGCAATGGGAATGAGGATCGTCGCGGCAAGCGTGATCGCCGTCGGCCGCGAGAGCATCTCCATGAAGGTCGGCGCACGGGCAAGTTCCGGCGCCAGCATGGCCCAGCCGAGCAGCAAGCCGAGCACCGCCCACACGCCGCTCGCGATGGCGGCGACCGTCATCGGCCTCTGCGAGGGCTTCTGCTGAAGGGCGTAGATGAGCCCGCCGATCGACGGCACGTCGTCATTGGCGGCAATCGTGGTCCGCGAAGGCCCGGCGGCGCGACGGCGCTGATTACGGGCAGAGCCACCGTTTCCGCGCCCCCCCTCGCTCGCGCTCTCGGCGGGCGTCTCGGGTGCCGCGGGTGGTGCCTTGGGATGACCGTCTGACTTGGCTTCGGACTTTGCGGCACCGGGAAGCTTCGGCGGCATGGGCGTCGGTCCGCCCGTCGTGGTTTTTCCGGCAGGCTTCGCTGTCGAAGCAGATGCGGGCGGCGGGGGCACCTTCGGTGAGGCCCCTGAAATGACGCGCGGCAACGGAAGCTGAGCTTCCGGCGCAGCAGCACCGGGGCTTGCCTCGGGCTTTCCCTGGGACGCGACCGGCGCCGGAGAGGCTGCTTTGGGCAACGGCGGCGGCGCTACGCGCGCCGCAGCGGCACCCGAGGGCCCGATTGTTTCGGCGCGCAGTTGTAACGGCTGGTCTGCAGCCGTCGACGACGACTCGTCCTTCTTAGGACCCTGGCTCATCAGCCTGTAACGCTGCAGCAACAGTTGCCTGCCTACCGCAGCCCCCCTCCAAAGTGATATTTACCCAAACTTTTAGCTTATTGTCGGCC
>JAEYPL010000010.1 GCA_023410905.1 Pseudomonadota bacterium
CATTCCGCCGACGCCGGCGATCGGCGGCGTGGGGCTTATTCCCGACTGGTCGAAGACGGCCGACATCAAGCTCAAGCGCGATGGCGATCTGCTGCTCCTGATCGGCCACGAGGAAGGTCATCTCGGCCAGTCGCTCTATCAGCTCCATGTCACGGGCAAGAACGAAGGTGCGCCGCCGCCGGTCGATCTCGCCGACGAGATCAAGGCGGGCAATCTCGTGCGCGCACTCATCCGCGAGGAGAAGGTTTCGGCGGTCCATGATGTGAGCGATGGCGGCCTGCTGGTGGCTGTGGCGGAGATGGCGCTCGCGGGCAATCGCGGTGTCGAGCTGTTCCCCTACGAGGGCAAGCTGCCGCCGCACGCCGTGTGGTTCGGTGAGGACCAGGGTCGGTACGTGCTGGCGGCGAGCCCCTCGACGGCGGAAGAAATCGCCGAGCGGGCGCGCCTGCTGGGGCTTGCGGTCCGTATTATCGGCCGCACGGGTGGTGATGCCATACAACTCAAGGGAGAGGCCGCTCTGCTGCTGGCCCAGCTCCGCAAGGGGCACGCAGCCTGGCTGCCTGAGTATATGTCCGGAAAGCGTAATTCCTGATCGTGTTAAGTGGCCGGTAGGTGAAGGTGGTACACTGGCGACTGTTAGTCAGGAGCATGATCCGTGCGCGAGCGACGCCTGCTACTCATCATCGGCGGTGGAATTGCTGCCTACAAGTGCCTGGAACTGATCCGGCGCGCACGTGAGCGTGGCTTCTCCGTGCGCACGGTCATGACCAAAGCAGCGCAGGCTTTCGTGACGCCGCTGTCGGTGAGCGCAATCTCCAACGAGCGCGTGCTGACCGAGCTGTTCGACGTCGATGAGGAGCGCGAGATCGGTCATATCCGCCTCTCGCGCGATACCGACCTGATCGTGGTCGCGCCCGCGACCGCCGACCTCATGGCGAAGATGGCGGGCGGTCATGCCGACGATCTCGCAACGGCTGTGTTGCTCGCGACCGACAAGCCGGTTCTGATCGCGCCGGCCATGAACCCGCATATGTGGCAGCACCCGGCGGCACAGCGAAACGTCGAGATGCTCAAGGCGGATGGCATTCATTTCGTCGGGCCTAATGCGGGCGAGATGGCCGAGCGCAACGAGGCCGGTCCCGGCCGCATGTCCGAGCCGCACGAGATCCTCTCGGCCATCGAACGTCTCTGGGGTGACGAGACCGCCAACAATATCAGCGCCAAGCAGCCGCTCGCCGGTCGCCACGTGCTGATCACTGCCGGCCCGACGCACGAGCCCATCGATCCCGTTCGCTATATCGCCAATCGATCGTCCGGCAAGCAGGGCTATGCGCTCGCGGCGGCGGCGCGGGCGCTCGGCGCGCGTGTGACGCTCATTTCCGGACCGACGAACCTGCCGATCCCGCACGGCGTGTTCGTGTCGCGCGTCGAAAGTGCGCGCGAGATGCTGGCGACTGTCGAAGCGGCACTGCCGGCCGACGTCGGCATCTTCACGGCCGCGGTTGCCGATTGGCGTGTCTCGGATGCGCGCAATCAGAAGATCAAGAAGGACGCCAAGCAGGCGACGCCGACACTGACGCTCGTCGAGAACCCGGACATTCTGAAGACGGTCGGCCACCTGAAGGTCGGCAAGCGGCCGCCGCTGATCGTCGGCTTCGCGGCCGAAACCGAGAACGTGCTCGAGAACGCGAAGAAGAAGCGCAAGAGCAAGGCCGCCGACTGGATCGTCGCCAACGATGTGTCGCCGGAGACGGGCATCATGGGCGGCGATCGCAATGCCGTGCACATTGTCAGCGCGGACGGCGTCGAGAGCTGGCCGGACATGGACAAGGGCGATGTCGCGCGGCGCCTGATGGATCGCGTGGCCGAGTGGCTCGCGGAAAATACGGGCGAGGCTTGATCGCGCTGGGGGGCGGCGGCTGTCGAACTTTGGGTGGGGCGAGTATGGGGAAAGTCACGATCGGGGTGATGCGCCTGCCACATGGGCAGGGACTGGAGTTGCCCGCTTATCAGTCAGCGGGGGCCGCGGGCATGGATCTTGTCGCGGCAGTGCCGGAGGGCGCCCCCATGGAACTCGCACCGGGCGCGCGCAAGCTCGTGCCGACGGGGCTCGTGCTCGATATCCCGCAGGGCTATGAAGTGCAGGTTCGTCCGCGCTCGGGGCTCGCCATCCGGCATGGCATCACGCTGCTGAACTCGCCTGGCACGATCGATTCCGACTACCGCGGTGAGGTCATGGCGATGCTGATCAATCTCGGTACCGAGGCTGTCACGATCGAGCGCGGCGAGCGCATTGCGCAAATCGTCGTCGCACCTGTGGTTCAGGCGACGCTGGTCGAGGTGGAGGCGGTTTCTGAGACGGCACGCGGTACCGGTGGATTTGGTTCCACCGGCACGAAATCAAAAACGCGTGGCAGGAAACCCGCAGCTTGAAATCAACTCTTCGACAGTGCTGAACAACGTGGCTGATCGGGGCCGCCGCTGTCGCTGACGGCCTCTTCGTTGTCGTTGTCAGATTCCGAGTGCTTCCGCTCGTCGTACTTTTCCGCAAGCTTCCGCAATGCCTCCCGCATCGGGAAAGGCAAATCTTCCAGCGGCACAATCTCCTTGCGCAGCTGGTCGCCCAGTCTTTTTAAGGTGTGTTTCTCCATGGCTCATGCTCCTCAGTGTAAAGAACCGAGGTAAGCCAAAGATGTTCCACGAGAATCCGAAGACTTATTTTTCTGTGTCTTTAGGGATCCGATAACGTTTCACTCGGGCCAACTGAAATTCAGGACCGTGCGATTCGTTCCATGCCACCCATGTAGGGCCGCAGCACCTCCGGGATGACGACGCTGCCATCAGCCTGCTGGTAGTTCTCCAGAACCGCAATGAGTGTGCGACCGACCGCGAGGCCGGAGCCGTTCAGCGTATGAACGAACTCGGTGCCCTTTGCCCCGGCCGGCCGGAAGCGGGCGCCCATGCGCCGCGCCTGGAAGTCACCGCACACCGAGCAGGAGGAAATCTCCCGGTAGGCATCCTGCCCCGGCAGCCAGACCTCGATGTCATAGGTTTTCTGCGCGGAGAAGCCCATGTCGCCCGTGCAGAGCACGATCGTGCGATAGGGCAGGCCGAGGCGCTGGAGGACGGTCTCGGCGCAGTTCGTCATGCGCTCGTGCTCGGCCAGGGATTTGTCGGGCGTGGTGATGGAAACCAGCTCGACCTTGCTGAACTGGTGCTGACGGATCATGCCGCGCGTGTCGCGCCCCGCCGCGCCGGCTTCGGAGCGGAAACAGGGGGACCACGCCGTATAGCGGAGCGGTAGCGCCGCCTCGTCCATGATCTGCTCGCGCGCGAGATTGGTCAGAGGAACTTCGGCGGTGGGGACGAGGTAGAAGGCATCGCGGTTTCTGAGCTGATCGCCGAAGGCGTCGATTGCTTCCTGGCGCTCCTCGCTGGATGCTGTCGGAGACAGCAGAGCAACCCCCTTTTCCCAGGCTTCCAGGTCCAAACCCTTGGTCGTTTGGAACAGATCCTCCGCGAATTTCGGCAACTGCGCCGTGCCGTAGACGGCCTGATCGCGCACGAGCAGCGGCACCTGGCATTCGGTGTACCCGAACTCGCCCGTGTGGATGTCGAGCATGAACATGGCGAGTGCACGCTCGAGCCGCGCGAGCTGGCCCTTCAGCACGACGAAGCGAGCGCCCGACATGCGCGCCGCCGCCTCGAAATCCATGAGGCCGAGCGCTTCGCCGATCTCGAAGTGCTGCTTCGGCTTGTTGAGGCTTGCGGCCGGCACGCCCTTGGGATCGCCCCAGCGACGCACCTCGACGTTGGCCGTCTCGTCCTTGCCCTCGGGCACCTCGGCGAGCGGCAGGTTCGGCAGCACGGCCAGCTCGCGCTCCAGCGCGACTTCCAGCTCGCGCTGCTTGTCCTCGTCAGCCTGCAACTGATCCTTGAGGGCCGCGACCTCGGCCATGAGCTTGCTGGCGAGCGCCTCGTCCTTGGTCGCCTTCGCCTTGCCGATGTCCTTCGAGGCCGCGTTGCGCCGCGCCTGGGCTTCCTGCAGGCGCGTCTTGATCCCGCGCAGCTCCTCGTCCTTGGCGATGAGGCCGGACGAGAGCGGCTCCAGCCCGCGCCGCTTGAGGCCGGCATCGAAGGCGGCTGGATTGTCGCGAATGGCTCGGATGTCGAACATGATGGTGGCCCTTGCGGGTGTGGTGAAACCGCGTTGGGCGCTGTCTTAGGGGGCTGAAGCGGGCCCGTCCAGTGGGCTTAGGCCCACACCCTCGCTCAGCTCCCGGTGTACCTTGGCGAGGTACGCATCGATGAGGTCTGCGAGATCGTCATGCCCGATCTGGAGGGCGAAGGCGGAAAGAATGAGCCCGTCGTTCTGCGACATCTTGGACATCCAGCGGGCGAGGCGTCCTGCGGAGTCGTACTGCAAATGGTCGCCCGCGCCCGGGAAGAAATGCAGCTCGATGGTGGACATGCCGAGTTCGCGCTTCGCCGTCATATGGGAAACCGCGGACCAGGGAATGCGCGCACCGTAGGTCTCGACGCCGTCAAGCGAGAGGATGATGTCGGGGCCGCGCATGAGGCAGGACATCCGCCACAGCGCATCGGCGAGGGAAGCGCCCGCTATGAGCAGTCCGATCCAGCCGAGAACGCAGCTCGCCCAATGGCATTCCGCCCCGATGAGATACCAGGAAAGCAGCACGCCCCCAGCGGCCACCGCCACATAGCGCAGCACGCGCCAGGGTGAGTACCTGATCTCGAGTGTTTTCCGGTCGTCAGTCGACACGATGGTGCTCCAATGGGCCGTCCGCAGACGCGGCCGCTCCTGCATCCTGCTTTGCGATTGGAAAAGTGAGACGATCGACGAAGTTCTCAGCTCCGTTCGCCGCGCGCCCGCTGCCAGTAGGCCGTGATGGTCTCCAGCAGCGCCTCATGGCCCATTTTGAGGCCCTGCGAGGCGATGCAGAGGCCATCTGCGCCGACGGCAGCGTTCAGCGGGCGCGTGAGGCGCGTCAACCGCGTAAGTTTCAGCACGCGCTCATAGGCTGGATCCAGGTCGAGCACGATGGCGGGCTGATTGTAGGCCGCCCAGGTGGAGATGTTCCGGATGGCCGACCAGGGAACGACGGCCTCGGTCAGGCGCACATCGCGAACGCCGCGCGGCGATATTGTCACGATGGGGCCGCGCAGCGTGACGACGCGCCAGACCGCGAGCAGCGTGAGAAGGCCGAAGAACGCCAGGCTGATAGTGCCGAAGATCAGCCCGAACGCCCCATGGCTCGTCATGATAAAAATTGAGAGCGCAATGAAACCGATGCCGATGGCGACGATGCCGAGCATCCGCCATGGCGATTGCCTGATCTCGATCGTGTTGTTCATGTCGATGGCCATGAGAGCCACCCTGGTGTGCAACGACGAGCCAGTTCGTGGCGCCGTCAGCGCCGGTACTGGCCGCCCCCGTCCATGTCGATGACGGTCCCCGAAAGATACGCCACTTGCGGTGCCGCGAGCATGACCGTCAGTGCTGCTACTTCTTGCGGCTCTTTGAGGCGGCCGAATGGCAGGTTGCCGAGCAGCTCTTCCCAGCGGTTCTCATCGCCGAGCGTCGTCTTCGCGCGTGTCTTGCTGAGCGACATGATGCGGTCCGTGCGCGTCGCTGCCGGGTTGATGCCGAACACGCGCACGCCGAAGTCCGCCGCACCAGCACCGACGCCCTTCGTGAAGGCATTGAGGCCGGCGTTGCCCATGGAGCCGCAGATGTAGTCCCAGCGTGGCGCGGGGCCGGCCATGCCGATGATGTTGATGATCGTGCCGGCTTTGCGCGGCTGCATCTGCTGCAGCGCCATCTGTGTCATGTGCACGTAGCCCATGACTTTGAGCGCCCAAGCCTCGGTCCATTTGGCCATGCTCATGTCGAGAATGCTGCCGCCGGGGATTGCGCCGGCGTTGTTCACGAGGATGTCGATGTCGGGGAAGCGCGCCATGGTCGCTTCGCGCGCTGCTTCCTGAGAGAGGTCGGCGGCGTGCGTGGTGACATTCGCCTGATGGCGTGAGCGGATGGCGTCAGCGGCGGCATTGAGCGTGTCGGCGCTGCGCGAG
>JAEYPL010000029.1 GCA_023410905.1 Pseudomonadota bacterium
ACCGCAGCCGTATGAAAGCGTGGATCGCGTTTCGGATCGGAGTAAACGCCAACGAGATGGAGCTTGCCGGCCTTGACCCCCGTCTCCTCCAGGAGCTCGCGGCGGCAGCCGTCCTCGACCGTCTCGCCGATATCGACGAACCCGCCGGGGAGGGCGTAGTGCCCGACGAACGGCGGATGCCCTCGCCGGATGAGCAGCACGCGCCCCTTGGCATCCACAGCGACACAGTCGGTGGTCAGTCTCGGCGTAACGGGCTTTGCCATGTATCGCGTCTCAATGGCTGTGCGGCTTGGATTTCTCGAAGGCGGCCTTCTGCTCGGCCGACGCTTCCTTCTGATGCTTCGCCTGCCATTCCTTGTACGGCATCCCGTAGACGATCTCGCGCGCCTCGTCCTTGCTGATCTCCTTGCCGGCGGCGCTCGCCGCCTCCTGATACCAGTTCGAAAGGCAGTTGCGGCAGAAGCCCGCGAGGTTCATCAGGTCGATGTTCTGCACATCGCTGCGCGCGCGCAGGTGCTCGACGAGTCGCCGGAATGCCGCCGCTTCGAGTTCGGTCGTGGTTGCCTTGTCGAGTTTCGCCATGGCTCGCTCCTCTTCAGAACTTGGGGCCGCTCACAAGCGGTCGAGATTGAGATCCGGACGATCTTTCAACGCGCGAACGAGCGCAATGATCCGCTCCGCCCACTGCCGCTGTCCCTGTTCCTCGCGGATCAAGTCCTGGCGGATTTCGATCAGCGCGTTCGGCAGGTCTCGTGACGTCGCGTGCTGCCAAAGGCAGTCGCCTTCCAGGCTTCCCCTGTACGGCTCGTTATCGCCGACAATGAGACCGCCATCGGCGTGAAAATAGTCGAGCATCGGGGCCGACATACGCGCATCGCGATCCCAGAGAATGCCGACATGCCACGGGCGCGGCACGCCCTTCCAGCTCTCGGTGAAGCTGTGGATGGAGATGATGGCAGGCGGCCCGCCGGCAGCGGTGCAGCGCCCTATGACGTCCTCGATGGCGTCGTGATAGGGGCGATAGTAGAGCGACGTGCGCTTCTCGCGCTCAGCCGCGTCCAGGTGGCGATTGCCAGGAATGACGGCCCCGTCGGAGAGACGCATGATCATTGTTGGATCGTCGGCGCCGCGATTGGGATCGATGAGCAGGCGCGAAAACCGCGTCAGCACGGCAGGGACGCCGAGCGCGGCCGCGACCTCGCGCGTAACAGCCGCAGCGCCGATATCATACGCGATGTGACGCCGAAGCTGCGCCTCCGGCAGACCGAGCGTGCCGTACCCCGGCGGAAAGGCGTTGCCCGCGTGATCGCAGAGCAGGATGAGGCCCGCATCCGCACGCCCCGGCACGACGGCGAAGCTCTCGGCTTCGACAGCCGCTATATGGGAGCCCGCTTGGGGCGCATGTTCAGGTGCATCGCGCATGACGCCGCACTCTACAGCCAAGGTGCGCGCGTGGCGACCGGGCGCGACGTTACGTGCAGCCGGAGAATCCGTCAGCCGTCATCTTGGCTTCATAGGGCTGGGTTACGGCACTTCCGACGGTCAGCCCTGGCTTCACCGCATCCCACTCCTGAGGCTTCAGGATGATGAACCAGCCCTTTTCATACGGGTCACTGTTGGCGAGTGACGGGTCAGCGACGAGCGCATCGTTGACGGCCACCACCTCGCCCGCGGCCGCAGATTTGGCGGGGCCCACCCACTTGCCGCTCTCGACGGTGGCGCAACTCTTGCCAGCGTCAACTTTGCGCCCGACCTTCTTCGGCGTGAACGCCACGAGCTGACCCGCCATTGCCGTCGCGACCGTCGTCATGCCGACCTTGACGGTGCCGTCACCCTGCTCCTGGAACCAGATGTGGTTGTCCACGTCGTAGAGCAGATGATCGGGGAGGTTGCAGCCATTCACGACGGGCATTTCGGGTCTCCGGTAGTGCACAGAATATGCCGGCTACTTATGGGCGGCTTCAGAGCAACGCAAGTTTCAATGTCCAACAGCACGGAGCGGACGCGAGGAACAGCAGAACTCGCCGAGCCCCGCCACCTCGAGCTTGCCGCCGACGAAAAGCATGAGATGACGCGCAATCATGGCCGCGAGCGTCAGGCGGTGCCCCGCGTCGGGATGATCCGGATCGAGCGCAAGAAGGTTGTAGTGATACACGAGCTCGCGGCACGTCTCGCGGCAGGCATTGAAGGACGGCTCGCCCCGCGCGCCCTGACGATGCAGCGCGAGCAGCCGAAAGCCCTCCATGCGCGCATCCGTCGGCGTCTCGCCGCGCGCACGTACCCAGACTTCGAGCACATGCTCACCGATAGCCAGCAACTCCGCCGCGGCACGCGCCGGCTCAGCACCGCCATCCACGGCGATCACGTCGATACGTTCCTCGATTCCGGCAAACGCCGGATATGTCGCCTGGCCACTCATGCCGCCCTCCGTGCCGCAACACGCACGACATGCGCCCGGCCCTGATGCCGGGAGCCCTCGTCGAGGAGAATTTCCTCCTCGCGAAGCAGATCGAACGCCGCACTTTCCAGATCCTGCCGCAGGAGCTCAGCCGTGTACAGCATCTCGGGCGGTGGACCGCCGCGGCTTCCCGCCTTGCGATTTTCGACATGCTTCGGCGTGAATGCCTCCAGCAGCAGGATGCCGCCCGGCTTCAGCGCCGCCAACATGCGCCGATGCATGGCCGCACGCGCGTGCGGCTCGAAATGCACGAAGATCGCGGCGACGCCATCGAAGGCAGACACAGGCCAGTTCCAGGAGTCCAGGTTCGTATTCTGAAGGTCGAGGCGCACACCGCGCTCGGCTGCCAACGCCCGCGCCTTGCCGACACCGACCGACGAGGCTTCGACGCTCGTCACATCGAAGCCTTGCTCGGCCAGCCAGACGCCATTGCGGCCCTCGCCATCGCCGGGCACGAGAATGCGGCCGCCCGTCGCGAAGCGATGCACTTCAGTGGTTAGGAATAAATTCGGCGTCGTACCGAAGATGTAGCCCGCCTCGGCGTACTGGCGGTCCCACTTCGGGCCCGTCACCGTATCGAGCGGCAATGCACCCCGCGTCATGTCAGGCGCTTCTCGATGATCAGATCCATCGAGTCCGAGATATTCGTGTGAATGCCGAGCGCGCGCGGACCGATGCCGAGTGCGAGGCCCAGCAGCTGCGTGAAGTAGAGCACTTTGACGTTCGTCTTCTTGCCGAAGCGCTTCTCCGCACGCACCTGATGCATCTCGAGGCCAGTGTGGCAGGTCGGGCATTCGGTTGCGATGACCTCGGCACCGGAGGCTTCCGCAGCCTGCAGGATGTTGAGAACGAGCTTCGTCGAGGTATCGCTGTCGGAAAGCGTGTGCGCGCCGCCGCAGCACGCGGTCTTCAGCGGAAAGCTCACGTTCTCGGCGCCGGCTGCAGCCAGCAGATCATCCATGAAGTGTGGCTGGCTGGTCGACTCCGAGCCCGGTCCCTTATCCTTCTCCGGAAAGATGTGGCGCGGACGCACGTACATGCAGCCGTAGTAGTTCGCGATCTTCAGGCCATCGAGTTTGCCCTTCGTGCGCTCGCGCAGGCCATCCTCGCCGATGGTCTCTTTCAGCCAATCGAGTGCATGAATGGTCTCGGCCTCACCCGGCTTGTAAGCTTTGTGGCCGGCCTTCGCGCTCAGCTTATCGACGACCTCGACGGATTTCGGATCGTGCGCGAGATCGTGCTCGGCCTTCTTGAGGTTGTGGTAGCAGCCATTGCATGGCGCCATCACCACATCCATGCGGTCCTCGTTCACGGCCTGTGACAGCACGCGCGCGGAGAGATACGTCTGGATCTTGGGATCGACGTTCTTGACCTCCATGGCCCCGCAGCAGTTCCAGTTCGTCACATCCTTGAGGCCGAGGCCGAGCTTCTTCGCGATGGCGCGCGTCGAGACGTCATAGCCATTGCCCGTGCCTTCGAGCGCACATCCCGGATAGTAGCCGACACTCGCGTATTTCTTCGCCTTGTCCGTCACATCGACCATGTCGTCACTCCGGATCCGCGAGTCTGCTCTCGACGAGCTCGCGCGTTTGTTTCGAGGGTACGACCGGCACGATCTCGAACGTCGCGAGATCACCCCAGTGCAGTATCCATTCCTGGATGAGCCGCGCGTCGTCGCATTCCATGATCTGGAAGCAGCGGTCGAAATTGGGCTCGATCCAACTGTCGATATACTTGAGGCCTTCCGGCAGCCCGCGGCCGCTATCGCGCAGGTGGCGATAGATCGGTTTGGGATCACAATCCTTGAAGCGCTCGATGATCATGAACAGCATGGTCGTCACTCTGCCGCTTCGCGCACGGGCGCGCGTGTCTGCTGTGACTTGCTGCTACCGTCGATCACGGCCTTCCGTTCGGTCTCCACCTCGTGGATGTAATCCTCAAGCGCGACGCGCGCGCGATCCCAGCCGCGCGTCTTCGGCTTGAACACCTGCTGCCACGCCATCTTGATCCCCCACTTGACGGGTAGCCGCTTGCCGATCGCGAAGGCGATGGCCGTCAGCCAGTCCTGCATGAGCGGTTGCTTTGTCTTACGCAGGAAGTTGTGCAGGACCTCGGTATCCTCGATACGCCCGCGCTGGACGATCTGATGCGTGAACTCCTCGTCGAAGATGTGCGAGGGCGAGGGCGGCGTGTAGCCCTTCATCGTCAGCCAATGCGCCGTCGCCTTCATCACGCCTTCGGGCTCGACATCGCGGGGACAAATATGCGTGCACTTGTGGCACGACACGCACTGCCAGATGATGTCCTTGTCGCGGAGAAGCTCAGCTTCCATGCCCGTGCGGATCAGATAGATCCAATAGCGTGGATTGAAGCGCGGTTCGATGGCGTTGATCGTACAGGCGTTGGTGCAGGAGCCGCACTGCCAGCAGCGGTGGATCTTGTCGCCGCCCGGCATCGCGGCGATCTCATCTTCGAGGTTTTCGTTGTAGTCCGCGATCACACGCGACTCGATGAAGGTCGACCAGTGCCCCGAGACGTCGATACCCTCGATCACGAGATTGTCGTGTGTCTTGAGATCTTCCGGCCGAATGAGCGATTTCTCATGAATGGGCATCGGTCCGGCCTCAGTTCAACTGCTTGAGCGCGTCGAGCGCGTGCGCATCGCCCGCAATCGCACCGCGGCCGCGCCGCTTTGAGATGCGGTCGAGGCCGAGAATGCGGCGCGTATGCTCGAGCGGATCGGATTCCGCGGAGAAATCCGTCTTCAGGTACGCACCGCCCTGTGCATTGATGTAGTCGCCATAGATCTGCGCCTGCAGCAGATCCACGTACCAGAGCATGTCGCGGAAGATGCCGTTGTCGGAGAGGAACTGCGACAGCTCCTCCCGCAGTACGAGGAACGTCTCGTGACCGTCCGGGATGTCTATGACGATGTGATCGACGTCGTCTCCAGATGCCGGATCATGCCAGATCTCGCGCAGCACGCCCGTATTCGCGCGCGCATCCCAGACCCAGCGATGCATGAGCGGAAAATGCTCGGGATAGACGCCGTGCAGCAGCTCGGACGCGAGATCGCGCACGAAGCGGTTGGCCTTGTCCTCGGGGAACGCCTTCACGAAGGTTGCCACGCGCGCATCGGCCGTGCCGGGTGTGTGAGCATCGGCGAGCAGTACCGAGATCGCTTCGCGGACATCCGGCCAGCCTGCGGTGTCGATGAGCGTCCCAATGCGGCGGCGCACCGTCGCCATGAGGATCGCGATATCCTCGAACGCATCGCGCTCGATTGCGGACGCTTTGCCGTTGCCTAGACGATCTTGCAGAACATCCGACTTGAGCTTCACGGCGGCAGCAAAGCGCTCGATACCGCCGATGGGCTCGGCAGCGCGGATCAGCGCTTCCAATGCCAGCCGCAGCTTGGCGCCGGACAGATGCAGCACCGGACGCGCGGGCGCCTCTCCATTCGTGCTGAAATGCCCTGGTGCCGCCATCACACCACCAACTCGCTGCGTTCGACGCTCAAGGGCTTCGCGAGCGCCTTGTGTACGGGACAGGCCGTCGCGACACGCATCAGGCGCTCGCGAATGTCCGGCGCAAGATCGGCCGATCCGAAATCCACGTCATAGCGGAGCACCGGCGCGTCCGCGCGCGACTGGTCGTACTTCACGCGCACTTCGAGCTCCGGCAGCGCCCAGCCATGCCGGTCGGCATACATACGGATCGTCATTGCCGTGCACGTAGCGAGCGAGGCCTCGAGCAGCGCGAATGGCTTGAATCCCGCCTCGCGTCCGCCGTCCGCCACGATCGCATCGGCAAGCGCCGCGTGCTTACCGTCGCTGAACTCGACGGCATAGGGCTCGGCGTGGCTACGCGTGACGATCATGGACGCGTCCCTACTCCGCCGCTTCGAGAATGCGCCCTTCGGCAGCCGCGAGTGCCGACAGCGCCGCACCGTTCGCCTGCGCGATAGAGTCGTCGATCGTTTCGGGGCCGATGGCCGCGCCGGCGACGAACACGCCCGGCCGCGACGTCGCGCCCATGGTGCCGTACGTATCCTTCCGCGCGATGTATCCGTGCTTGTGCAGCTCGACATCGAACACCGCCGAGATCGTCATGTTGTCGATGTTCGGATCCATGCCGATCGCGTGCACGACCATGTCGAACGGAATGGTGATCGGCCGCTTCACGAGCGTGTCCTCACCCTTGACGATGAGCTGCTTGCCGTCGCCCGTCACCTCGGCGATGCGCGCCTTGATGTACTTGACCTTGAACTCCTCTTGGCTCCGCCAGTAGTAGTCCGTCTCGTAGTGCCCGAAAGTGCGAATATCCATGTAGTAGATGTAGACATGGCAATCGGGCAGCTCCTCGCGGATCTCCATGGCGAGGTTCGCCGACACCGTGCAGCAGATCTTCGAGCACCACTCGCGGCCGATCTGGCGATCGCGCGAGCCGACACACAGGAGGATCGCGACGCGCTTCGGCTTGCGGCCGTCCGATGGGCACTTCACGCCCTGACCGGACGAGATCATCTGCTCGACCTGCGTCGTCGTCACGACATCGGGAAAGAGGCCGAAGCCCCACTCAGGCTTGTTGATGCTGTCGAAGTGCGTGAAACCCGTGGTCAGCAGCGCGGCGCCGACCTCGATCTTCCCGCTATCGGACAACTCGGCGACGAAATTGCCGGGTGTGCCGGAGAACTTCGCGACCGTCGTGTTCAGCTTGCGCGTAACGCTCGCGTTGCTCTCGACACGTGCGACCATGCTGCCGATCGCGTCCTTGGCC
>JAEYPL010000249.1 GCA_023410905.1 Pseudomonadota bacterium
CGACGCGGCGGCTTCCATCCCGGCCGAGCGCGGGCTCGGCGGGTTCATCTATGCAACCATTCTCAGCCACGAGCGCCTCGAGGATGCCGTCTGCCACCGCCTTGCGCAGCGCCTCAACCACGCTGACGTCGATGCCGGGCTGATCCGGCACACATTCGAGGATGTCCTGCGCGAGCGCCCGGAGATCGGCCACTGCTTCCGCGCCGACCTCGCCGCCGTCTACGATCGCGACCCGGCCTGCCACCGCTATATCGAGCCGCTGCTCTACTTCAAGGGCTTCCATGCACTCGTGACGCACCGCTTCGCCAATGCCCTGTGGAACCAGGGGCGCCAGGATTTCGCGCTCTATCTGCAGAGCCAGAGCTCGCGCATTTTCGCCGTCGATATTCATCCGGCCGCCCGCATCGGGAAGGGCCTGATGTTCGACCATGCGACGGCGATCGTGGTCGGCGAGACCGCGGTCATCGGCGATCACTGCTCGCTTCTCCATGGCGTGACGCTCGGCGGCAGCGGCAAGGAAACCGGCGATCGCCATCCGAAGATCGGCGACAACGTCATGATCGGCGCGGGCGCCAAGGTGCTCGGCAATATTTCGGTGGGCAACTGCTGCCGCGTGGCCGCTGGCAGCGTTGTCCTCCAGGACGTGCCGCCGCAATCGACCGTTGCCGGCGTGCCGGCGAGGATCGTCGGCCCGGCGGGTTGCCCGGAGCCGGCACGTAACATGGACCAGCGCCTGAAGCCCGGTGATTGCGGCTGCTGACGGCGAAGCGAGAGATGCGGGCCGCATGTGCTCGCCGATGAAGGAGTGATTTATGGCGGCGGGACCCAAGGGCGCGTCCAAATCGAATGCGCTGACGAAACCTGAGCTGGACAAGCTGCAGGGCTACTTGCGGAAGATGCTCGCGAACACGAGCGTCGAGGTGCGCGCCCGCCAGCGTGCCAACGACGCGGCAGAGCTTTACGTCGGCGGCGAGTTCGTCGGCGTCGTCTCGAAGGATCTCGAGGATGGCGAGACCGCGTATCAGGTCAGCATGACGATCCTCGACTACGATCTCGAAGAAGGCGCCTGATCGCCGCCGCTGGAGCCCTCGATGTCTCTCTACAAGCTCGGCGATAACGCCGTTACGCTGCCTGCGTCCGGCCAGTGCTGGATTGCGCCGACGGCCGTCGTGATCGGTCAGGTGAGCATTGAGGAGGACGTCAGTATCTGGTTCGGCGCCGTCATCCGCGGCGACAACGAGCCGATCCGCATCGGCGCCCGCACGAACATTCAGGAAAATTGCGTCCTTCACGTCGATCCCGGTTTTCCGATGGTCATCGAGGAGGAGTGCACGATCGGCCATACCGCGATGCTTCACGGCTGCCACATCGGCCGCGGGGCCCTGATCGGTATCGGCGCCATCGTACTCAATGGTGCGCGCATCGGTGCAGGCGCCATGGTCGGCGCCGGCGCACTCATTCCCGAGGGCAAGGTCATTCCGCCGAACAGCGTCGTCTTCGGCACGCCCGGCAAGGTCGCGCGCGAGGTGACGGCCGAGGATCGCAAGCGTGTCGACGGTGGTGTCGCGGACTACATGGCACGCTGGAAGCGCTACACGACAACCCTCAAGCCACAAGGCTGAGCTGGGCCGACAAGGTGTCCGGCCTTAGCGCCGTGGTGAATCCTTGCGTACGCCGGCAATTTGGTCGGGCGTGCGGCTGTCACGGCTGTCGAGCGACACCCAGACCTTCGGATTGATGTACGACTGGCGCATGACGTACGTGTAGCCCACGCCGTGCCAGGGCCGCACGTCGTCGAACTTGTTGTCGAGAATGAAGTCGCCCTTGGATGTGCGCGCCGTCAGGATGGCGTGGCCGTCGTTCTTCTCATCGCGGACGACGGTGATCAGCAAGGCGCTCGCGGGCCAACCGCGCTGCATGAGCACCTGGCGCTTCAGAAGCGCGTAATCCTCGCAATCGCCGCGCGTCATCGGGATGGTCCAGTACTCCGCGATGCCGTAGATCTCCTGGTCTGTCGCGGGCTCGATCAGCCGATTGATCGAACGGTTCACATGATCGAGTTGTTCGCGTCGCTCGTCGGTCAGCTCAATG
The DNA here is from genome assembly GCA_023410905.1 of Pseudomonadota bacterium. Classification (GTDB taxonomy): domain Bacteria; phylum Pseudomonadota; class Alphaproteobacteria; order Rhizobiales; family Hyphomicrobiaceae. Next base: position 2,092 of record JAEYPL010000249.1, read on the forward strand.
CGCGCATCCTCGAATGATTGCTGCTTGCATTCGGCTGGATGGCGGTCGCAGAAGCTCACGAAGCCGAACGGGGGCAGCGTCGGCCCGTACACGCGCATGAAGGCCGACTGGCGCGGTTCCGGGGCCTGGCGATGGGCAAAACTGTCAGCGCTGCCGACCATGGCCAACAGCGCGCCGCTTGCAATACCCAACAGCAGTCTTGACGCCGGCAACATGACTTCGAAACTCCCCTCGATCGAAGAACACACTAGCAGTCAGACGTTAGGCGACCCCCAAGTCGACGCGGGGCATTTGAGGCAAAAGCTGCCCGAAATTTCCTCGAATTGACGCCAATCCGATAACGTGTTGCATACCGAAGCCGTTGCAGCGGTCGGCATCCTTTCCACCGCGTCGGCTAGTCGAAATGATTACGAAGAGCGGCCGGGTTCTGAATGTCCCTGAACCGGACGCCGATGCCCTTGCTGTGATGGCGCACGACCACCGCGCGCAGCTTGCCGAGCATGATCTCCTGGCCGATCGGCGGGCGCGCTTCGGTGCCGATCGACGCGCCCGAGATGGATACGTCGAGCACGCGGACGGGAACGACGATGCCCTCGTCGAGTTTCATCATGGATTCCCGGTTGCCCGGCACGAGCCGCTCGTGTTTGCGCTCGTCCTCGCCTGTGAGCTCGCTGCGGTTGATGAGCCACGTGAGCTGCGCGACGAGCTTCTCCCGCTTGTGCTGTGTCGCGACGAGCTGGATGGCAAAACCACCTTCAAACAGGCGTGCAACCGTGCCTTCGAGGCCGCCGAGCTGGTCGAAGTAGGCAACGATCCGCTCGCCTTCCTCGACCTCCACAGGTGCCATGATGGCCGCGCCGCCCGCGGACACGTCGGAGAGCTTGCAGGGGTATTCCTGCTTGTTCGCGCGCATGAAGCGGCCGAGCAATGTCAGGGCGACGCGCTTGTGACGTCTGCGGTCGGCCGGCGCGCGGGTCAGAATGCTGCTGCTGCTCTGGACTGCGGAAATGGCAGGTTGAAGCGACATGGAAATCCTTATGCCTTCATGACAACAGCGAGTTCAGCAGACGGCAGCTCGTGACGAAACTGGCGGAAGCGCCAATCCTGCACCTGAGGTCCGATTATCGGAGGGGGGATTTAATGATGTGCTAATCGCACGTCATTTTGGCACGCTGCCTCGTTAACCTGATTGTGATCAGTTCGGTGCGCGTGGCCTTTTTGACGCCCTGTTCGGCTGGCGCTATTCTGAATTAATGAACGGTGAAACAAAGAGCAGGCTTGGCATGTCGCGCACCTTTGCGGTTCTTGCGGCCGCACTTGCGATCGCATTGAGCACTTGGGCGAGTGATGCCCGTGCCCAGCAGCCCGCCCCTCCAACCGCGCCACAGGAGGCTCCGGAGGCCGCGCCCCCTGAGGCCGCCCCCTCGCCGCCTGATGATGCGGATTCGCCGGCTGGCCGCTTGCCGGACCGTATGCCAAGCACGGCTGACGAGAAGTCGAAGCTGCTCGGCGATCTTTATGCTCATCTCGCCACGGCCGACTCGGCCGAGGCTGCGAAGAAGATCCAGACGACCATCGAGCGGCTCTGGGGGCATTCGGGCAGCGATACCGTCAATCTGCTCATGCAGCGCGCTTCGAAGTCGCTGGGCACCAAGGACCACGACCAGGCGCTCAAGTTTCTCGACTATGTCGTGCAGCTTGCGCCGGACTATGCCGAGGGCTTCAATCGGCGCGCCTACATCCACTTCGCCCGCAATGATATGGCGTCTGCGGTCGGCGATCTGAGGCGCGCGCTGGCGCTCGAGCCGAACCATTTCCGCGCGCTCGACGGCCTCGCTCAGATCTGGCGGCAGACCGGCAACGCCAAGGGCGCGCTGAGCGTCGTCAAGCAGCTCCTCGAGGTGCATCCCTACTGGGAAGGCGGGGAGCGCATGGCCGAGGAACTTGCGCGCGAGGTCGAGGGGCAAGGCATCTGATCGAGCGCACCTGAGCGGCCCCAGCGGTCGTAAGATCCAGGATCAGAAGATCCTGTTCGGGAAGTAGCGCAGCATCAGTTCCTCGTAGCGCCCGTTGCGCCTGAGGCGCTCCAGTGCCCGATTGATCGTACGCTTCAATTCCACATCCTGCTGCGGCACCGTAATGGCGAGCCCGTCGCCGAAGAACTTCGGCTCGAAGAAGGGGCCGCCCTTGAGCTCGCAGCAGTCCTGCGACACCGAGCCATTGACCCAGAAAACCAGCCCGATCCCGTCACCGAAAACCAGATCGGCGCGTCCCTGCTGAACGGCTTCGCGCGCCTGCTCGACGTTCTCCGTCGTTTCGATGGCGCTCTCGCGGAAGAACGTCCGGAGATAAGCCTCATGCGGGCTGCCGCGCGCGACCGCAATACGCCGGCGCTCGAGCTGTTCGGGCGTTATGGTCAGGCGCTGGCCGCCACGCAAACCCGCGAACCAGGCGGTCGTATAGAAGTAGCGGTCGGAGACATCGAACTCCTTGAGCAGCGATGGCGTGATGCGCTGGGCGGCGATGACGGCATCGGCCTCGCCCCGGCGCAGTGTCGGCAGCAACTCGTTCCAGGGGCGCGCACGGATATCGCACTGCGTGCCGAGCTCCAGGCAGATGGCGCGGGCAAGATCGACATCGAAGCCGGTGAGCACCCCGTCCTCGTCATAGTAGTGGAATGGCGGGAACTCGCTGTCCGTGAGGAAACGGATCGCGAACCGGCGCGGACCGGCCCCAGGCGCCGCTGCCGGCGGCGCGATGCTCGGAGAGTCCGTCTGCGTGTCCGCGGGGCTCTGGGCTGCCGCGCGCGATGCGAACGGAAATTGATCGGCGGTCAATATTCCGATTGCGCCCGCCAAAACGGCACTTATGATCGATCTGCGCACTACGTGTTCCCATTTTGCGGCACAGACAGCCGTCACCATTCGTCAAGGTCTGTCGGCGCGCCGAGCAAGTCGTATTCACGGGCAGGCGTCGTCACGGCGGCGCTGCCAGCGGCGAGATTGCTGCCATGGACCAAACATCTGCGCAATCGGCGCCTCGTCTCCGCAGACGCATCATTCGACGAGAATCGCCCCGCTCGCGCAGCATTCTAGCGCGCCTCCGGAGCGTACGACAGCGTATCGGCAGACTTCGGGTTGCCCCGGTCGCGACGCCGGAGAGCGAGTATGCCTTTCTGGTCGGCCGCGCCATCGATCTCGCGACGCTCAGGCGAGCCGAGCGCATTGCGCACGCGTGGGGCGTGCATCCACATGAGGTGATGATCGCGCTCGGGTGGATCGACGAGAGTGCGTACGTCGCCGCACTCGGCGCGACCCTCGGCATGGACTGGCTCGGGCGGTCTTCTGGGCGGGCGCGGCGGCCGGGCCAGGTCGTGATCAATGCCTATGCGGTGCGCCCGCGGGTCATCCGCGAGGCCGTCTTGCTCCTCCCGCCGGGGGAGCATCCTGTTCTGGCGACGCGCCGTGAGGTGGATGCGGTCCATATGGCCGGCGCGGAGGCGGCCTTGATCGATCATGCCATCGAGGGCCTCTCGCGGGCGGATCCCGCCGCTTCCGCGCGCTACGGTGCGGAGACGTGGCAGGCGCTTCTGGCAGCAACAGTCGTGGGGCTGTGTGTCGGTGGCACCCTGGTCGCGCCAGAGATCATCGTGCCGTTCGTCATGGTCCTTCTGACCCTGCCATTTCTGTGCGTCGTACTGTTGCGCACGGCTGCTGTGCTGGAGCTCGCGCGCGGCTCACCTGCCCAGCCCGGTCGCGCGGTCTCGACGGTTCCCGATCCCGGGCTGCCACGTTACAGCGCCCTGGTGCCGCTTTATCGCGAGGCCGATATCCTGCCCGATCTCGTCGCGGCCATAGCGGCTCTGGATTATCCAGCGGCCAAGCTCGAGGTGCTGATCGTTCTCGAAGCCAGCGATGCCGAGACGCGGGCCGCGCTCTACGCTCTCGATCTTCCGGGCAACATCCGGCCCGTCGTCGTGCCGCAGAAGGGCCCGCGCACCAAGCCCAAGGCACTGAACTACGCACTCGAGCTCGTGCGCAGTCCCTATGTCGTCGTCTATGACGCCGAGGACATTCCCGAGCCCGATCAACTTCGCCGCGCGCTGGCCGCGTTCGCAGAGGGTGGTCCCGAGGTTGCCTGCGTGCAGGCTCGCCTCGGCATACACAACACCGCGCAGGGCTGGCTGCCGCGCCAGTTCGCGCTCGAATATGCTTCGCTCTTCGATGCGCAGTTACCATCCCTGCATCGGCTTGGACTGCCGATCCCGCTCGGCGGCACATCGAACCATTTTCGTGTGGATCGGCTGAAGGAAGTCGGCGGCTGGGATCCCTACAACGTGACGGAGGACGCCGATCTCGGCTTCCGTCTCGCGCGCGGCGGCTATCGCACGCTCACGATCGCCTCGACGACTTGGGAGGAAGCGCCGATCGCGCTCCGGAGCTGGATTTCCCAACGCACACGCTGGCTCAAGGGCTGGATGCAGACCTATCTGGTGCACACACGGCGGAGCGCGAAGCGGCGACAGACACTCGACTGGCGATCGCGGTTCGGTCTGCACGTTCTGATAGGCGGAATGCTGCTGTCGGCGCTGATGCACCCGATCGTGCTGGCCATTATCGGCTGGCTCGCATTCACGGGAAACCTGCTTGCGCCCTCGGCGAGCACCATCGAACGCGCGCTCGTATGGATCGGTCTCGCGCACCTGGGCCTGGGCTACCTCAGCGCAATGCTCGCGGCGGCCGTGGCGTCATGGCAGCGCGGGTGGCGACGGCTCTCGCTGCAGGCGTTGCTCATGCCCGCCTATTGGCTGCTCATCTCCTTCGCAAGCTACCGCGCGCTGCTGCAACTCATCACGGCGCCCCATCTATGGGAGAAAACGGCGCACGGCCATTCGCGCGTGGCCAAGTCCGAAAAGTAGTCGCCCCTCCCGCCGCAGGCGACGAAAGGGGCGGGGCGATGGCTACGCTGCGGTGATCTTGTCGATCTCCGCCATTTCCTCGGCCGTGAGCTGCCAGTCGGCGGCCTTCACGTTGGCTTCGACCTGCGCAGGCGTCGTCGCGCCCGCGATGACACTCGTCACCGGCGATTTGCACGCCAGCCAACTGAAGGCGAGTTCCAGCAGCGTGCGCCCGCGCGCCTTGGCAAAGGCCTCCAGCTTCTCGACCCTAGTCCAGTTGCTCTCATTGAGGTACTTGTCGGCCCATCGCTGAGCCTGCGAAAGGCGCCCGTCCGCCGGCATGTTGCCGCGCGCGTACTTGCCGCTCAGCAGTCCGCTCGCGAGCGGGAAGAACGGCAACAGGCCGAGGCCGTAGTGCTCCATGGCCGCTGCGAGCTGCGGCTCCACCACATTGCGCACGACGAGGCTGTACTCATCCTGGCACGAGATGAACGCGGTCATATTGCGTGCCCGCGCGATCTCCTGCGATTTCGCGACCTGCCACGCCGGCATGTTCGAGCATCCGACGTAGCGCACCTTGCCCTGGCGCACGAGATCGTCGAGCGTCGCCATCGTCTCCTCGAGCGGCGTCAGCGGATCGGGCTTGTGGTATTGATAGAGGTCGATCCAATCCGTCTTGAGCCGCTTCAGGCTGTCTTCAACCGCGTTCATGATATAGCGCCGCGACGCCCCGCGCTTGCGGCCTTCATCGTCCATCTCCCAACCGAACTTTGTTGCGAGCACGATGTCCTTGCGGCGCGCACCGAGCACCTCGCCGATGATCTTCTCGGAGCCGCCGCGACCGCCGTACATGTCGGCCGTATCGAACAGCGTGATGCCGGCGTCGAGCGCCTTGTGGATGACCTTGCGGGAGCTTTCGAGATCGAGCTTGGCGCCGAAATTGTTGCAGCCGAGGCCGACCACGGACACTCGCAGACCCGACGGCCCGAGGTTGCGTTCCTTCATTGACGTTTCTCCTTGGTGGATCAGGTATCGATCATGCCGGCGATCGTGAAGCCGCCATCGGCGGCATAGACGTGCCCGGTGACGAAGCTCGCATCGTCGGAAGCAAGAAAGGCCGCGACGGATGCGATCTCGCTCGGTTCGCCCAAGCGCGCAAGCGGCATGCGCGCGCGAATGTAGTCCGACGGCCGCCCGCTCGGATTGGCGCCTGTTCGCGTCGGCCCCGGAGCGACCGCGTTGACGTTGATGTCATGCTGGGCAAGCTCCATCGCCATGGACTGCGTCAGGTTCATGATTCCCGCCTTGCTGGCGCCGTAGGCGGCCCGCCCCATGCCACCGAAAATGCCGGAGTTCGAAGCCACCGTGACAATGCGGCCGCCGCCGCCCTGCTGCACCATCTGGCGCGCTGCGGCCTGCGCACAGATAAACGTGCCGTAGAGATTGGTATCGATCACGCGCCGCCACAGATCGTCGCTCATCTCGAGGAAGGGCTCGCGGTCCATGAGACCCGCATTGCACACCAGAATATCGAGGCGGCCGAAGAGCGCGACGGCCTGACAGACAACAGCAGCGGCATCCTCGCGCTGGCGCACATCCATTGCGTAGTGCTCGGCCTGACCGCCGGCATCGCGGATGCTCTTGACGGTGCTCTCCGCGCGCTCGCGCCGGAGATCCGCCACGAGTACGCGCACGCCTTCAGCCGCGAGGCGCTCCGCGATCGCAGCTCCGATGCCGCTGCCAGCCCCCGTCACGATGGCTCCCTTGCCCTTCAAACCACGCATGGCCTCTCCTCCCGTCTTTTCTTGCAGGTTGCGACGCGCGGCCCTCTCTGCCAAGAGCTATTCTCCCTCCAGGTTCGCTGAGGACATCTGCATGAACCGCACCGCACGCCCCCCGCTCGACTATCTCCCGGCAGCCGAGAGCTTCCATGATACCTTGCGTGCGGACGCCGGAAAACCGGAGCGTGCGCGGGCCGTCGTGATCCCCTTCGGTCTCGAGGCCTCAGTGAGCTACGGCAGCGGTACGGGCGCAGGCCCGTCGGCGATCCTGGCGGCCAGCAATCAGCTCGAACTCTACGACGACGAGCTGAGGTGCGAGGCCTGCCTCGACTATGGCATTGCTGCAATCCGCGAGCCGGTCATCGCCAAGCCGCTCGAAGCCGCGCTGGAGCAGCTCTCAGGTCTCGTCGAGCAGGTGCTGGAGGAAGGGCGCTTTCCGCTCGTGCTCGGTGGCGAGCATTCGCTGACGGCAGGCGCGATCAGGCCGTTCGCGGCGAAGTACAAGGATCTCGTCGTCCTCCAGTTCGATGCTCACGCCGATCTGCGCGATGGCTATCTCGGTGAGAAGTACTCGCACGCCGCTGCCATGCGCCGCGTTCTCGATCATTCTCATGTGGAACTGGTATCGGTCGGCATCCGCGCAATCTCGAAGGAGGAAGCGGATTTTGCCGATGCTCATCCGGATCGCATCCACATCTATTGGGGCAAGGATCAGGCGCGCTGGGATATCGAGGCTATTGCGGGCCATCTGCGCGATCGACCGATCTATGTCTCATTCGATATCGACGGCCTCGACGGTGCCGTCATGCCGGCCACCGGAACGCCGACGCCGGGTGGGCTCTCCTATTTGCAGGCACTCGCGATCCTAAAGCGCGCCGCCGAAGTCGGCACCATTGTCGGAGCTGACGTCGTCGAGCTGGCGCCGATCCCGGATTTCCACGTCTACGACTACACAGCCGCGGCGCTAACCTACAAGATCCTGAACTATGCCCTCTCCGGAACGGGCCCGCGCTGATCAGGTGCCCATATCGGCCTTGAGGCGCTCCATGGCCGTCGGATCGGTGGCAAAGCGATACTGCGTAATGCCCACGGCGATCAGGATCAGCACGCCGTTCATGGCGAGCGTCGGCCCGAGACCGAAGTGCTCGGCAACGGCGCCTGTCAGAAGATTGCCGAGCGGCGCCATGCCGACGAAGCACATGATGTAAATGCCGATCACGCGCCCACGCCAGGCATCCTCCACCGACTGCTGCATGATCGTGTTCGTCGAGGCGGAAGTCATCAGGATCGAGCCGCCGAGAATGGCGAGCAGGAACATCGAGAGCGGCAGGCTCCGCGATTGACTGAAGGCGATCAGCGTCACGGCGATGACGAACGGCGCGAACCGCACGAGCGAGAGCTGCACGCGCGTGCTTGTCTGCATGGCGAGGATGATCGCCGTTACGAGTGCGCCGGCGCCCACCGAGCTCATCAGCAACCCAAGCGTCGAGGTATTGCCGCCGAAGAAGTCGACGGCGATCGAGGGCATGATGTGCTGGTACGGCAGCGCAAACACGGCGACCGCGGTGACGGTCGGCAGCAGGTAGCGCGCGGCCGGGTGCTTGCGGAGATAGGCGATCGTCTCGGCGAGAGCGATGTCTTTCTGGCCGTCCTTGCGCGGGGGAATGAGATCGGGAAGGCGCATGAGGATCAAGGCGATGATGACGGCGCCGAAGCTCAGGGCGTTGAGCGCAAAGCACCACGCTTCCGTGAGGCGCAGCAGCAGGATGCCGGCGATTGTGGGGCCGATGATCCGGCCCATGTTGAACAGCATCGAGTTCACGCCGATGGCGCTCGGCAGCAGCTTGCGATCCTCGACGATGACGGACAACAGCGCTTGCCGGGCGGGCGTCTCGAATGCGGTCGCCGTGCCTGAGCAGAGCGCAATGGCGAGATAGACGCGCACGTCCTCCACGCCCATTGCCGCCATGACGGCAAGGATGGTGGCGAGCACGGCGAGGATGGCGTTCACGATGACCAGCATGCGCACGCGGCGCACGCGATCCGTCAGTGCGCCGGCAAAGGGCGATACGACGAGGAACGGAATCTGCGTCAGGAAGCCGGACACGCCGAGCAGAAACACCGAGCCCGACAGTCGATAGATGAGCCAGGAAAGCGCGATCTGCTGGATCCAGCCGCCGATGATCGATATGGCCTGGCCGATCGCGAAGAGGCGGAAGCGCGGCTTCGAGAGCGCTGGCGGCAGGAATGCGGCCATTGCCACCATCGGTTCAATCGTCCTGACTTGCGATCAAGTGGCGTGATCGAATGGCTGGGTGGGATCGGTCGAGAACGCGCCCGCTGATTTGCACGCGCGACCATCATTCTGACGGCCACGAGCAGGGCTGTCGAGGGTCAGGTGACTTCTTTTCTGTGGCGCCAGCTGCGCGCGCGGATCGCGGCTGCCGGGAGCCGGACGCGGAGACAGGCGCCGAGGATCTTGCCGTGTTCGCCGCGGTTCTCCGCCCATATGTGCCCGCCGTGGACGCTGACGATCTCGCGCGAGATCGACAGCCCGAGGCCCGAATTCTTGCCGCGCGTGCGGTCGCTCTGAGGACGATCCGAGTAGAAGCGCTGGAAGATCTTGTCGATGCTCTCCGGAGGAATGCCGGGGCCCTCGTCGCTGACGGAGATTTCGACGCCATCGCTCAACGACACCAGACGCACCGTCACGGTTCCACCAGGCGGCGAGAAGGAGAGCGCATTGTCCAACAGGTTGGTGATGACGCGACCGAGATTGTCTTCGTGCCCATTGACGATGAAGGCACCAGGGCGCGCGGAGGCATCCTGGATCTCGAGCGCGATGTAATGCTCGCCGTTCTCGATGGTTGAGCGGATGGTCTCGGTGACGTCACGAAGGATATTGCGGATATCCACCGGCACCGTCGTCTGCAGCGCGAGCTCCGCATCCAGACGCGACGTGCTGGCGACGTCCGTGATCAGACGGTTGAGACGCTTCAACTCGCCGAGGACCTGCTCGACGACCTGCTCGCGCTGTTCGGGCGTGCGGGCATAGTGAAGGGACTGAGCCATCACCTGTGCTGCCGTCAGCGGGTTTTTGAGCTCATGCGCGACGTCGGCGGCGAACTTCTCGCTCGATTCGATGCGCCGATAGAGCGAGCGCGTCATGCTGTGCACGGCCGTGGAGAGTTGCCCCACCTCGTCCTGGCGGTTGCCGAAGTCGGGGAGTTGCGTATGTGCGTGGATGCTGCGGCTCACCCGCTCGGAGCCTTCGGAGAGGCGGCGCATCGGCCCCGCGATGGTTCGCGCCAGCAGCAGCGAGGCGAGCACGGAGGCCGCCAGCGCCAGCAGCACCAGCATGGCCATGCCGGAGCGCTCGTTGGCGATGATCTCGTCGATCTCACCCGGACGTGTCGAAAGCAGCAGCGCACCGAGCATCGCATTGCGACGCTGGATCGGCACGGCCAGCGATACGATCTTCTCCTGGTCGTCGGTCAACAGAAGCATCGGAGGCAGCGCGGCGCCCCTGAGCGCCTGGCGCACTTCCGGATAGCTGGTGCCGCTCGCGTTGCGGCCGATCTCGCGATAGATCGGCAGATCCGAGCGGTCGAAGAAGCCCGACAGCCGGGTCCAGAAATTCTTGACCTTGACGCGCTCGACGGGCTTCGCCTCTTCGGATTCGCTGGCGCGCAGATCGCCATCGAGCGGCGGGAACTGCAGATCCTGCAGTTCGCTTGAGTCGACGATCAGTTTGCCGTTCCGATCGTAGATGCGCGCGCGCGTATTGTGCGTCGGATGAATGAGGCGCCGTAGCACGGGAATGACCCGCTCATGGCGCAGCGACAGCTCCATGGCCGCGAAGCCGTCGTCGCGGAAGGGTACGCGTACGCCGTCGAGCTCGGGTAGCCGTTCGGGGTCGAAGGAGAGCCGCCCTTCGCGCTCGACGAGTGCGCTCGACGCAATGGCCGATGCGATGATCTCGCCCTGGACCTTGAGGCTCTCGTACTTGGCAGTGATTAGCCAAGCGTGCTGCTGGCTGAGCCAGAGCATGCCGCCGACGAGCACGGCAAGGCCCAAAAGATTAGCGAGCACAATCCGCCGCGCGAGCGTCCGCGTGAGCGCGGTAATGAGCTTTCGGATAGGACCATGAGTGTCGAGATACTGCCAGATCTCTACCGTGCGTTGCCAGGCGGTGGCCAGCCATGGCGCGCGGGCGGTCCGCTTGGCGATCGCGCCGGCGTCGTTCTCCGACGCGGGGACCTGCCACATGCGGTCGCCATCGAGTGCCATACTAAATTCCCTCGCTCTCGCGGCCGGCAGTTTCGCCCACCGTCCGGAGCCCGTTCACCAGGGCTTCGGCGACGCGCTATCCTGCTCAGCGGGCGCCGCTTTTAGGGCGCGCACTGCGGGAAGCCTTCAAAGCCTGCCCGTCAGGTCTCTTTGAAGCGATAACCCACCCCGTAAAGTGTTTCAATCACGTCGAAATCGTCGTCGACCTGCTTGAACTTCTTCCTGAGCCGCTTGATGTGGCTGTCGATCGTGCGATCGTCCACGTAGACTTGGTCATCGTAGGCCGCGTCCATGAGCGCGTCACGGGTCTTGACCACGCCGGGACGTGTCGCAAGCGCTTGCAGAATAAGAAACTCTGTGACCGTGAGCGTGACCGGGCGATTGTCCCAGTGGCACGTGTGGCGCTCGGGATCGAGGCGCAGCTTGCCGCGCTCGAGAATGCGGGCGGCCTCGGTCGGCGGTGCGGTGCCGTCCTTCGCCTGGGCGCGACGCAGCACGGCCTTGACGCGCTCGACGACGAGGCGCTGCGAGAAGGGCTTCGCGATATAGTCGTCGGCGCCCATCTTGAGGCCGAACAGCTCGTCGATCTCCTCGTCCTTGGACGTGAGGAAGATGACCGGCATGTCGGACTGTTGGCGCACGCGGCGGAGAAGCTCCATGCCGTCCATGCGTGGCATCTTGATGTCGAAGATGCCGAGATCGGCGGGCTCTTCGGTCAGCGCCTCGAGGGCAGCCGCGCCGTCAGGGTACGTCCGCACCTTGTAGCCCTCTGCCTCGAGCGCCATGCGGAGTGCCGTCAAAATGTTGCGCTCGTCATCGACGAGGGCGATCGAACTCTTCTCTTTCATGGCCTCGACATCCTGGCTGTGGACGCACGCTTCCGAGCCTCTATGGCTTCAGCGTGGGCGAATTGTGACGGCGCGAACCGGCGCGCCGAACTTTTGAACGGCGAGTAACTATGCCCCTTTTGGAGGCGCCTCGCCAAGGCTAGCACGCCGCTGCGGTGCCCGTGTCGGACTTTTGCACAAGCTGACGGTGGTAGGGGGCGACGGGCTCAATCATCGGCTTTTCCAGCGCGCCAGCGTCCTATGCGCTGCCAAATCTATCCCAATGACGCAAAACAGCAAAATCGATGGCTGCCAACATAGAAATCATGGCGTTCCGCGACCGCCACCGGCTCATGCGGCCCTCTGCCGCGCCCGCGTCCGTGGCATTCGTCATGACGGCTAGTCAGGGCTTGGCGGCGGCCGTAGCATCCGGTTCAATATGCTTCCAATCCTAGCGGCTTGCGTTCGGCGGCCGCTTCCCTTGCTGTTCAGGAAAAGCCTCGCATGACCGCCACCAGCTTCGACATCATCATCATCGGCGCCGGACCCGGCGGCTACGTGGCCGCCATTCGCGCCGCTCAGCTCGGCTTCAAGGTGGCGATCGTCGAGCGCGAGCACATGGGCGGCATCTGCCTCAACTGGGGCTGCATACCGGCCAAGGCGCTGCTGCGCTCGGCCGAGATCTATCACTACGGCACGCACGCCAAGGACTATGGCCTCAAGCTCGAGGGAACGCTGACGGTCGATACACCCAGTGTCGTTCAGCGCTCGCGGGATGTGTCGAAGCGCCTCAACAACGGCATCGGCTTCCTGATGAAGAAGAACAAGGTGTCGGTCATCTGGGGTGAGGCTGTGATCGAGAAGCCGGGCCGCGTCCAGGTCTCAGCCTCGAAGAAGCCGCCCATGCAGCCGCAGATCCCGCCGCCGGCTGGTACGCTCGGCGCCGGCACCTATGAAGCCAAGCACATCATCATCGCGACAGGCGCCCGCCCGCGCGCCCTTCCGGGCATCGAGCCCGATGGCAATCAGGTGTGGACGTACTTCGAGGCCATGATTCCGAAGACCATGCCGAAGTCGCTGCTCGTTGTCGGCTCCGGCGCCATCGGCATCGAGTTCGCGTCATTCTACCGGACCATGGGCTCGGAGGTGACGGTCGTTGAGCTGCTGCCTCAGATCCTGCCTGTCGAAGATGCCGAGATTGCAGCGCATGCAAGGAAGCGCTTCGAGAAGCAGGGCATGAAGATCATGACCGGCTCGAAGGTCGTGGCGCTCGACAAGAAGAGCGACAAGGTCATCGCCACTATCGAGGACGACAAGGGCAAGCGGACGACGGGTGAGTTCGAGAAGGTGATCTCGGCTGTCGGTGTCGTCGGCAATATCGAAGGGCTCGGGCTCGAGAAGCTCGGCGTGAAGACGGATCGCGGTACCATCGTCACCGACGGTCTCGGCCGCACGAATGTCGCCGGTATCTACGCGATCGGCGATGTCGCGGGGCCGCCGATGCTCGCGCACAAGGCCGAGCACGAGGGTGTCATTTGCGTCGAGACCATCAAGGGTCTTCACACGCACGCCATGGACAAGCTTCAGATTCCAGGCTGCACGTACTGTCATCCGCAGATCGCGAGTGTCGGCCTCACCGAGGCCAAAGCCAAGGAGCAGGGTCGCGAGATCAAGGTTGGTCGCTTCCCCTTTGCCGGTAACGGCAAGGCGATCGCGCTTGGTGAGCCGGAGGGGCTGGTCAAGACGATCTTCGATGCCAAGACCGGACAGCTTCTTGGCGCACACATGGTCGGTGCGGAGGTGACCGAGCTCATCCAGGGCTTTGTTACGGCAATGGGGCTGGAGACGACCGAGGAAGATCTCTTCCACATCGTCTATCCGCATCCGACGCTGTCCGAGATGATGCACGAGAGCGTGCTCGATGCGTTCGGCCGCGTCATTCATACCTGAGGTGGAAGCACTATGATGAAGTTCTACTACGCGCCTTACACGTGTGCGCTTGCCTCCCATATTGCCCTCGAAGAGGTGGGAGCGGACTACGAGGCCATTCGCATCGACTTCAAGTCGGCCCAGCAGCTTTCAGCCGATTATCTGTCGATCAATCCCAAAGGGCGCGTCCCGGCTCTTGTCACGGATCGCGGCGTGATCACCGAGACGCCGGCCATCCTCGCCTATATCGCTCAGACCAATCCGGGCAGCGAGTTGGCGCCGATCATTGACCCGTTCGCATTTGCCGAGGTGCAGTCGCTGACGAGTTATCTCTGCTCGACGGTGCATCCGGCTCATTCCCACGGCATCAGGGGCGCGCGCTGGGCGGACGATCCTGCGGCGCACGAGGCCATGAAGGCGAAGGTGCCGCAGAATATGACGGACCACTTCACGGTGCTCGAGAACCGCTATTTTCGCGGGCCGTGGATGATGGGCGATACCTACACCATCGTCGATCCATACCTCTTCACTATCGCCGAGTGGCTGAAGCAGGACAGTGTCGACATCAATAAATTCCCGCGCATTGCGGATCACTTCAATCGCATGAAGCAGCGTCCGGCCGTCGCCAAGGCTGTGGCCGAAGAACGCGGCAAAAGCTGAGCCGCCAACAGGTACTGGCATGACGTGGTCCATCATTGCCCGCGACGTCGAGGGCGGCCGCATCGGCGTTGCTGTCGCGACGTGCAATTTCGCCGTCGGTGCACGCGTGCCGCACATCAGGACGGGCATCGGCGCTGTCTGCACGCAGGCTCTGACGAACCCGTTCTTCGGGCCGCGGGGACTCGCACTTCTGACGGCCGGGGGTAGTGCGGAGGACGTTGTCCGCATGCTCATGATGGCTGATGAGGGGCGCGAGCATCGCCAGGTGCACGTCATGGATCGCGACGGCCGCTTTGCCGCAGCTACGGGCGCTGCGTGTGTCGGCTGGTGCGGCCATCTCATCCGGCCGACGATCTCGGTGGCCGGCAACATGCTGGCCGGGCCTCAAGTGATCGAGGCAACGGCGGACGCCTACGAGGCGGCGCCCGACCTCCCCTTGCCCGAACGGCTCGTGAGGGCCATGCAGGCGGGTGAAGCGGCCGGCGGCGACAAACGCGGACGCCAGTCGGCGGCGCTCATCGTGCATGACGAGGAAGATTCGGCCATGCTCGACATTCGTGTCGATGATCACGTCGAACCGCTGATCGAGCTGGCACGCCTGGAGCTGGTGTCGCGCGAGCGCGCCATTCACGCACGCCGCTTCGGCCCGACGCGCGATAATCCCAGCGGTCTCCTCGATCGTCCTGCTCTCGAGGTTGCGATCCAGCACTCGGTGGACGAGGGCTATCGCTAGCTGTCGCGCATCTTGCCGCGCCAACTCATGGCGAGGGCGGCGCCTGCGATAGTCACACATACCGCAGCCATGACAAAGGCTGCGCGGTAGCCGAAGCCCGTGATCACGAGCCCTGCGATGGGCGGTATCACGACGTAGGTCGCGAATAGGAAGAACGTAGCGCCCGCCGTCGCCTCGCTGACCCGGCCGGGGGAGAGTGCGGCGACCTCCGCCACCCATAGGCCATTCCAGGTCGCGACGGAAAGGCCGGAGGCGATCGCAACGGCGGCGAGCGCCGGCGTCGACCAATCCGCACCGATCGAGGCGATGGCAATCGCCGATGCCGACGACATTGCCGCGAGCCAGCACAGCACCAGCCGCGTCGAGCGGACCCAGTCGGCGACCAAGCCGAAGATGACGCGGCCGGCGACGCTGGTGAGTTGGTTGAGTGCATAGAGGAAGCCAGCGAGCTTGAGATCGTAGCCGAGGCCGGTGGCGAGATAGGTGACGAAGAAGGCGTTGAGCGTTCCCTGCACGGTCGCGTAACCGATGCTGCCGAGAGCGATAATGCGCAGGCCGGGAATGGCGGCGACGGTCACGAACGGCTGGCGCAGGTTCGAGAGTGCGAACAGCGCGGCGGGGCGGAAGCGCGCGCGTTCCGCGGGCCCGTTGAAACGGCGCGGCGCGAGCAGCAGCGGAATGCTCGTGACCAGGAGGAGGATGACGATCGCGCCGAGTGCAATGCGCCAGCCGTACAGTGCCGCGATCGCGCTGCCGGCGATCCCAGCAATGGCGCCGCCGAGCGGCACGCCTGCCTGGCGGAAGGAGAACATGCGGTTGCGCACGCGGGCTGGCGTGTTCTCCGCAAGGATCTGGCTTCCAGCGGGGCCTGTCGTCGCGTAGGCGAAGCCGATCAGCAGCGCGCCGGCGATCATCAGCACGTAGGAGCCTGTCGCCAGCAACGCGGCGCCCGTCACGCCGATGGCGACGCCGGCGATCAGTGCGCGAACCGGACCGAGCGGGATCGTGAACGCCGAGTTGGCCATGTAGAGCCACACCGAGCCGAGGCCTGAGGCTCCGGCGAGCAGGCCGTAGGCGGCCGGCGGCATTCCCGCGCTTGCCATCATCATCGGCGCCAGCACGCCGAGCGACAGCATCAGGGGCGAGGCGCCGATCAGTGAGATGAAGACGACGTTGAAGGCAGCGAGTGTCGCGGTGGGAGGCGTGCCGGCGTCGGATGTCGGGCGGGTGTCGTTCACGTTGGGGCGGCCGCCTTCGCATAGACAGCGCGCTCGACGACGTGGGTGAAACGTTCATCGACGTTGAGCGTCATCCCGCATCCTCCACACTCGCGAG
>JAEYPL010000277.1 GCA_023410905.1 Pseudomonadota bacterium
ATCGCGAGGCCACCCGAGCCGAGCGAGAGCGGATGCGTCTCGGGGAAGGCGCTCTTGCCTTCGAGGCTGGTGGTGACGGGGATCGCGAGGAGCTCGGCAAGTTCCTTGAGCTCGGTCCAGGCCTCGGCCCAATGCACGCCCTGGCCGGCATAGATGACGGGGCGCTTAGCCGCGACGAGCATCTTGGCGGCTTCGGCAACCGCCGACAGGTCCGTGCCGGTGCGAATGCGCTGCGGCGAGATGTAGTCCTTGGGATCGACTTCCTCATTCCACATGTCGGTCGGGATCTCGACCAGCACGGGGCCGCCGCGGCCGGACTTCAGGTTCTGGAAGGCGCGGCGGAAGATGTTCGGGATCTCCTTGGCGGAGGTGATGGGCTCCGCCGTCTTGGTGATGGAGCGCATGGAGACGGACGCATTGTAGTTCCGCTCAACCCAGGCGAGGCGGCGCGGATAGCCCATGGGCAGCACCAGAATGGGGATGCTCTCGCTGTAGGCCTGGGCGACGCCGCCATAGGCGTTCTCGGTGCCGGGGCCGTGCTGCATGGCGAACACGCCAATGGTCTTGCCCGAGGTCACGCGGCTGACCGCGTCGGCCATATGAAGGCCGATCCGCTCCTGGCGGACGATGATCGGGCGGATATCGAACTTCGCGGCGTGCTCCAGGATGTGATTGACCGGATAGCCGATGATGTACTCGACGCCTTCCTGCTTGAGGATGGCCGAGATTGCGTCTCCTAACTTCATGGGTGTCCCCTTCCCTGTTGGCCGCCGCTGGCCTGTGTATGCTTGGCGGCTATCGAAGCACGCACGCGCTGGCCGGCCAAGCATCGGATGGGGCTGCTCGCCCACCTTTCCTGCAGATCTGATGCGCTGGGCACCGGGGTGCCAGGCTAAATGAGCCAAACGCCGCATCCTGTGCCGCCGAAATGCTCGCGTTCGACTTTGTGTGGGCTCATATTAATCGCTGATAAACCACGATCTACGCGATGCGACTGATCGCGATGCAAAGTAATGATAAGTATATATTGGCTGCATTGGCATGAATTGTTGCGATATTTCTCCTGATCAGCCTGCGGCTATTTAATATGTTGTTTCCCAAATTGGATTTCTTTCGCCGAAATATGCTATTTTTACTCCCCATTAATTCGACGAGCGTAGGGTGTCCTCAAGTTCGGCCGGGTACTCAATGAACGGCGGGCTTCGACCCATCGGTCGTCAAGTTAGTCAGAGTGGGAGAGTGAAATCATGAAGACCCTCGTTCGTTTTGCGAAGTGCGAGTCGGGCGCCACGGCCATCGAGTACGGCCTCATCGCAGCCCTCATCTCGGTTGCCATCATCGGCGTTGTCAGCAACGTCGGTTCCGCCCTCAACACCACGTTCCTCACGATTCAGACCGAGCTGGACGCGAACAACACGAAGTAATTTCGTCGCTTTGACGCTCGATTTCCGATTGGCTTGACCGCGACTTACGTCGCCCTCGGCCGCGGAATTGCCGAACAGTGCGCTCGCTCCCTGCCCGGGGCGGGCGTTCTGCTTTTCCGGGCCTCCTGTCTGGCCTGGGCGCGGCGTCGTCACGCCGCATCTATGAGTTCGCTCTGATTTCCTATACACGTGGCGACGAATGCGCCTGCGGCCGTGTCGGACGTGGGCCCCGAAGCATCTATGCCGGATTCCGCTTCTCGCCATGACCTCTGCAACTCAGTCGCCCCCCACGGCGGCGACCTTCATCAATATCGGCGAACGCACGAACGTCACCGGCTCGGCCAAGTTCAGGAAGCTCATCGAGGCTGGTGACTATGCCGCCGCCCTCTCGGTGGCCCGCGAACAGGTCGAGAGCGGCGCCCAGATTCTCGACGTGAACATGGACGAAGGGCTTCTCGACAGCGAGAAGGCCATGACCACGTTCCTCAACATGATCGCCTCCGAGCCCGATATCGCGCGCGTGCCCGTGATGATCGACAGCTCCAAGTGGAGCGTGATCGAGGCTGGTCTCAAGTGCGTCCAGGGTAAACCGATCGTCAATTCGATCAGCATGAAGGAAGGCGAGGCGGCGTTCCTCCAGCAGGCCCGCCGCGTGCGCCGCTATGGTGCCGCCGTCGTCGTCATGGCCTTCGACGAGCAAGGGCAGGCCGATACTGTCGAGCGCAAGGTCGAGATTTGCGCGCGGGCCTACAAGCTGCTCACCGAAAAGGTCGGCTTCCCGCCTGAGGACATTGTCTTCGACCCGAACATCTTCGCGGTGGCCACCGGCATCGAGGAGCACAACGGCTACGGTATCGCCTTCATCGAAGCCGTCCGGCAGATCAAGGCCGCGTGCCCGCACGCGCACATCTCGGGCGGGGTCTCCAATCTCTCGTTCTCCTTCCGCGGCAACGAGACCGTGCGCCAGGCCATGCACTCGGTGTTCCTGTACCACGCCATCAAGGCTGGCATGGACATGGCCATCGTCAACGCGGGGCAGCTCCCGGTCTACGACGACATCGAGCCGGAGCTGCGCGAGCTTTGCGAGGATGTGATCCTCAACCGCCGCCCTGATGGCACGGATCGTCTGCTCGAAGCCGCGCAGCGCTTCAAGGGCGATGGCGCCAAGCGCAAGGAAGTGGACCTCACGTGGCGCCAGGGCGATGTCGCCGAGCGCCTCAAGCACGCGCTGGTGCATGGCATCACGGATTTCATCGAGGTCGACACGGAGGAGGCGCGGCAGGCTGCCGCGAAGCCGCTGCATGTCATCGAGGGGCCGCTGATGGCCGGCATGAACGTCGTCGGCGATCTTTTCGGCGCCGGCAAGATGTTCCTGCCGCAGGTCGTCAAGTCCGCCCGTGTGATGAAGCAAGCCGTTGCTTACCTGCAGCCCTATCTGCAGGCGGAGAAGGAGGCTTCGGGGCTCGCTGATAAGCCCGCTGCCGGCAAGATCGTCATGGCGACCGTGAAAGGCGATGTCCACGACATCGGCAAGAACATCGTTGGCGTCGTTCTCCAGTGCAACAACTACGAGGTCATCGATCTCGGCGTCATGGTGCCTGCGGCGAAGATCCTCGAGGTCGCGCGCAAGGAGCAGGCGGACGTGATCGGTCTCTCCGGCCTCATCACGCCCTCGCTCGACGAGATGTGCACCGTCGCTGCGGAGATGGAGCGCGAGGGTTTCAACGTGCCGCTGCTGATCGGCGGCGCAACGACGAGCCGCGTGCATACGGCCGTCAAGATCAGTCCGAATTATATGCGCAACCAAGCCATTCACGTGCTCGACGCGAGCCGCGCGGTCGGCGTCGTCTCGAAGCTGCTCTCGGAGACGGATCGCGATCCGTATGTCGCCGACATCCGCGCGGAGTACGACAAGGCACGGCAGGCGTACCTGCGTTCGGATCAGACCAAGCAGCGGATCACGCTCCAGGCCGCGCGCGAGAACCAGTTCCAGGTTGACTGGACGAGCTACGAGCCGCAGCGCCCCGCAACGATGGGCGTGACGCGATTTGCATCCTACGACCTCGCCGATCTCGTCTCGTGCATCGATTGGACGCCCTTCTTCCAGACCTGGGAGCTCAAGGGGCGCTATCCGATGATCCTCGACGACAAGAAGTTTGGTTCCGAGGCGCGCAAGCTGCTCGATGACGCGAAGGTGCTTCTCGATCGGATCGTCAAGGAGAAGTGGCTCACGGCCAACGCCGTCATCGGTTTCTGGCCCGCGAACGCCGTCGGAGACGACATCGAGGTCTATGCCGAGGATGGGCGCAATGCGCCGCTCGCCGTGCTCCACACGCTGCGCCAGCAGATCGCGCGTGATCCCGGCCGCAATCGCGCCCACACAGCGCTCTCAGACTTTATTGCGCAGAAGGACAGCGGCCGGCAGGACTTCATCGGTGCTTTCGCCGTCACCGCCGGCATCGGTGAAGATGAAGCCATCGAGGCGCACCTCAAGAAGACAGACGACTACGGGCGCATCATGGTCAAGGCGCTCGCGGACCGGCTCGCAGAAGCCTTCGCCGAGCGTATGCATCAGCGCGTGCGTCGCGAGTTCTGGGGTTACGCCAAGGACGAGGTGCTGACCAACGAGGAGCTGATCCTCGAGTCCTATCAGGGCATCCGTCCTGCTCCCGGCTATCCGGCCCAGCCCGATCACACCGAGAAGGGCACGATCTGGCAGCTTCTGGATGCAGAGGCGGCGACCGGCATCGCGCTTACCGAGAGTTTTGCGATGTGGCCGGGTTCGTCGGTCTCGGGGCTCTATTTCGCGCATCCGGACAGCCATTATTTCGGCGTGGGCCGTATCGAGCGCGATCAGGTCGAGGACTACGCGAAGCGGAAGGGCTGGTCGGTCGCCGAAGCCGAGCGCTGGCTCGCGCCGGTGCTGAACTACGAGCCGAAAAGAAATTGAAAGCTTTCCCTCTCCCCGCGCGTCGCGCTGGAGGCGCGCCTTTTGCGCGACGAGAGGGGTAGGGCGAGTGGCGGCATCGCTTACCGACGCCTGCATTTGCTGCCGCCCCTCATCCCGACCCTCTCCCCGTAAGGAGGGGATGAGGGGGAAGAAGGCGCGCGCGCCGAACGCCAGCGCACTACCAATTCTCACTTCATAAGCGCGCGACTGCGCGCCGGCCGGTAGGCCGTCCTAAAAAACAAAGCCGGCCAACGGGCCGGCTTTGCGAGTTGTGGCCGTCGTGACGGCGGGTACGTGATTAGGGCCTAGTCGGCGGATGCTGTGGTTTGACACGCCAGCGCAGTTCGTCGAACTCGAAAAGCCTACGGCTCCGGGGCCCGTTCCAACCGGTTTTGCCGGCTGTCGGACCTGAGCGACTGCGAGGAAGAAGACGGCGTGTTGGCATTGGCCACTCCATCGTCGTTGGGAAGCCCCACTTTTCCCTGCCGAGAAGGCTCAGGCGCCCGTGCGAGGTTGCCGCGCAGGGAGCGCGCCACGGCCTCGAGCGGACGACAGAATTCGTCGTATCGGGTGCAATGAAGGCTGGTGAGGATGAGCTTCTTCGTCGGAGGCGAGGGAAGATCAGGCAACGGCCCCATCCATGGCCGTCGGATCCCAACTTTGCTGTTCGAGTAACTCGCCAGCATGCCCTCGCTCATTGCGTTGCTAAAAGCGCACATGCGGCGCCTTAGCTGCAGGTCGGCGACGCAACCACCTGCGCCCGATCGGAGACCGGATCGCCGAAAGCAGAAAACCTCTCTGCTTTCACGAAGATAATAGGTGATTCGTATGACATCCGGATAGCGGGTCGGCTGCCGCAAGATCAGGCGCCGGCGCTGAATTTCCCGCCGACTGATGCCAGCGCGCTACGGCGGTGTGGTGGCAAGGCCCGCATCAGGAAGCGTGCTCATGACCGCGCAATTGAAAAGCCGTCGGAGTATGTCGCGAAATGGACGTACGCCGACGGCTTGAACTTTGTCTCGATTGCGGGCGCCGATTTCCGGATCCCGCATGAGAAAGTGCTGAACTCAGATCGCGAAATCGCTGAGCTTTGCGCCTTTAGCAAGCTTCGCCGTAAGCCATTTCGGCTGGCGGCCGCGACCGGTCCAGGTCTCTTCCGGATTATCCTTATTGCGGAATTTGACCGCGACTTTCCCGCCGTTTCCACGCTTTGCGCCGCGAGCCGCGCCCGTAAGCTCCTCGATCTTGTAGCCGAGGCTCTCAGCCATCGCGATTACCTTCTGGCGGGCATTGGTGAACTCACTGCGCCGCGCTGCGACAATTGCCTTTGATATACGAGCCTCATGTTCCAGCAGCTCTTTCAGGGACATCTTGTCGTAGTTCACGGTCGCCATTGTCTTACCTCTTGCTCCCTTGGTGCGGGTCGGGGCCATGTTGAAACTCGGGCTAAGGGCGCCTTTTATGTGCGATTTGCTCGTCGCGCAACGCGCTTTTGTGCATTTTTTCTGAGCGTGCAGAGCAGGGCGTCCAGGGAATGATCTCTATGACCGTAATATATTGATATTCAATTGCGGGAGCAAGAAGTGCTTTGCTGTGGGAACTCAATTTTTATCGGGGCATAAATCGCGCGTATTACCCGGCTGATTGCGTGCCGATTGGTCAAAAATGAGCTCTGTGCATAGGCTCAATAATTGGCCTGGCGGCGAATCAAAAATCCCCTACGAGCTTCGATATCACCCCCGTGGGGTCCCGAACCCCCGCGATCCGCAGCGATGTTAGCATCCAGTCGTATCGGCTGCTAACGCTATGATATGCCTTGATAAAGGTCTTGCGGCCAGCAGCCCGCCGGATATTCTGATCTCGTTTCTGCTCGCACGAGAGAGGAGGCAGGGGATGGCGGATCGAGACGCCCTTCGGCAATTGCAGGGCTTCAGTCTGACAACCGCAGAAATACTCTACCGCCTGCCGGATCATCCCGCGCTGCTGCAAACGTACATATGGCAGGAGTACGATCTTCACCCGCGTTTTCCGCGCTTGAAGGCTTTTCTGGAGTTCTGGGCCGCCAACCTGGATGGGCAGCTTTTTCGTATTACCGTCGCCAACAAGGCACTCCTCTCCCCGCGTGAACTCCGCATCGCCGCCGCGGACTTCTATTTGAATTGAAGCTTCCAGCCCCTCCAAAGTCATCGCTAAGCGCTGGGCTGAAACGGGCGGCCGCGGCTCTTCGGGGCAGGGCTGCGCCAAATTGTTCGACGTCCATCCACAGTCCCCCCGCTGGTTCTTCGGCTGCTGCGTTGACCCGGGACCCCGACTCAGGGCCGGATCAGGTCACGTGGGATGGGGTCGAACGTCCTATATCTCTAAGAGGGCGGGCTGTGCCCGAGCAGGCAGGCCCTCCGGGGGAGCTTGGGGGTTATCGTGGAACGTAATTTGGCAAGCCATGCACCGCAGCAGCGTCGCCGCGGTGGTCTGCCGCGTCCGTATGTTGCCGTTTGGGTCGTGCTCTCGAGTATGGCGCTGACGTATCTCGTCACCCTGTCGGTGCGTCCGGATCTCGCCGAGGGGCTTGGCGGCCAGGTCGCCGCGCTCGTTGGTGTCGAGGCAGGGGCGCGTGAGGACGAAAGCGCACAAGCCGCCCGTGACGAGCAGGCGCGGACCGAGATCGCGTCTCTTCGCGACAATCTCGACGCCGTGCAGCGCGAGGCGGCCGCATTGCGCGCCGAACTCGCTGCACGTGAGGAGCAGAACAAAGCATTCGCCGCGCGTCTTGCGGCGGTCGAAGCGCAGCGCGTCGCCGAGCAGGCGGCCCCGATCACGACGGCGAGTGTCAATCGCGGGCCGCTGGAAGGACCTGGCGCCGGCAATGGCGGGCCGGATGCACTTCGGGGGCGTGCTGTTGACGGCCGGGTCGTCGAAGCGCCGCGGGAGTCCGAGCTTCCGGCGCGCAGGCCGACGCCGCGTGAGAGCGAGCGTATTGCCTTCGGTGCGCCTCAAGTGAAGCCGGCGCCGGCTGCGCCCGAAAGTCCGCGTGGTATTCAGATCGCCACGGGACCATCCGTCGATGCGCTGCGCATCAGCTGGATGCTGCTCGCCGATCGCCACAAGGAAATTCTCGGAAACTACGAACCGCGCTTCGTGCCGTCGACCAGCGGCAGCGGACCTGCGTATCGCCTGATCGCGGGACCGATCGAGAGCACCGGCGCCGCGAACCGCGTGTGTGGCGAGCTGCGCTCACGCCGCGTGACGTGCGGCGTTGCGCCCTTCGGCGGCGAGCCCCTCTAGCTTGCCATCGCCGCCAGTATCGCCGACTGGATGAGCAGCACGCCGAGCCAGTGCCCGCCGTCTATGAGCGTTGCGGAAAAGCGGGTGCCTTGCAGCGCGTGCGCCGCCGAGAGCGATGTCATGACGAAGCCGACCCAGATGAGCACGGCCGAGATGATGGCGTTGCGCGCGCTGAGAGGAATGCCGCCGCGCGTGACATGAAGCAGGATGCCGGCGAGCATCCAGGACATCACGAGCTGCGCAATGAAGATGATGGCGAACTGTCCGGGGCTGAAGGCGCCCTTCGCCGGGCTTGCGCCTGTCGCACCCAGGCGCCGCTTCGCGAACACGCCATACCAGAGTCCGCCGAACGCGAAACTCGCAATCGCCGCGATGAGTACGGCCGTGTAGCTGATCCCCGTGACGTGCATCGTCCTTGCTCCTTGTTGATCAGTGCTGGAGCTGCCAGACAGCGGCCCGCTTGATTTCAGCGTCCTCGAGCTCGCGGGTTACCGGCACGTCATAGTGTGCGATTGCCGCGAAGGTGTCCTTTGGAAAATAGCTGCGCCGCGGATCACCGACGAGCACGCGGGCGCCATCTGCAGCCTTTCGGCGAATGAAGGCCATCACGCGCTCGGCCAGCTCCCGCTCGTAGAACAGATCACCGACCAGGAGGATATCGCCTTGCGGTGCGTCAAGGCTCAGCCAGTCGTCCGTGGTCGCCGTGAGCGTGACGTCATTTGCGGCGGCATTGATATCCATGGCGGCAACGGCCAGCGCATCAATGTCCGCTGCTGCAATCTTGCTTGCGCCCGCTTTTGCAGCCGCGATGGCGGCAATGCCGGAGCCGGCGCCTATATCGAGCACCCGCTTGGCAGCGAGTTCTGCGGGATGGTCGAGGATGTAGCGCGCGAGCGCCTGACCGCCGGCCCAGGCAAAGGCCCAGTACGGTGGTGGCAGGCCCATCTCGCCAAGCTCTTCCTCGGTCTTGCGCCAGATCGGGAGGGACTCCTCCGCAAGATGCAGTTGGATCTCCGGCACCAGCGGCGGCGTGAGGAGCCGCGTGTTGGCGATAATGAAGCCGGTCCGGTCGATCATGGGCCGGTCAATCATGGATGTCGGTCTTTCTGGCGCGCGCCTATGATGTCATGAAGCAGGGTGCGTACGCCGGCCTCAACTCATAGGCTTTGTAGGAAGCCGTGGCGGGCAGTGCAACGATCTGCGCCGCGGCAGTGCCGGAGACCAAGAATGCCCACGACCGGCCGACCTGTGCTGCGCTTCGCGCCGAGCCCGAACGGCCCGCTGCATTTGGGGCACGCCCTTTCCGCGCTCACGGGCCTCGCGTGGGCGCGCCGGCTCGGCGGGCGCTTTCTCGTGCGCATTGAGGACATCGATCCCGAACGATCCACCGAGGTGCACGTCGAGGGTATCTTCCGTGATCTCGCATGGCTGGGCGTGCCGTGGGAGGAACCCGTGCTGCGCCAGTCGCAGCATATGGCGCGATACGAAGCTGCGGCCGCTCAGCTCGCGCGCCTCGGTGTACTTTATCCTTGCTTTGCGAGCCGCCGCGAGATTGCGGAGGCAGGCACGGCCACCGGCGCACCACGTGATCCGGATGGCGCGCCGCTTTACCCGGGTATTCATCGGGACATGACGTCGGAGGAGATCGCTGCACGTCGGCGGCGCGGTGAGCCCTTCGTAATGCGGCTGGATGTGACGCGAGCGCTCGCGCTGGCGGAGGAACGCCTCGGCGGCGCGCCGCTCGACTTCGTGGAGCTGCATGAGGGCGGCGGGCGGCAGATCATTCCATGCGATCCGCGACGCTGGGGTGATGTGGTTATCCAGCGCAAGGATGTGCCGACGAGCTATCACCTCTCGGTTGTCGTCGATGATGCCGCTCAGGACATCACGCACGTCACGCGCGGGCAGGATCTCTTCGCCGCGACGGACATCCACCGTCTTCTGCAGGTTCTGCTCGGCCTGCCTGCGCCGCTTTATGCGCATCACCGCCTGATCGTCGACGAAAGCGGCCGGAAGCTCGCCAAAAGCGCCCTCGATACGAGCCTTGCCGAGCTTCGCGCCGGCGGCGTGATGCCGGCCGACATCCGCCGCCTGATAGGCATTATTTGATCTCATTTTGATCAGGATTTTCTCCGAAAATTATTAAGCCGTGCTCCCCTTTAACCTTAATTCCCCAGTACGTGAGCGCTCGTGGTAGGTCGTCGATCGGCGCGCCGTGCGGGCGACGTCGGTTCAGCGCTGGCCGTCCCGGTTATCGGGATCGCGGTTTTGGCCAGCCTGATCTGCAGGGAAAACGCAAGGGAAGGGAGTTCGGCAATGTTCCGCTTGGCGAGTGCAATGGCACTCCTATTGACGTTGATGATTGCGCCGGCAACGGCGCAGCGCGGGCCTGGCGGCGGCGACCGGTGGGTCACGCTCGGCGAGCAGAAGGTCGGCTTTATGGTCGATCGCGATGTGCTGCGGCTCAATCACAATGAGGACTGGTTCCGTCGCGAGGGGCCGTTCAGCGATCTGCGCCTGACCGCAGAGCGCAACGACATTCACATCATGAACGTCCGCGTCGTGTATCTGAACGGTTTCGCGGAGGACTTCCGCGTCGACGGGATGGTGCGT
Organism: Pseudomonadota bacterium; assembly: GCA_023410905.1. GTDB lineage: Bacteria > Pseudomonadota > Alphaproteobacteria > Rhizobiales > Hyphomicrobiaceae. The sequence goes on from JAEYPL010000277.1 coordinate 10,270, forward strand.
CGCGGCCAGAGCATCAACATCGATCTGCGTGGTGACCGCAGCTATCTGCGCCAGATCGAGTTCATCTATCGCTCGAAGCTCAGCCTCAAGGGTGAGGCGCGTCTGCGCGTCGATGCGCGGGTTGCGCGTCGTGGTCCTCCTGGCCCGGGCCCTGGTCCAGGACCGGAAGTCGAGCTGCTCGGCACGCAGAAGATCGGCTTCTCTGTCGATCGTGATGTACTGCGCGTCGGTCGCCGCGAGGGCCGCTTCAGCCGCATTGCGCTCCGGGCGCTCGATAACGACATCGAGATCCTCGACATGAAGATCTTTTACTCTGGTCGTGGCGGTCCGCCGGATGATGTCCAGGTGCGTCGCGTTCTGCGCGCTGGGCAGCGCTCCGAGCCGATCGATCTGCGCGGCCG
>JAEYPL010000320.1 GCA_023410905.1 Pseudomonadota bacterium
GAGAGATGTACCAAGTGAGCGCAGAGGCTAGCGCGCTTGGAGCGGTGGCGGAATAGGCTTCGCGCCAATTGCTCCTTCTGCTTTCCCGGTCCCCGCCGAGGGACCTATACTAGCCCGCCTATGGCGGCGCCTAGCGGAAGCTCTCAAACGGGAAATCGATCGGTCAGCATCAGGATGAGCATTGATCTTCAGCGCGTGCGCGCGGAAACACCGGGCGTGAACCATCGTATTCACCTCAACAACGCCGGGGCTGCGCTTATGCCGGCACCAGTTCTGCAGGCAATGACGGATTACCTCCGCAGGGAGGCCGAGATCGGCGGGTATGAGGCGGCCGACGAGCAGGCAGAACGCCTCAATGGCGTGTACGCGAGCGTCGCGCGCCTTATCGGTGCGTCGCCGGACGAGATTGCGCTCGCGGAAAACGCGACCGTCGCGTGGCAGATGGCCTTCTATGCCCTGGCCTTCCAGCCCGGTGACCGCATTCTCACGGCCGAGGCGGAGTACGCGGCGAACTATGTCGCGTTCCTCCAGGTTGCGAAGCGCACTGGCGCGGTTATCGAGATTGTGCCCAGCGATGAAAACGGGGTGCTGTCGCCGGCAGCGCTCGAAGGCATGATCGACGAGCGCGTGCGTCTGATTGCCATAACCTGGGTGCCGACCAATGGCGGCTTGATCAATCCCGCCGCCGCCGTCGGAAGAATCGCGCGCAAGCATGGCATCCCCTATCTGCTCGACGCCTGCCAGGCCGTCGGCCAGATGCCGGTCGATGTCGCAGAACTCGGCTGTGACATGCTCTCGGCGCCCGGACGCAAATTCCTGCGCGGCCCGCGGGGCACAGGCTTTCTCTATGTGCGCCGCGAACTCATGCAGCGCCTCGAGCCGCCGCTCATCGATCACTTCGGCGCGCCATGGGTCGCGGCTGATCGCTATGAACTACGCGCCGATGCCCGTCGCTTCGAGACCTGGGAGAACAACTACGCCGCACGCCTCGGCCTCGGCGTGGCCATCGATTATGCGCTGTCGATCGGCATGGATCACATCATGGCGCGATGCCGCCTGCTCTCGGACATGCTGCGCGCGGAGCTTCAGCGCATACCCGGTGTAGTCATTCGCGATCTTGGCATCGAGCGGGCGGCAATCGTGACTTTTACGGTCGCTGGCCTCGACGCGGGCACCATCCAGGCCCGTATGCGCGCTGAGGGGATCAACGTGACCACATCGCATCCATCGAGCACCCTTCTCGACGCGACGGCGCGATCGCTTCCATTGATCGTGCGGGCATCGCCGCATTACTATAATAGCGAGGATGAAGTCCTGAAATTTGTCGGCGCCGTTCGGCAGCTTGCCGGCAGTGCGCGATAAGACCCCAGCAGAAAGGCCGATAGTTTTCCCGATGAGCCAACAGCCGCATCGCAACGAGCAGTTTCTGGCGGCGCTTTCCGAGGCGGCCGTCGCCGCCCAGCAGGAAGAGGTGGCCTTCCGCAATAACGTCGCGCGTGAGATCGAGACGCGCGAGCGTGCGCGTCAGTATGCCTTCCGCCGTCTTTCGACCGCCGAGCTCATGCTGGCGGCCGCGCGCAAGTCCGACAGCGAGGAGACGGCCGTTGCAGCGCAGACGGCAGCGCTGCGCACTGAGTTCGGATGGCACGGCGAGAGCGAGGCGCACAAGCGGATCGTCGGCGCGTGGCGGCCGGTGGCGCTCGTCGTGTGGGAGGTTGTGAAGCCGCTGCCTGAGAATGCGGACGAAGCCGAAGCGCAACCGCTGCCGGATATCGCTGCGGCACTCGCCGAATTCGAGCGCTGGTACGAGGGTCAGTTCGGCACGAACTATCTCGCCATTCTCGACCAGGAGAAGCAGGAGTATCCCGTTGTCGAGTTCTAAGGGGGACGAGTTCGAACGCTGGATTGTCGAGCAGTACGCCGCATCGAATGGTTTCACCGCGCTTATTCTCCTGCTCACGCTCGGCAGTGATAAGGTCGAGATGATCTCCTGCTCCTATGTGCATGTCATCGGCGATGAAGTGCGCTGGAAGGACATGAAATCGATGCTCGATGCGTCCCGGCGTAAGTGGGATGCCTTTGCCATCTTCCCGGAGTCCCCGCCGGGGGGCGGGCCGCTGATCGATCTCGTGGCCAAGGCGCGTCTGCAGGAGCGCATCGACGAGGTCACGGTCAACCGCATGATCCTGAACGATGCCGGATTCTTCGACACGCGCGGCCGGCACATCCGCATCGATCCCGTCGACCTGCACTGAAGCCAGCATCCGAAGAACTGCGGCAATAGCCGGTGCGCCCTGACGATGCCGGACGCGCCGTATTGGGCTTTTCCAGCCGTCATACCTGCGTATGAACTGGGCAAACTCCAACGCTAGTTGAATGACCTCCCGTAGAATGTCGGGCGAGGCGGTTTCATCGCATCTTCTCTTCACCGGCCCAGACAACACCGGCAACCAAGTCTACGGATGGAGAAAACCAATGAAGACGATCATGAGCACCCTGATTGCCCTCGGCGTACTCGCAGGCGCCGCCCACGCCCAGTTCGACCCCTTCAATGACCCGCGCCAGGCGCTGCCGTACTCGGCGACCTACGAGCAGGCTCTGCCGCACACGAGCAACGACGACTATCGCCAGGCCCTGCCGCGGTCGAGCAACGACGAGTTTCGCGACGCACTTCCGCTGAGCGAGACCTTCCCGGATGTCGTGATCGCAACGCCCTGACTTGGTGCGCTGCATGAGCGAGAAAGCAATGGCGGCTCGGAGCTGGCTCCGGGCCGCCCGCTTTTTGTGTGGGCGGCAGCTATGAGCCTGCTGGCGTTGACATCCCGGGCCAGCCGAGGGAGCTTTCGGAGTGTTCCGGGAGCATAGGGCGCTCATGCAGCTATCGATCAAGCCGCCCCTGACGTCGAAGGCCTACGAGGTCGAGGATTTCGCGGCGGCGCAGGAGTTCTTTCACAGCCGCGGCTGGACCGACGGCCTGCCTGTGGTGCCGCCGACGGAGGCGGCCGTCGAGGCGTGCCTCGAATGGGCGGGCATGCCGCCCGATCAGCTGCTCGGCATCGAGCCTGTGCGCACGCAGCCGATCACGGCCGAGAAGCTCGCGGTCAATGCCGTCATGGCCGGATGCCTGCCGATGCACTTCCCGGTCGTCGCGACCGCTTGGCAGGCCATGATGAAGGACGAGTTCCTTCTGCACGGCGTCACGTCGAGCACGGGGGGCTGCGCTGTCCTCGTAATCATCAATGGACCCGTGCGCCTCGAGATCGGGGCCAGCGGCACATTCAATGCGCTTGGCAATTCCGATCGCGCTACTTCAGTGATCGGTCGCGCCATCCGGCTCGCGCTGATCAATCTCATGGATGTGAGGCCGGGCGAGGTCGATCGCTCGACGCTCGGTCACCCCGGCAAGTTCTCCTACTGCATTGCCGAAGATGAGGAAGATACAACCTGGGAGCCGCTGCATATCCAGCGCGGTATGCCCGCCGGCACATCGGGCGTGACGGTCTTCGCGTCGCTCGGACCGCGCCAGCTCATGAACGAGTGGACGACGGACCCGAAGGAGATTCTCGAGACGTTCGCCGCCGAGATGCGCGCCAATCAGCTCCACTATTCGATCTATGGCGGCAACTACGTCATCGTCATTCCGAAGCAGTTGCGCGACATCATCCAGGGCGCGGGCTGGACCAAGCGCGATATCGCCGAGTTTCTGTTCGAGCGGGCCCGCGTTGAGCGCGGCGAATGGGCCAAGGTCGGCAAGGGTTCGGTCGTGCGTGACCGGGCAAGCAAGGTGCATCCGGCGCTTCAGTCACCCGACGATCTGCTGGTGGTCGCGGCCGGCGGTCCAGCGGGCGGGTTCGGCGCCGTCATACCGCCGTGGATGGGCAGCAAGACGCGAGCCGTGACCGCGGCTATTGGCGTTTGCGTTGACTGCGAGCCGCCGAAGCCGTGAGGCGGCGGATCGCCAAAAGAAGAAAAGTGAGAGGACTGCAGGAATGAGAGTGCTCGATCCGACGAATGAGATGAAGGTGACGGGCGTCGTGCTCGCCCCGCGCCTCGCCTCCTTCGAAGGCAAGACCTTCGCCATCATCACCAATGCCAAGGAAGGCACAAAGGGCTACTTCACCCACCTCGATCGCATGCTGCGCGAGGAAGGAGCGGCCGATGTGGTGTGGCGCGAGAAATCGAACTACAGCGCGCCGATGGATGCCCACATCGTGCAGGAGCTCACGAACTGGCACGCGGTTTTCACCGGTGTCGGGGATTGAGGGAGCTGCTCGTCGTGCAGTCTGCATGACACGATCACATCTGAGCGGAATGGTGTGCCGGCTATCGGCGTGATGACGACGCGTTTCGTCAGTGCCGCGGACATGATGTGCCGCGTGCTGGGCGTGCCGGACTTCAAGTACGCCGTCATCGATCACCCGATCAGCAGCGCGTCGGACGAGCGCCTCGCGGATTATGCGCGTGCGACGATCGACCAGGCTCGGCAGATCCTCCTGCAGCGCTAAGGGGCAGGCATTGGCGTGCGTCCGGCGGCAACGTCGGGCGCTGTCGATGCAACTGACGCTGCCGTGGTGCAGCGCCAGCAATACCGCTTGTGCGCCCTCCGTAGCGGTAGGCGCTCAGGAAATACCCGCACCACAGAGCCTGATACGACGGGCGCCGCTGCGTGCCGGCAGGCCGAAATGAATGATCCTTAAGCATTTGAGGATCTGTACAATTTTCAGATATATGATAGTTTCGTGACAGATTGCTTCTGGCCGCCTGGATGTACCGCGTGCACCCACTCGACCCCGTGTCTGCCATCCCAAAATGACCGATCTTTCGGGCTCTCCCTTGTCCGTGCGTGAGAGCCGTGCTCGCCGGTGGCTCGGTGTCATCCGAGCCATGTTCCCCGCAGCCAGCTACGCCCTCAGCACCATCATGGCGCTGGCGTTGGGCATTTGGCTCGCGTGGACGGAAGGCCCCCCGGCGACGGTGCTGCTCGCCATTCTGGTCTGCGCCGCGACGGGCGCATTCGTCGTCCTGCTCACCCGACGCCTGCTGATCGCGATGGTGCTCATGGTCGCGCAGGTGGTGCTCATCACCACCATTTCGACCGTGAAGCACAAGTACATGAACATGGTGCTGCACGCCTACGACATCACCTACTACCTGATGTCGAGCACGAACCTCAGCTTTCTCATCACGAACTACGGCAGGGCCATGCTGCCGGCACTCCTCGTGCTGATGGCTGTCGTGAGTGTGGGCACTCTGGTCTGGCGGTTGGACCCTGTGCGCGTGCGGCGCCCGGTAGCTGCGATCGTGCTCCTCGTATTCGCCTTCGGCGCGGTGCTCGCCGGTAATGCGCTTAGCGAACGGCGTCACTCGCTGTTTGGCTACAAGGGCATGTACGTTTCGTCCTTCTACCGCTCATGGGCCGAGACGATCGAGACGCTGATGCGCGGGCAGCTCATGGAGGCCGCCGTCGCGACTTCGCCAACCATGCCGCGCCTCGAGCCCAAGGTGAGCTGCACGCCGGCCGACGAGCCACCGCACATCATCCTCATTCACCACGAGTCCGCGGTTCAGCCATCCCTGTTTCCGAGCTTGCAATACGATCGTCGCCTCGACGACTTCTTCCGCTCCGATGACGGTAACTCTTACAAGTTGAGGGTCGAGACGTACGGCGGTGCCTCCGTGCTCACCGAGTTCTCGGTCATGACGGGGCTTTCGAGCTATTCGTTCGGCGGCATGCGCCTCTTCGTGCAGCGGCTCATGACCGGCAAGATCAGCGAGACGATGCCGAACATCCTGAGCAAGTGCGGGTTCCGGAACGTGATGTTCTACCCCATGCTGCGCTCGTTCACCGGCGCCGAACGCTTCTTCAAGAGTGTCGGCATCGACGATCTGCGCGATGCGAAGGACCAGGGTGCCAAGCGCGCGGATGAGCGCGACCGCTTCTATTACGACAATGCGCTCAATGAAATGGAGCGCCACTTCGCGAAGTCGCGCGCGCCGCTGTTCTCATTCATCGAGACCATGGCTGGCCACTGGCCCTACGACATTCCCTACGAGCCGCACATGGATGTGCCGGCGGGCGGCCCGGGAACACATCCCGAGATGAATGAGGTGCTGCGCCGCTTGTGGCTCTCGCGCCTCGACTATCAGTACCTGCTCGGCGAGCTCGAGCGCCGCTTTCCGAAGGAGCGCTTCCTCATCGTGCGCTACGGCGACCATCACCCGATGGCGACACGTCTGCTGCTCGGGTACAACGAAGGCACGGAAGCCGAGGACGTACTCGTCGAGCGTGGCTCGATCGGCTACCAGACGTTCTACACCATCAATGGCGTACGCTTCCGGCCGGAGTTTTCGAGCCCGGACGTCCTCGATGTCCCCTATCTCGGTACGGTGCTGCTGGAGGCTGCCGGACTTCCCTTGTCGGATGCCCATGCGGGCCGCAAAAGGCTCAAGCAGATCTGCGATGGCTTGTGGTTCGACTGCCCGCGGCGCGAGGACATCCTGAGTTTTCACCGCCAGCTTCTCGACGATGGGCTCGTGAGCGCACGGTAGAGAACGCATCGTTCGCTCAGGCCTTGGGCACGCGCCCCGGCACGAGACGAACTTTTCGCGGTGATGCCAGCCAGATCGAGACGGCGGATGCAATGCAGCAGCCGATGATCAGGATGAAGGCGAGCCGGTAGCTGCCGGTCGCATCGTGCACGACGCCCGCAATCCACGGCCCGGCCGCACCACCGCACACAAGAGCCACCGTGATCGTCCCGAATATGGCGCCGAAGTGCGGTCCCTCGAATATCTCGACGACTATTGGCCCCATTACGGATGTCAGCGTGTAGCCGAAGAAGCCCTGCGCAAACACCATGAGATACAGGAGCGCCATCGAGGGTGTTTGCTCAAGGGCAATCAACGCGACATAGGCCACGGCAAATCCCGCGCAACCGCCAGTCCAGATCCACTCGCGCCCAAGTCGGTCCGATAAGCCACCGAGAATGATTTGACCGGGAATGCTCACCACGCTCACGGCGCCGAGTGCCCAGGCGGCGACAATCGGCGTGAAGCCGATCTCGGTGAGGTATTTCGTCTGATGGACCTGCACGGCGTACCACGCGACGAGCGCGCAGAAGTACGCAATCACGATCCACCAGAACCGCGCCGTCCTCATGGCGCGCGCGAGCGTCCACTCCGTCGCGACCCATGCCTTGTCGACAATCAGGGCCGCGTGACGTGGTGTGGAAGCCGACGACGATCCGGGCTTCGTCTCGCCATCGGGCAGCAAGCCGATATCGGCCGGTGCTCTGCGCACGAGCAGATTGAGAGGGCCGGCCACAATCAGCACGAGGCAGCCCATGGTCCAGCAAGCCGTGCGCCAGCCGTCGCTCAGGATGATCGTCTGCAGCCACGGCAGCAGGACGATGGCACCGACACCAGCCCCGGAGAAGGCCAGGCTGATCGCGAGCCCGCGTCGTTGCACGAACCAGTTCGGCAGGAACTGCGAATGCGCCGTGTAGGTCATCATGTTGGAGCCGCCGCCGACCAACATGCCGAGCGTCGAATAGAGATGCCACGGCTGCTCGATGTATGGCGCGAGAAGGAGACCGGAGGACAACAGCACCGCACCGGTCGGAATGACGATGCGCGGCCCGTGTTTGTCCATGGCTCGGCCGACAATGGGGCCGAGGATGGCCGATACGAGAAAGCCGAACGAGAACGCGCCGGCGGCGAGCCCGCGATCCCAGCCGAACTCGTCGATGAGCGGCGGCATGAGCAGCGAGAAGGTCGTCCTTGCCGTCACGGCGACGGCCATCGTCACGAAGGCAATGAGTACGATCAGCCAGCCGTAGTAGAACGGCAGGCGCGACGCCCAGTGCCGATGTGGATGTGTCATGACTTCCTCAGGTGGGGCGATCGCGCCCATGCGGGGCCGGCACTATCTGCGCCCACTCGCGTCAGATCAACTGCATGTGCACAGCAGCACGCAGGCACCTCGCGCTTGTGCGCACTGCAACACGCTGCACAGCTATCCAATCCGCGCAGAATGCGATTAACTGCGCCGGCCCGGCCTTTTCAGCGGGCAGAGCGGCGCCCCCTGTCCGCCGCCCGGATTTCGTGACGAAAGCAGGGGACGTCGAGGAGTTGGGCAAACCAACCCCGACAGCGGCAAATGCTTGCCGCAGGAAACGCCATGATTATCCGTCGACGCGCGCGTTCGCTGAACGACATCGCCATGCCCTACGCGGCAGTGGGATGTGATTGCGCGCGCCTGCGGCATGGCGAGAACCAAGGGAGGAAGCAACCATGTCCAGGAAGAGGATTACGCGTCGTCGTTTCGTAGCCGGTTCTGCCGCCGCGGCCGCCGCGGCCATTTCAGCGCCTCATGTCAGCACCGCCCAAGCCGCGGGAAAGCTTTCCCTTGGTCTGTGGGATCACTGGGTGCCTGGCGGTAACAAGGTCATGGACGACATCGCCCAGGAGTGGGCCAAGAAGGAGAAGGTCGATCTCACGATCGACTACCTCAGCACGCAGGGAAACAAGCTGCTGCTGACGATCGCCGCCGAAGCACAAGCGCGCGCCGGTCACGACGTCATGGACTTCTCGGCATGGGAACCGGCGCAGTATACCCGCCTGCTCGAGCCCGTCGGCGATGTGATGAAGGAGGTTCTGGCCACCAATGGCCCGATCTCCGAGGCCATGGAATACATCGGCACCGCCAGCGGCACCTGGAATGTCGTGCCGTCGACGCGGGGCTCGCTGATCCTGCCCCCGTGCTCGCGCATTGACTACTTCAAGGAGTTCGCGGGGATCGATGTGCAGGCCATGTATCCGGCCGGGAAAGATCCGACGGCGGCGGCCGACAGCTGGACGTGGGACACGTTTCTCACTGCCGCTGAAAAGTGCCATAAGGCCGGCCATTCCTTCGGCTTGCCGCTCGGCGCCACCACCGACAGCCTCGACTGGGTGGGCGCGTTGTTTTCGGCCTACGGTGCGGCGCTCGTCGATGCCAAGGGCAACATCACGGTGAACTCGGATGAAGTGCGCCAGGTCCTCGAGTATGCGAAGCGCCTCTTTGCCTTCCTGCCGAGCGACGTCGCCTCGTGGGACAACGCCTCGAACAACAAGTGGCTGCTTTCCGGCAAGGGGGCGTTGATCTTCAATCCACCGAGCACCTGGGTCGTCGCAAAGCGCGACGCGCCGGATGTTGCCGCAAAGCTTTGGACGCACGCCATGCCGAAGGGCCCGAAGGGGCGCTTCGCACCGCTGCTGCCGCGCTATCAGGGTCTCTGGAACTTCTCGAAGAACAAGTCGGCGGCGAAGAGCCTGATGGTTCACATGAACCAGCCGGACAACATCCGCAAGATCGTGGCGGGCGCCGCGGGATACGACATCCCGCCTTACCAGAAGCTGCTCGACTACAGGGTGTGGGACGACCAAGGACCGCCGCCAGGAACGCTTTCGCACTATCCGAATCGGGGTGACCAGAGAAACGCGATGCCGTGCTCTCCGGCACCGCCGCAGATCGCCTCGCAGCTCTATACCAACGCCGTCATGCCGAAGATGATTGTACGGATCGGCCGCGGTGAGAGCATCGAAAAGACGCTCGCCTGGGCGGCGACGGAAATCGAGGGCTACTCACGGCAATAGCACTGGAAGCTACGCAAATTTTTGGTGGCGCCGCGCTGGGGCCGGGCCTAATATGTCTCGGTCATACTAAGTTGCGTCATCCGTGATCTGTCAAAGCCGACACGGCAATAAACAAAAAAATTCAACCACGTTTGGAGGAAACGTTCATGAAGAAGAAGACGATGACCCGTCGGCGCTTTGTTGCCACGGGTGCTGCTGCTGTCGGTGGTGTCGTTGCGGCCCCTTACGTCAGTTCGGCGCAGTCTGCCGGCACGCTCAAGGTTGGCTTCTGGGATCATTGGGTACCTGGAGCAAACAAAGCGATTGAGACGGTTGCCAAGGCCTGGGGTGAGAAGGAGAAGGTGAACGTCGAAATCGACTTCATCACCTCGCAAGGCAACAAGATCCTCCTGACGATTGCCGCAGAAGCGCAGGCCAAATCGGGCCACGATATCCTTTCCATGCCGACGTGGCAGCCGGCTCGTCATGCAGGCACGCTCGAAGACGTCGGCGACATCATGGCCGATCTCATCAAGCAGAATGGAACCGTCAACTCGACGGTCGAATATCTCGGCAAGATCAATGGCAAGTGGGTTGGTGTTCCCTCCACGGCGGGCAGCCAGATCAAAGGCCCGGCCTCGCGTATCGATCTGCTCAAGCAACACGCTGGCGTGGATATCCTCGCCATGTATCCCGCCGGTGCGGCGCCCAAGGCCGATGGCTGGAACATGGAGACGTATCTCAAGGCCGCGAAGGCCTGCAACAAAGCGGGCGTTGCTTTCGGTATCGGCCTCGGCACCACATCGGACTCCGTTGATACGGCCGGTGCCTTCTTCAATTCGTACGGCGCTGTGCTTGTCGATCAGAAGGAAAACATCACCGTAAAGACGGACAAGGTTCGCCAAGCCATGGAGTACATGAAGGAGCTGACGGCTGAACTGCCAGCCGACGCACCTTCGTGGGACGACGCGTCGAACAACAAATGGCTCGTGTCAGGCCGCGGTGCCTCGATCATGAACCCGCCATCGGCGTGGGCGGTGGCCGTGCGCGACGCGCCGCAGATCGCTGAGCATATCTGGCATCACGGCATGCCGAGCGGTCCGTCCGGACGCCACGCGCCGTTTCTCCCCTATTTCTGGGGCATCTGGGGCTTCTCGAAGAACAAGTCCGCCGCAAAGTCGTTACTGCGGGCATTGTCGACAGAAGCTGCGGCACAAAGCATGGTCGAGGCAAGCAAGGGGTACGATATCCCGGCCTATGCCAACTTCTCGACTTTCAAGACCTGGGCCGAAATGGCGCCGCCCAAGGGCACGATGTACCACTACGCCAATCCGCATAACCATCAGGTGCTCTCGATCGCGGCTGCGCCAAGTCCGCATCGCATCGCCGAGCAGATCTACACCCAAGGCCTGATGACCAAGATGATCGTCCGCTATCACCGCGGCGAGAAGCTCGATGCGGTGCTCGCATGGGCCGAGAGCGAGATCGAGGGATTCATGCGGACCTGACGACTGAATCTCGCCTTTAGCCGCCTTCCTGCTCGTGCGGGAGGGCGGCGGCGAGCAGTGTCGTGAGGGCTTGATGCTACGCACGTCCGTCGAAGTGCCGACGACCCCCGCTATTCCGGGCCGCAATGACGAGCCTGCGGACGCGTCGTTGCGTGCCTGTGAACACGCATATCTGAGAGGTCGATAGATGGTCGACGCAACAATCAAACAGGACGGGGCAGTGATACGTGCGGATCGGCGCAGCTCACTGCAGAAGGCCTTTCAGCGGAAATCAACGATAGCGTTCATGATGGCGCTCCCGCTGATTCTGCTGATTGCTATTCTCGTCATCTACCCCGCTCTCTACGCCGTGCATCTGGCGATGCTCAACAAGTCCATGGAGCGCTTCGTTGGCTTGTCGAACTTTACGTTCCTGTTCAAGCGCGAAACGTTCTGGATGGTCGTCTGGCAGAGCTGCATCTTTGCGATCACGGCGGTCTTCTTCAAAGCCATCATCGGCTTCTTCGTCGCGCACTTTGTGCACAACATTCCGGATAAAGGGCAGCGCAAGTGGCGTGGCATGTTGCTCATCCCATGGGTGATTCCGCCCGCGATGAGCACGCTCGCATGGCTCTGGCTCTTCGATCCCTCCTATTCGGCCTTCAACTGGATACTCGAGAATATCGGCCTGAGCGGCATTCCTTGGCTTGGGGATGCGAATTGGGCACGTTTCTGCGTGATCCTCGTCAACGTCTGGATCGGCGCGCCCTTCTTCATGATCATGTATCTCGCTGCACTGAAGTCGGTGCCGGAACAGCTCTATGAGGCGGCTAAGATCGACGGCGCGAACTGGTGGCAGACCATGCGCTTTGTGACACTCCCTATGATGCGCAATATCATCATGATCACGGCGCTCTTCTCGACGATCGTCACGTTTGCGAATTTCGATATCGTCCGGGTTCTCACGCGTGGTGATCCTCTCGATCAGACTCACGTGTTCGCGACCTGGGCGTTCCGCCTTGGTATCGAGGGTGGTGATATCCCGCTCGGCGCGTCGGTCTCGTTGTTCATGGTGCCCATCCTCACCATCGGAGCGATCTTCATTCTGCGGGATATCGTCAAGCGGGGGAACGAGGCATGACTGCAACTGCGACATCTTCCGTGCCGGCAGCCACCAAGCCCCGCTACGGCAGCATGAGCCGTGATCGGCGGTGGGCTCTGCGCTGGTCTTATTTCTTCCTGGTCCTGTTCGTGATCTTCTTCCTCACGCCGCCGCTCTACATGCTGATCACGTCTCTCAAGACCAGTCAGGAGATATCGGCGATTACAAACCCGTGGTGGGTCTTCGATCCGACGCTCTCGAATTACAGGGAGCTTCTCGGTTCGAGCACGTTCCTCACATTCTTCCGGAACTCGGCTGTCGTCTCCGTCTCCGTCGTCATCATCACCATGCTCATCAGCGTGCCCGCCGCGTTCGCGCTGTCGAGAATGCGCTTCTGGGGCTCGACGGTGCTCGCGACCGGTGTGTTCCTGACCTATCTCATTCCCGAGACGCTCTTGTTCATTCCGCTCTTCAAGATGATGGCGGTATTCAACGAGCTGACAGGGATCGAGCTGATCAATCGTTGGTGGGTGCTGCTGATCCTCTATCCGACGCTGACGGTGCCCTTCTGCACCTGGATTATGATCGGATACTTCGCGTCGATTCCGAAGGAACTCGACGAGGCGGCGCTGATCGACGGCGCCACATGGACGCAGACGCTGACGAAGATCTTCATTCCCGTCGCCCTCCCGGGGCTGATTGCGGCGACGATCTTCGCCTTTACCGTCAGCTGGGCGCAGTTCCTCTATCCGCTGGCCTTTACGACATCGGAGAGCCAGCTCGTGCTGCCGGT